>JAHILF010000167.1 GCA_018897105.1 Pseudomonadota bacterium
AACTTAAGAAAAACTGACTACACTCGCCGTCACCCCGGCGAAGGCCGGGGTCCAGAATTGTCGTAACTACCTGGATTCCGGCCTTCGCCGGAATGACGAACCTGGGCTCAGGCAACCGGCGAAAAGGCTTAAGTTAATGACATTGAGTTAACATATGTGGTAGTGCATCCCTTGAGATTGCATCAAATATCTGAATATTCCAAACAGTTCAAGATGTTATATTAACTACTGTCGGCTTAATTGCCGAGCAACTTATGATTGCTCCTAAGAATTTAATTGGCAGGTTTGGTCAAAATCTCTTACGATTGAGTGTAAGATCGTGTCTCAGTTGTTACAAATAAGTCGCTTTCTCCCTTGACTCCTGGTGATATTTTTCTGGTAAGAGAACGACTCTTTCTGCCATTAGGGAATCCGTTTGCCGTTAACCACCTGCACCAGGCCCCAGCGCATCTCTTCCGGCAGCTGGGCAAAGCCGGGCATCAGGGTGCCCGGGTAGCCCTTGCTGATTACCTGGAAGGTCCGCTGGGGCGTGAGACTATAGGCGGTGAGGTCAGGCGGCGGCGGTCGGTAGCCCCTGGACTGTTCCGTGCCCCGGCCGTCCTGGCCGTGGCAGGGGGTGCAGGTCTGTTCATAAACCTGCCCGGCCTGGCCCATGGTTGCCTCCGTAAGGTCGGCGGGAAGGGGACCGGGCTTGCCGATGGTCTGGTACCTGCCGTTGAGATAGTCGGTCAGGGAATCCAGTTTATTGCGGTCCAGGAAAGTGAAGTAGGGCATGGCCGAGCCGGGCACGCCCTGGGTGAGGATCTGGTGCAGATAGGGGGCGGTGGTCCGCACGGCAGCGACGTTTTCCGGCGGCACCGCCAGATTTTTCGCCTCCGGGCCGGCGCCGTCCGCCAGTTCGCCGTGGCAGAAGGCGCAGGCCTGGGCATAGATGGTGGGGCCATTGTCGTAGACGACGGCGAGTTTGTTCTGGTAGCGGTCAAGGCTTTCCCGGGCGAATGCGCCTATCTCCTGGCCGTGGGTTCGCGATTTTTCCTCAAGTGCCGCCGTGACCGGAAGAAACGCCCGGTTCTGGATCAGCTGCCGCGTAAGCAGCATGGCCACCAGGATGAACAGCGTCATGGGCACAATGGTGCGCAGCGAGAGGGGGTCATCGCCCCGGCTGCTAGTGAACAGATACCAGAGAAAAAGGGCGCAGCCCGCCACCCCGGCAAAAAGACAGAGATTGGCAATCATCTCAGGCCTTATGGGCAGCAGACCATAGAGCATGATGCCCAGAAGAACCTGCAGCAGGGTGCCGGCCGTAAGCCACCGCAGCAGGGACCGCCGTTCCTCTCCGCCCTCTGCGGCAAAAAAGTAATGGAATGCCGCACCGAACACCAGGGCAGCCCCCAGCACATGCAAATATCTCAGCAGCCAGTGGATGAGCAGCGGGCCCTGCAGGCGGTATCCCTGGTCAATGATGCGAAGCCAGTTGCCGGGATGCTCGGACACCGACAGGATCAGCACAAAGATCCCCGGTACGATCAGCAGGGTGACCAAGCCGATGATACCCATGAGCAGCGCCACAAAGCGGCTTCCCTCCAGGCGGTGGGCCAGCAGATCAAAGACGAGAAAGGCGACGATGAGCAGGCCGATGACGGCAAGCCAGTACGGAGCAAAAAGCGTCACGCCGGTGAAGAAGGGTATGGTGTAGGTGACCTGGATCAGCAGCAGCGGCGCAACACCCAGCACCACGGCAAGGCTCTTGTGGCTCATGAAGGATCCGGCGATGCGGACCGCCAGGCGAAGGGCCCGGGGACTGCCTCCCCAATGGCCGCGCAGCATGTAGGAAAAGGCCAGCATCGCCGTGCCCAGGGTGAACAGCACAAACAGCAGATGCAGGGTGAAGGCGACAAAGAGCAGACCCTGCAGCCAGGGGTCGGGCAAAGGCTTTTGCAGCAGGATATCAAAGAGAATATTCATGTCACCGGCCTCCGTTCAACGGCGTGAATCGGAACGGGACGCCGGGTTTGATGCTGCCGTCGGCCAGCCGGAAGAGAAAGTCGGCCATGGTCCGCCGCTCCTGATCCGTGCCGGAAAAAGGCGGCATGAAGGGCACCATTTCCTGGGTGTGGCCGATGATGACATAGATGCCGTCAGCGGATCTGCCCTGCACCCGGTCAACGATACTGTTGATACCGCCGATGGTATGGCAGCCGGCACAGTTCTGGGCAAAGAGATAGGCGCCCCGGCTGACCGGATCGGCCTTTGCGGCGGTGGCGTTGTACCAGTAAGAGCGGGGCAGCATGCCTTCTTTAATAAACAGCGGCGTCTCCTCAAGCAGCACCTGATTGGCATACATGTAGCCGGGCATCAGATAGGGGCCGCGGATAAACTCGCGGATGCGCTCAAACTCGGATACGAAAAGCATCGCCACCACCAGCGCCGGCACCACCAGCAGCCGGGCGGAGATGACGGACTTGGTCAGGGCCAGCAGGGAAAAAAGCAGCAGAAAGACCGCGCCGCCCAGGTTGATCTGCCAGAAAAGATCGGGCTGCTGGGACAGGCGGGAGGTCATGACCGCATAGAGGGAATGGGTCTTGTACGCGGACGGCACCACGGTGAAATACCAGGTGGCGGAAAGCAGCGTCACCGCCAGGCCGACAAGTGCGACTTTGCCGAAAAAGGCCAGGGCCTCCCGGCGGAACTGCCGGTCCCGTCTGGTAAAGACAAGATAGCCGATGGCAAAGAGGGCGCCCAGCACAGAGGCGATGCCCAGGCGCAGGACAAGTTGCGGCACATAGCTGGGGTTGAAGAAGGCCGACATGAGCCCTTTATTCCACGGCCAGCCGTCCGGGGTGAGCATGAAGCCGAGAATGCCGGTGATCAGCACCGCCGAGGACAGGGCCGTCGCCACATAGCCCACCCCGAGCCACAGATGCTGTTTTTTTCTCTCCCCGTTCCATTTCTGCCAGGTGTAGTAGTAGATGAGCACGATGATCACCTCGGCGGTGAAAACTCCCCACTCCATAAACCAGGGCCAGAAAAAGACCCGGAGCAGCGAGCCGATGCCGCGGGGCGCCAGGGCGCTGGTGATGAACCAGATGCCGACCCCGGTCACGGCGCCGACGCTGGTGGTCAGAACAACGATAAAGCCGAGAAAATCCCTTGCAAAGACTTCCCAGGCCCCGGAGGCCCGGCGGTGGCCGAAATACTCTGCGCAAACCACCATGGAAACCGCACCGATGGCCAGGCCGTGACTGATGATGACATGCAGCACGGCATCAAGGGCAATGGTCATGCCGTTGCCGAGAAAGGGCACCTGGAAGATCGGAAATTCCATGCTCTGCTCTCCTCGCTGTTATTTGGCGCTGAAATGGGGTCGCGGCTGGCTAGCGACAAAGTCCGCCACATCCAGGGCCTCCTCCACGGCCAGATCCGGGTTGCCCAGGGGCATGTTGAGCAGGGCAAAGGCCGACATGTTGACCGGCTTATGCATGCCGGCCCCGTCGTTGAAGGAGTCATTGCCCCACAGAGGAGGGGCGGCGGCGGTGCCTTCGCCGCTCTTGCCGTGGCAGGCGGAACACTTGGCGCCATATAGTTGCTCGCCCTTGGTCTTGTCCGGAACATGGGTGCTCTGCAGAGGCTGCGTGCCCAGCCAGGGGATCTCGGCGTAGACCGGCAGTCCCTTGGATATCCACTGGTAGTAAGTGACAATGGCGGTCATCTCCTTGCTCTCCTCAGGAAGTGGCCGGCCGTTCATGCTTCTTTTGAAACAGTCGTTGGTGCGGGTGACAAGGCTCACGGCATAGTCCTGCCGTTTGCGGTATTGCGGATAGGTGGCGCCCACGCCCACCAGGGACAGGCCGCCGTTTTTGCCCCCCTGGGTGAGGCCAGCCTTGAAATGGCAATTGCTGCAGGAGAGCTTGTTGCCCACATTTGCGGGGGCATATTTGCCGGTCTCCAGGAGGAGGTTGTAGCCGAGCAGCACCGCTTCCTTAATTGATGGGGGCGCATCCTGAAGAGAGGGCGGGGAGTAAGTGACCGCTGGTGCTGACTCCTGGGTTGGCGCGGCCTGGGGCAGGGCGTTTAACGCAGACATGGGCGAGGTGTCGCCAAACGTGCCGCTAAGATTGATGAACCTGCTGAAAAACACCGACAGGCCGGCGCCGACAATGGCGATGGCAATAGTGGTGACCAGAACAAATGCCAGTCCGTTATTTTTCATTTCCTTTCACCTGATTGCAACGGGGATGGAGTGAAAGCAGTGGGTCTGCGGACTTGCTGGGCATTCCCGGTCACTTTCATGGTCCAAAGGCATGTTGTACACGCTCACCCCGTTATTGTGCAAGTGCCAATCCGGGGTTATGCGTTAAAATTCCGTTAGCGGGAGGGGGGTGGGTTATGGAAATCCTGCAGAATTGTTTTTTGCAGTTTTACCTGAATATGGTTATGATTTTCCGAAAAATCGTATCTGATCTCATACCCATCCCAATTAAACATGCATAGCCGGGAAAGGGTGCCGATAATTCCGGATTGGAGCAGAAAAATTGTGGCTATCCCTTTCATTTAACGTAATAGTGTTTTGCAAATGAACTCCGAAGAATTGAAACAGCTTGAAAACGATCTCTGGCGCAGCGCCGACACCCTGCGGGCCAACTCGGACCTCAAAGCCAGTGAGTATTCCACCCCGGTACTGGGGCTGATCTTCCTGAAATTCGCCGACAACCGTTATCGCCGCTTTGAAAAGGAGATTCTCAAGGAATACGCCAAACTCAAAGGAACGCGGCGGGAAAAACCCCTCAGCGACATCGCCGTCGAGAAGTCCGGCTTCTATCTGCCGGATCATGCCCGCTACGATTACCTGCTCAACCTGCCGGAAGAACAGGACATTGCCAAGGCCATCAAAAAGGCCATGGAGGCCATTGAAGAGTACAAGCAGGAGTTGCGCGGCGTCCTGCCCCAGAATGAGTATTTCCGGCTGACCCGCACCGACCGCACCATCCCCGGCCAGTTGCTGAAGAACTTCGCCAATATCCCGGCCCAGGCCGAGGGCGACATCTTCGGCCAGATCTATGAATATTTTCTCGGCAATTTCGCCATGGCCGAGGGCCAGGGCGGCGGCGAGTTCTTTACGCCCCGCTCGGTGGTGCGGCTGATGGTGGAGATCATCGAGCCCTTCGGCGGCAAGGTTTTCGACCCGGCCTGCGGCTCCGGCGGCATGTTCGTCCAGTCGGCCAAGTTCATTGACCGCCACCGGGACGAACTGAAAAACGGCGACGGCGGCGATATCTATGTCTACGGCCAGGAAAAGACCCTGGAAACGGTGAAGCTGGCCAAGATGAACCTGGCGGTCAACGGGCTGCGGGGCGATGTCAAACAGGCCAACACCTACTACGAAAATCCGCACGACAGCTTCGGCCTCTTTGACTATGTGCTGACCAATCCGCCCTTCAATGTGGATGACGTCAGTCTCAGCAGCGTGGAAAAGGACCGGCGCTTCAACACCTACGGCATCCCCCGCAACAAGAGCAAGGTCAAGAAAAGCGAGCAGGGCAAGGAGACGGTGCCCAACGCCAACTACCTGTGGATCAACCTCTTTGCCACCTCGCTGAACGACAAGGGGAGGGCCGCCCTGGTCATGGCCAATTCGGCCTCCGACGCCCGCCACTCCGAGGCCGATATCCGCCGCACCCTGATCGAGAGCAACCTGATCTCCACCATGCTGACCCTGCCCTCCAATATGTTCTACACCGTCACCCTGCCGGCCACCCTCTGGTTCTTTGACAAGGCCAAGCAGGATGAGCGCATCCTGTTCATCGACAGCCGCAACATCTTCACCCAGATCGACCGGGCCCACCGGGAGTTCTCCGAGGAGCAGATCAGCAACATCGCCGTGATCAGCCATCTGCGCCGGGGCAAGCGCCACAAATTCGTCCAGCTCATTGACCGCTATTTTGCGCGGGGCATGGAAAAGCTGGCGGAAAACAAGGCGCAGGTCGGCCCGGTGGCCGAGCAGCTGCTGGCGGTGCTGGACAACGGCAACGGCAAACAGGCGGTGGCCGGTCTGCTGGCCCAGTGGAGCGGGCTGAAAAAACTGCAAGAGCGGTACCACCAGTATCTCGCCGGGGAGGCCGGTGCGGCAGCCATCGACAAGAAGAACGCGGCCCAGCAGCAATTGCGGCAGGCCTTTGTTCCCTTCTTTGAAGCCCTGCACGAGGGGTTGAAACAGCTCGCCAGGATCATCCGCGGCCATGAAAAGGAGCAGGCCGAGGCCGCCAGACAGGCCACCAAACGGCTGGCCGTGGACCGCAGGATCAAGACCCTGAAAACCGCCCTGGAGGAGTTGCTGACCGAGGTCAAAAATGCCGAGAGCTTTTTCCGACACATCCACTGGCTGCAGGAACGCTTTCCTCAGGCCGAGTATGAAGATGTCACCGGCCTGTGCAAACTGGCCACCCTGGCGGAGGTCAAGGAACAGGATTACTCCCTTAATCCCGGCCGCTATGTGGGGGTGGTGATTGAGGAGGATGGCAAGACCGAAGAGGAGTTTATTGCGGAGTTGCTGGCGATGAATGAGGAGTTGAGCAGGTTGAATGAGGAGGCGCGGGGTCTGGAGGTGGTGATTGACAAAAATATTCGTCAGATTGGTGGTGAAGAATGAGCCTCACTGAAAAACATTCTGCAAAGCGTCACCAAGAAGGTTTTGATGAGATAATGCTTGGCGATGCGGTAACCTTTCAGCGTGGTTTCGATATCACAAAGAAAGAGCAGAAAGAAGGAAAAATTCCAATTGTATCCTCTTCCGGAGTATCGAGCTTCCATAAGCAATTTAAGGTTAAAGGACCAGGAGTGGTAATTGGGCGCAAAGGTACGCTTGGAACAGTTCACTACCTGCGGGAGAATTATTGGCCACATGACACAACGCTTTGGGTCAAAGACTTTAAAGGTAACGATCAGAGGTTAATTTACTATTTTCTTCAAACTTTACGGTTGGAAAATTTCGATGCGGGTTCGTCAAATCCTACTTTAAATAGAAATCATGTTCATAAAATAAAGGTGGTCTTCCCCAAGTTAGGTTTGCAGAAAAAAATCGCCGCCATCCTCTCCGCCTACGACGACCTGATTGAAAACAACAAACGACGCATCGGACTGCTGGAAAAAATGGCCGAGGAGATCTATTGCGAGTGGTTTGTGCGTTTCCGTTTCCCCGGCCATGAGCAGGTGAAGATGGTGAAGGGGGTGCCGGAGGGGTGGGCAAAGGTCCCCCTTAAAAAAGCTTTTACCTATACAGGTGGCGGCACGCCGGCAAAAGAAGTGGAGCGGTTTTGGAAGGACGGTGATGTCAACTGGTACACGCCGTCGGACATAACAGCGTCACAAGGTGTTTTCCTCAGCCGGTCCGCCGATCAATGCACGGAAGAAGGGTTGAGCCGCAGTTCCGCCCGATTGTTTCCGGCCTATTCGATCATGATGACCAGCCGGGCAACTATCGGGGCAATTGGTATCAACACCACCCCGGCCTGCACGAACCAGGGGTTTATAACCTGTATTCCGAATGAGCGTTACCATATGACATTCCTGTACCACTGGTTGAAACTCAGCAAGCCGCATTTCGAGTTGCTTTCGGGAGGAGCGACCTTTGCCGAATTGACCAAAGGCACCTTCAAAAGAATCGAGATACTGACACCGCCAAAGGAGTTGGTGGGGGATTTCGAGAACAGAGTGTTGTCCATGTTCAAACAGATTGAATTGCTGCTTAAGCAAATTGATGGTTTAGCAAAAATCAGAGGGATGCTCCTCCCCCGCCTCATCTCCGGCAAACTCCCGGTGGAAAACCTCAACATCCATTTCCCGCCCGGCATGGCGGAAGATGGAGAAGGCGACGTACAGAAGTCTGCCCATGGCTGATTGAGTTAAACAGGAGATGATGTTGCCTCTGTCATTCCCGCGCAGGCGGGAAACCAGGAATTTTCAAGTTGTTGCCAACTATTGGATCCCCGCCTGCGCGGGGATGACAGTGAAAGAAGGGGATGATAGCGAATGAAGGGGATGACAGCGCAAGAAACGGGTGATGCCAGCGAAAGAACCTTGGAGGTGCCCAATGGGGACGCTGAGAGATGAACGACGTAGCGGATCTACCCCGAGCAGATTTGATTGAACAGGAGATGATGTTGCCTCTGTCATTCCCGCGCAGGCGGGAAACCAGGAATCT
>JAHILF010000168.1 GCA_018897105.1 Pseudomonadota bacterium
CGGTTTCAGCCCATCAGTGAGCAGTGCCTTTTCGATTGCCACAGGCAAGTCAATCACTCCCTGCTCCAGCATGATTTTTCCCGTCTGCCGCCAGGCGGCAACGTCTATCCTGCCGAACTGGCCGTTTTCCGGCAGCATCAGTTGCCGGGTAGATACGAGCTGCTTGGCGATGATCTCTTCCGGCGTGCCCTGATCATGGGCATGTACCAGGGCAATGGTCCTGTCCGCATTGGCCGACGCCAGGGCCTCCTGCCAGGCGTTCAGCAAGGCGTCGCGGAATTTCCGCACCAGGTCGGGATGCTCCTCCACCATCTTGCGGGTGGTGATGACGGAATTGGCCACAAAACGCACATCAAAGAGGTCAGGGACGAAAAAGCCGGTCTGCTCTCCTGCCCGGGCCATCTTTTCGGCAATAACAATGCCCTCGGCGTTGCGGTAGACCGGCCACAGATCCACCTCGCCCAGGTAAAACGGGGCATAATCGTAGCGGACGCTGAAGAGATTGACCTTGCTTGGGGCGATATTGTATTTGGCCAGCAGGGCGCGCATGATCGTCTCATCGTTGCCGCCGTAGGTGATGCCCACGGTTTTTCCGCGCAGTTCCAGAGGATTGGCGTAAGCTGCCCCGCCACTGCGGTAGATCCACTGCAGGGGGTTCTGCTGAAAAAGCTGGGCAATGACCACAATGGGCGCGCCTTTGGCCAGGGCACGGATCACCTGGTCCGCCGAGGCAACCCCGAACTGGGCCCGGCCCAGCTCCAGCTCCCTGATGGCATCACGCTCCGGCCCCCCCGGCTTGACCGCCACTCTGAGGCCGCGGCTGGTGAAAAAACCATGTTCCAGGGCATAGAGATCGCCGGCCGTATTGATGTTATACAGCCATTTGAGCCGAAAGGTCAGTTCCTGCCCCGGGTCTTCACCCCGCTGCCGGCAGCCGTCCAGCAGGGGAAGGAGAAAAAACAGGCAGAGCAGGATAACCAAGCGGGCGGGCGTACAATTCATTGCTGTATCCTCTGTTCAACTCCCATTCTTTTCTGGATGACCAGGCCGAGCAGTTCGAGCGCGACCAGATAAAGCGAATTAAAAACACCGATCAGGAAAAGTGCCACCAGCACCTTGGCCATATCGCTCTGGTAGAGGGCGATGCGCAGGCTGTAGCCGATACCGCTGTCAGCCCCGATGAACTCGGCGACAATGGTGCCGACCATGGCCAGGGTGGCGCTGCCGGTGACCACGGTAATCAGTTTGTGCATGTTTTCAAAGGCGCGGATCTTGACTTCGAGCTGCCAGCGCATCCTGCCTGTCATGACATAGAAATGCTCGATGCTGGCCACCGGTTCGCCCAGGATGCCGATAAAGGAAAGGAGCAGCGGAAAGTAGCAGATGATGGCGGCGATCAGCAGCCGGCTCGGCAGCCCGTCGCCCAGAAGAATGAAAATGATCGGCGCCACCGCGACAATGGGATAGGCCTGCAGATTGTAGGCCGCTGTTTTGATCATGGTGCCCAGCAAGTTGTCCGGCCTGCCGACAATGGCCACCACGGTGGCCAGGGCAATGGCCAGCAGGTGGCCGATGACGGCCACGCCGAGGGTATCGAGCACCGCCCGCAGATAACCGGCAGCAACAGCTGCAGCGGTGTTTTTAATATCGGTGAAGCCCGGAATGACATAATCGGACAGGCCGAAGCAGTACTTGATTGCCAGCAGCAAACCCAGCCCGAGAAAATAGATGATCAGAAACTGGGAAATCCGTTTATGCAGCATGGACGATCTCCAGCATGGTCCGCTCCAGGGCCGCTTTGTCCATGGCCGTATCGCCATGGTGATCCCGGCCGGCAACCTCGATGAGCTGCGGCGATTTATGGATGTCGCGCAGCATGAGAATACGGGCGCAGAATGTGGCGACCTCCGCTACGCTGTGAGAGATATAGAGGAAATATTTGTCCGGAAACATCTTCTTGATGGTGACAATGATCTGTTTCCTGATGGCCTCGTCCACATTGGCCAGGCTTTCGTCCATGATGAGCAGGTCGAAATCCTGCAGCAGGTAGCGGGTAAGATTGGCCCGGTTTTTCTGACCCAGGGAAAGCTGGGAGAAGCGGGAGTCAATGCAGGAGCCGAGGTCAAAAGCCCTGATCAGTTCCTGCAGCAGCGGCAGGTGGGCCGCGGGTGTCACCTTGGTCAGATGATCGCCGACACTGGACCAGCCGGGTAACCGCTCGGTATTGCAGGAATAGAGGATGCCGGCCCTGTCCCGGCGCTTGATCTCACCGGCAAAGCCGTTGATCTCGCCGGCGATGATCCTGGCCAGGGTGCTCTTCCCCACTCCCGACGGGCCGAACAGACCATGAAAACCGGGATCAGCCAGTCGGCAGTTGAGATCGTTAAAAACCAGCGCGTCACCTTGTGGATAGCGATAGGTTACATTCCGACATTGCAGCAGCATGTGGTGAATACCTTCCCTGTTTATTCTTTTCCTTTGACAGCCGTGGCGCAACTGCTCAAGCTGGTCAGCCCGGCTCTTTTCCCACTGTCGACCTGTGGAGTTACGCCGCTTCAAACAAAGCAGAAAAAACTAGAGATGTCAAAGATAGATTTGCAGCCGGGCAAAAGCATAGAGGCAGAACAGCTGCCGGCATATTTCCCGGAATGTCCACGGGATAAAAATTGGCAATCTTGACAGCCCCCCGGCCCCGGATGTCAGATGCAAGCCACGCCTGTGAGCTGACAATCTTATGGGTAATCGCGTCCAAGCAGCAAGCGGCCCCTCTCAAGGGATTGCCTGTCCTGCAGTTATTTCGGCCTGAAATTGTAGTGCAATTTATAGTTCAAAACATAGCCTGCACACTACTACAAAATCACCTCTCTGATTGCTTTAAGTAGATTCTCCGGCTTGATTTTCCGGCCACTATACAGCAGGGCCTTGACCACCATTGTTTCAGATATTTTCTTGTAGGGGGAAAGTTCGTTGACCGCAGCGGTTATGCTCTTCAGTCGCTCCGAATCTTCCGGGGTCAAGCGAAAGCTGGTGGGTTTGAGCTGTGATTTGCGGGAGACCAGTTTCAAGTCTTCCGACGAATCGGCCGGCGAGCTGGTGGTGGCAAGCTTGCTTTGTCCGGTTATTTTTTTCTTAGCCATGGCTGCTAATCTCGCGGGTCAAGGAGTGAAAATCCTGGGCGCCGTTTGATCTGGGATCAAAGGTAAAGATAGGCTCATTATTCATCTGCGCCTGGTTGATCGCCTCATTCCTGCGGATTATGGTGTTCAGCAGGCTGGCCTGCAGGGGGGCAAGCTGTTCGTCAATAAAATGGTTCGACACCCTGTTGCGGCAGTCGAAACTATTCCGCACAATCCGGTAATTATAGGTATCAGTCTCTTTCACTTCGCCGATGGTGGCAAACAGATCGGCTATACCATCCAGAGAGTAGCGAGCGTAGGTTGTGGGGATCAGGATCAGATCGGCGGTGAATATCGCGTTCATCGACAATACGCCCAGGGTGGGAGGGCAGTCGATCAGGATGTAGTCAAAATTGTTTTCGATCTTGCGCAGGTGATTATGCAGTAATTTCTCCCGATGGGTCCGGGCGTTGATCTGCTCGGCGACGGTGGCCAGATGAATTGTCGCCGGCACCACCGACAGCCCGTTCATCGTTTCACCGCCCACCAGCCCCGGGTGGATGACTTTTCTGATATCAGCGGACCGGTCCAGAAATATTTCCCTGACCGTTCTCTCCCTAGGAAAATCGGAACAGAAAATGACGGTGCTGTGCGCCTGCGGATCTATATCGATCAGCAGTGTCTTTTTCCCGCTTGCCGCCAGACCGTATGCAAGATTGACTGCAATCGTGCTCTTTCCGACACCGCCCTTCTGGTTTAATATACCGATTTTCATAATTGCACCTCAGATTTGGAAATATAACATGAAATTAGCTTACAAGACCAGCAATTGCAAGCAAAATTGTAGTGCATTAATGTACTAAAATATATGCTTATTATTTAGCTGAATTACCCGCTACAACTGTAGCGGAAAAACTATCTCACTTCTGCAGAGGAAATACATCGGCGGGCGGTGTTGTCCTCTCCCTGGGCATAGCGCTATTTTATCCGACATGGGGGTGGCGCTTTACTTACGATTGAGGGAACTGTTCGATCTGAGGGGTTGGGGCATGGACGGCATGTATCACGGAGTGGGATAGCGGAAAATTCAAGGTATTATGCCGAAGTCTTTGGCTGGTGCTGCATTTTTCAGCCGATGATTGACAGCGCGGCCAAGGCATGCCAGGTCGAATCAAGGAAAGAAGCGGCCCGACCGCTACGGCCGAAGCCGCCGGAAGTGGTCTGGCAACCGGCGAGAAACCGGAAAGCAAGGGCGGGCTCCAGGGGCTTTACGCCCAGCATTGCCAGGGACCGCAGGCAGGCGTGGCAGTTTTCGACAAACGAGGTTGTTCCCGGAAAGAAACCGAAGCCGCCATCGCCATTCTGTGAGGCCCGGAACCAGGCAATCAGCTCCGGTGCCGGCCGTGGCAGGGTTTGCCGAAATTCCCAGCATAGATACATGTGCATCCATGCCTCGTCAACAGCACGCCATGCATGGTCCAGGACTGAGGTGAAATTTGGCGCTTCGACAAGCAGGCGGGATTTTTCTTCGCCCAACACCTCGCAGAGAATCCTGCCGCAGAAATAGAAATCTTCCAGGGAATCAGCTGCCTGCATTTTCGTCCTGACGGTCGCTTCGAAGGTCTCCCTATCCAGTGCCAGCCCCTCGGCCTTGCAGCACCAGAGCAACTGGAAGGTTGTTCTGGCTCCGGTCCCCGGAATCCGCAGGCAGGCTGCCAGATAGGAACGCAACATCTCGTCCGCGGACGGATTGCCTTCACCTTCATCCATTGCATCGTACCTGCGGGCAAGCTGCAGGATATTCAAGGCATGGTAGGTGTAGCGGCTCGCTATGATAAACGGCCAGGCTCGCACTCATATCAATTCTGGGCTCCCATTATTTGACAATAGAAACAGTGCCGGACTCACATTAGCTGCCACTGGGCTCAGATTAAGTGCCACTGGGCTCCCAATGATGAGGTTCAGACCACCTGACCTCGGGAGTAGCATGTGACTTGCACTGAAAAAATAACTCGTTGAATTTGTGAGATAATCATTGCTTGCTCGCGTGGATGGCAACTTTTGTTGTCGAAGCGGGAAGATTTTGATAAGGTACCGAAATCCCGGATCCTGTCGAATCTTATCCTCTTCGCATGAGGCC
>JAHILF010000026.1 GCA_018897105.1 Pseudomonadota bacterium
AAAAACTGACTACACTCGTCGTCACCCCGGCGAAGGCCGGGGTCCAGAATTGTCGTAACTACCTGGATTCCGGCCTTCGCCGGAATGACGAACCTGGGCTCAGGCAACCGGCGAAAAGGCTTAAGTTAATGACATTGATTTACAATTGTATAACTTTGGGAGTATCTTGCCAAGTATCATCAGGTATTTATTGTGCCTGGCAAGGCTGTGGTCGGTGCGCCGTTTTCCGCGGGCCGGCGCAGGTAAATTGATATAATCATGCAGCAATAACAACAGGTCCGTAAATGTCCTTCACCTTATCCGAAGTGGTCCCCTGGGGCCGCTCCTATGATGAATATCTGGCCATGTTCTCGCTGTCACCCGAGGATCTGGTGCTGCAGATTCTCGGGTGCGGTGATGGTCCGGCAGGCTTTAACAGCATCCTCAGCAGGCGTGGCGGCTCAATCGTTTCCGTTGATCCCGTCTATGTCTTTTCCGCGGGGCAGATCAGGGAAAGAATTGACGCCACATTTGCCCTGGTGCTGGACCAGACCGCCAGGAACAACGACGAATTTCTGTGGGAAACCATCCCATCCGTTGAGGAGTTGGGGCGTGTGCGCATGTCCGCCATGACAGAGTTTCTGCAGGATTTCAAACAGGGCAGGGCGGAAGGCAGGTATCTGGCCGGCAGTCTGCCGCGGCTGCCTTTCCGCAACAGGGCGTTCGGCTTGGCCTTATGTTCGCACCTTCTCTTTCTCTACAGTGAGCAGCTCTCTGAGGAGTTCCATGTTGTTTCCATTAAAGAATTGTGCCGGGTTGCCCATGAGGCGAGGATTTTTCCGCTGCTTGAGCTTGGGGCGAGAAAATCACGGCATCTTGACCGGGTCATGGAGAAATTGGCACAAGACCATTACCAGGTGGTGACCCACAAAGTTGTTTACGAATTCCAGAAAGGCGGCAATGAAATGCTGGTGGTTCGGCCTCCAGCTGAGCAGTGCAGCCAGTCCAGCTGAGCTTGCCGAAATTTTTCCGGTTGAAGGGGCTGTCATCACTTCACGTCTTGACATCAGCCAGCGGTGGTGGTAATGAAATGGTCATACCAATTTAATATCCAGGAGCGATGGCATGACCACTTTATTTAAACCGATCCGTCCCAAGAAGCTGTCTGAAGAAATCGTCGAACAGATCAAGTCTCTCATCACCGACGGCCAGTTGAAGCCGGGTGAAAAAATTCCCTCGGAACGGGAAATGGCCGCACTGCTCGGCGTTAGCCGCCCTTCGGTGCGGGAGGCCATCATGGTGCTTGAGACCATGGGCCTCCTGGAATCCCGCCAGGGCGGCGGCACCTACGTCCGCTCGCTGACCGACGGCACCCTGGCGCCTCTCGCCGCCATGATGGAGGATAACCCGGAGCTGCTCAAAGAGCTGCTTGAGGTGCGCATGGGAATGGAGTGCTGGGCCGCCTATCTTGCGGCGACCCGGGCCACGGACGCGGAGATCAGGGAGATCGGCGACAGTGTCGAGGAGATGGCGCGCCAGGCGGTGCGCGGCGGCTGGAGTTCGGAGGTGGATTCCCGCTTCCATTATGCCATCACCACGGCCACCCATAACACCATGCAGCTCCATGTCTTAAATACCATCCACGAACTCTTTCTGGCCACCATCGAGGTTGCCCTGACTAAGCTTTACAGTCAGCCCCAGTATATCGAAGTCCTGCTGGGCCAGCATCGGGCCATTTATGAAGCCATTGCCGCCAGGGATGGGGACAGGGCGCGTCGGGCCATGGGCGAGCATCTCGAATGGGTGCAGGCTACCTTGCCGCGGCTGTCATAAAAAAAAGAAAAAACCGGGCCGTCAAACGCAGGGCCGGCCCGGGCAGTACTACCTTGCGCAAATCATCTTTTTCCCCACGTTTGTCCATTATTATTTGTCCAGCCTTGGTCTTACCACTTTTTTCTTTACGGATAGTTGCCGTAAAAAAGATACACATTTAGACGGTAATTTACGGATATTGCCCTCTTTCATGCCAGAACCAAATCTTTTCCGTTGCCGATCCTTTTAGCTTTTTTGGTTTGTTTTCATGTTATTTCAAGCTATTGCGTTTGGATATCATCAGCTCCCTCCTTATAAATAAAAATTATTTTCGCTATAACAATAAAAAATATCTTGACAATGGTCTTACCAGTTGATACAAGTATGGCAAAAAAAGAGTGGTAAGACCATTGACCACTCTTGTTTTGTGGCTGTTTATCCTCAGTTTTCCTTATGGAAAGAGAGTTGTTATAGATTTTGTCTTGAGTTTGACGATTTGGTTAAGTTGTTTTACCACTGTCCTGCAACCGTTGATTCGCTAGAGGCATTAAGGGACTCGGAAAATGCCAAAATACCATAACGCATCCCGTCTTCAGGCCATCTTTGGCCGTGCCTCAATCGCAAAATCCTCGCCGGAGCACTGCTACGCCTGCGGTTTTGCTCAATCGGCGCAACCAAATCTGACCCAAATCCGGGCGCGATCCAGGTAAATTAACATTTTC
>JAHILF010000027.1 GCA_018897105.1 Pseudomonadota bacterium
CATTTGCCGACAGGTCGCTACTAAGCCAGGCCCCTGCCGCTACTTTATGGTTGAACTCGCGGGCAATTCTCGCCGTCTCTTCCAGGCCATGGGTGGAACCAAAGGATCTTATCCATTGGGTATATGGGGTAATAATCCGCACGCGCTGAAAAAGCTGTTCTTCACTTCAATGAAAGACAAGAGGTTCGGGTCCTGACCGTCCATGTAAGGGCTGAAGTTCAAGCCATGCAGTCTGTAAGTCACAGGGGTACATTCCGTTCTGCCGAAGTCGGCTGAGAAAATCTCCAAATCAAGATAGTCAACGTCCCCGTCATTATAGAAATCTCCGTGGCAGTCCCCGTCGCAGTCCGTCCGATTAAGGTCAGAAGCAAACAGGGTGCTGTCAGCCCCATCCACATCCAAATCCCCGTCAAAATCCCCTTCGCAGGGAGGGAAGGCGGCCATTACCGAGAAGATGTTGAAAATAAAAAAAAGACACGCGGCAAGCGGAATCTGGAACAATCTATTTCTCATTCTTTTACCTCCAGAATTATTTTCGCAGGAAGCGAGGTCGCTGCTGCTGGCAAGGATAGGTGTGCCGACAGCAGCAAAGCATGAAGGAACTGAAGTTGTTAGCTCAAGGCTCCGTTTTTTTCAATACCGGATAATCAGAATGGTCGGAGAAATTTTGAAATAATTTCAAAGAACAGCGAGCCCGTTTGGAGATTCAAAACGAGGGGCGGAGTAGTACGTCCTAAAAGAGTTTTTTCAGCAATATTGGATTTTGGAAACCTCTTTTAAGAATAAAAAAAGCCGAGCTGCCTCTCTTGTCAGGCAACCCGGCTAACTTTGATAAGTTCCGTGGCTTTCCGTCCCCACCTCTCGATGGGTTTAGCTTTATCTATGATAGATCCCTTAACAAATTCATATAAGGAGATATTCATCTTGTAAATAGGGCATATTGCCGCACATGTTTGTCATGAAGATTGCCCATGCGAATATGTAACTTGTGGACTGCTGCCTGTTTCAAAATGGGAGCAGATATTCAAGGATCCGATGACCACGGCCGCAGCCATTGACCGACTGGTTCATCACAGTATCATCCTGGAACTGAACCTGCCGAGTTACCGGCTGGAAAAATCAAACCAGAAAATTACTGGTGAAAAAAATGAATGTTGAATCCGGCGGGACAACTTGGTCAAAACAAGAAACAGAAGAATGTGTGAAAATAGCGCGGCTCTCTCTCTATAATCGGAATCTGCCTTGCGGCCCAAAAGCAATCCTGGGCTTGATGAAAGATGAAAATATTGTAACTCCTTTGCCGGCAGAAAAAACTGTCGCAAGGATTTTGGCACGCCATGGATTAACACACCAACGGACTGGTTTCTACGACGGAGACATGGATTAACGGGAAAAAAGGAATGGGAATTTTAATTGTCGCTGACCAATAATGTCCAGCATGAATGGATGATGGAGTTTCTCTGCCATCGTATAGCCGATAAACGAGTGCTGCGTTACGTAAAGCGTTTTCTGATTGCCGGTGTATTTGAGGATGGAGAGATTTACGCCACGTATGAAGGGACCCCGCAAGGGGGAATTATGACTCCCCGAACGCAAAAGATAACTTGGTGCATTTTCTCTTCCAGCTGGTCCTGATGGTGTCATAGTGCTCGTGATCGGCATGGAATGTCTGATTTAAATTGCTTCTTTGTGGATCAGAATTTCATTAACCACCAGCCGCAAGATCTTCCATAAAGCCTCCAAGGACTCGCTACCCGGTGGTTGGCCTACCTTCCGGGACGGGATTCGAACCCGCTGAACTACACGACCTTGCCCGGCCGCACTCAACATATCTCCCTAATATCATGACCGAAATCAATAGGTTCAAGACTCCTAATGCAGCTTCAGACCTCCTGATGTCGGCAGTATGACAGTAGTAACAAATTCTTTCTAATGTGCTGAAATAGCGTTAAATTTTGTACCTGACCACAAGGGAGGCCACAAACGACAGCTTCCAAGCAGGATTTCTTCTTGGTACCATTTCAGGCCTGGATGGTGCCAGGAGAACTTTGATGAAATCTAATAACTATATGACATTGTTTTTTTTAAAAAATAACGATGAGACCACTTTGAAAATCTAGTATCGGACTATAATCTGTCGACATCAGGAGGTCTGAGGTTGTCTCTGTCGTCCAATCAAATAATGCAGGTTGGGGACATTAAGTGTGAGAAGATATGGGAGTTATCAGCGGCAACAACATCGACAAAGAAGGTACCTGCCACATAACTGTATCGGTCATCTCCTGCGTGCATAACTTTGCGGGACGGCGGAGGACGAAGTGGGGGACGGCTTGGAAAGGAAGACCTGTCCTTTGGCGGTTCAGCTCGATTTTTTCCGCAAACTGATGAGGCCTAAAAGTCCAGCTCCAAGAAGCATGACGCTGGGAGGAAGTGGTACCGGAGGCCCCGGATTTGTGTCCATGTCGTTGTCGTTTCCCCGAAAACGAACAGCAAAGGATGCGGACTTTTTCTGGTCAGGGAAGGACAATGTGTCGAGAAAGCTCTGCTCGTCCAATGCGGAGAGTCCGGTGCCGCTCAGGGTAAAAGTGAAAATGTCCGTCCTGCCGATGCCGATCCCCAGGGCGGGATTTTTGCCACCCAGCCATTGATCCTTCGTTCCGCCGGCAATGCTTGCCCCGATGTCAAAAGATCCGTATGGTGAAACCGCAATTCCATCCCGGAAGTCGGCCTGGCCGATCAGTGAGAAATTATCGTTTGTGCTGTTCAAGACGACACCGGTGATTTGGTCGTTCGGGTTGTTGAAAGCAAGGGCAGTAATGAATCCGGTACTGGGGTGATTTGATGTATTGGTCAGTTCGACTGTCAATATCGCCTGCAGGTCATCCAGGGAGGCATAGGTGATTTCCGCCTCGTAGCTTCCCTTTTTGCCCGTGATTCCGAAATCGGCGAAATGCACCGTTGCCGCATGCAATGACTGGAGCGAAAAGAAAAAAACCAATAAAATCCATGTCGCAATTAAATATATTCTTTTCATTGTCATTCTTCCCTTCAAATTTTGATCTGCAATGTCAACAGCTGTTCATGTGGAGAGAGCAGCCTTATGATGGTTTATAAAGCAATAATTGTTCCCTTTGCTGTTGAATTAAAATATTGTTTTATAACAGCATGTTATATTGGATGACCTTTGGGGGGAATGGTCAGGGTGGCGACTGTGTCCGCTTTTGTGGAATTATTATTTCGGAAAAATGGACAGAGTGGGAAATTTTGTCCGTTAATGTGGAAAATAGTCTGGTCGGGGTTTCACGGGAAATATGGCTTCGACGGCTTGTTTTCTCTATATGAGGACATGATACAGAATTCCAAGACCGGTTATCTTCTTGCAGGTGGTGTTGGTCGCTCCTGTCATGCAGACTTGACGGGATTTTTGCTATAGATGGCGCTGGGTGCGCCGTTAATATAAATGCCTTCCAGATAGGAGAGTTTTCTTGGCAGCTGTTGCACCGTGCCCCAGGCAAGTAGAAATGTTGCGTTTCGCCCGACAGTGAGCGCTCCCAGTTTTTCCATGCCGATGAATCCTGCGCCATTCTCCGAGGCGCAGCGGATGGTCTCCTCCAGTAACTAGCCGGCCTTGATGAACAATCTCAACTCATCGACCATCGTCTCGCCATGGAGTATGCCAACACTGCCGGCACCGGTTCCAACGGCCGTTGTCACGCCCAATTTTCTGGCAAAACGCAGTTACGCGAGTTGTTCGGCGAGCATCTTTTGCCAAAAAGCCTCCGCGCCGGGGACCGCCTTCCCCGGTGCCACATAGTGCGTGGAGAAGCGGCAAGACACATCCCCGCCGCTGCCCGCCGCTGCCCGCTCTGTCTTGGGCATTCTTGGCCCGCAGTACGCTGGGAATCCACAGCACATCCTTCTCCGCCATTTTCCTGAGATTGTCCTCGTCTATGGCATATCCCTGTTCCATGGCATCGCACCCTGCATTAAGTGCCTCCTCTACCTGTTCGGGCAGCGGTCGGGCAGCGGGGTCGGACCAAGACAACTGACTGATTTGACGAAATTAAGGTATGAGGAATAGGCGATATTCTGTCTTAAATGTGTCATTTTAAAGGCCAAATGAGCCTTTAAGTAAGGTGGAATATCCCAACTAAAGCATTCTACGGACAAGCCGCAGATGTTCTCGTACAGGCAAGCTCGCTTGCGGATGATCCGCGGCGATTCAACCCTTAAGATTGCCCATCAAATATCTAACAAAATCAACTCATCATCAACTTTACATTACGTATATGACAGTTCAGTTCGAATCTCAAAAAGTCAACATATATCCCTAACATCTTGATGGTGACCACACCATGACATCCGAATGTCCTTAAGGGCAATTCCCTTTTACTTTTCATCCCCACCTTTCCCCGCCTGTTTCTGCGCATTCGCCACGATCTCGGCGAGGGAAACCATTTTCGGCTTTGGCGGTTGAAAAATCCGCTGCAGTTCCTCTTCGGAATAATTTCCCTCGATAAATTCTCTGATGGGCATTCGCCTGAACCAGCAGTCAAGAATTCTCCTGCAGGGCAGACCTTCATTCATGGTCCGACAATAATGAAAGGGGAGAACATGCCCGAGCATGGGGCAATAAGCATCTTTTTTATCGAATTGATCAATCACGTACCATCCTTTCGCCAAGAAACCGGGGATTACCGGCCTGTTTGTTTCGATTGTTCATGAATTGGTAGCAGGTCTTGAAATATAAGATTTTTGCAAGGTACCTGTCAATTAACTTCACAGAACCTGATCTCGGCAGATTTTACGTTGATACCCAAATTGTGGTTCGAGAAGAGTGCCTAAAGTACTTTAAGTACTTCAAGAATTTTAGGCAATCAAACGGGTAACAGGCCAGAATCCGGAGTAGTGGCATGACGTATTAAAATTACGTTACGAGATCAGGAATTCTGAACTTGGACCTCATCCAACCAATTTTATGCGCTCGCACCTTTGCTCTTCTTTAAGATATCTGTTTATACGAAGTCAACATATCTCTCCTTTTAAGCTTGCCAAAATCTTTTCAGGAAGTATGCAATGTTCCTTTGCCTGCCAATGGTTGACCTTACACCGTAATCATCCATATTATCACCACCCTCATTGCAAATTTTCGTATTTATGTACGATTTTGTTCATATTCCCGGAATCGGATCGTCTTCCCTCCTGTTGCCTTGCGAGTACAAAAATCTCACAATACCCTGTAATCACATAGTAAAACAACAAATTGAGACATGAATATACGCAGGTGTGGATATTGCTTGGTTTTATCCAGAAAATGAATGGTAATTTAGTGTTGACAGCAATGCCTTTTCTAGGATTTGGTGCAGGTTGGGTATTGTTGTTTAGCAAAAAATTGCAATTTCGTATCTCCACACTTTTCTGCATTTTTTTTTGTAAATCTGCTGTTTACATCTTGCTTGTCTTTGTTTTTTTAAACACCAAACGAGAGGTGTCTTATGACAATACACGTAACGTCCCCTAAATCTTGCGTGTTTAATGCTGTGTTGGTATCCTCATTTACCTGTCTTAGTGTGCTTTTTCCAGCACCAGGAAATGCAGATATGGTTTCTAACGGCTCCGATGGTCCGTTTCATCCTCTCCAAAACACGGTCATTGATCTTGCCGGGCAAAATGTTTTCAATTTTACAACCATTACGATTCCAGATGGCGTCAAGGTTAGTTTTATCAACACCATTGAGAGTGTACCGGTTTATTTTTTGGCCACGGATGATATTGTCATTGATGGCACCCTTGATGTCAGTGGCGGGTCATCATTGGCTGCTGGGCCAGGTGGCTATGTGGGAGGGTTGGGTGGCTTGGATGGTGCTTCAGGACAACCAGGATTTGGTCCTGGCGGAGGTTATGGTGGAATATATCGTCACCCTGGTGGTGGGTCAAGCTTTGCAACCACAGGTACAGAGACCAAGATAGATGGTTGCCTGAGTGAAATTTTACCGCCTGCCCCACCTGTACCTTATGAGCAGGATCTTTTTGAAGGTGGTTCCGGTGGTGGTGGCGGTGGCGGTGGAGCCTATGGTGTTGCTGGGTGCAACGGAGGAGGCGGTGGCGGTGCAGTCTACCTTTCTACTCCTTGGACCATTAGCATTGAAGGTAATGTGCTTGCCAAAGGCGCCAATGGGGTAACCTGTTATACTTCGGCTCTTTGCGGCATCCGAGGCGGTCCTGGTGGTGGCGGTAGCGGCGGCATGATCCGCCTGTTAGCTGATACAATCATCCTTGAGCCGGATGGGGTTCTAAACTGCAGCGGCGGCAAAGGTGGTGTCCGCAGTCTTGATGCTTCACTGACTCCTTACGGTGGCAATGGCGGTTATGGCTATATTGCCATAAAAGCTCCCCATCTGGATTTAAGCGGCGATATTCTTGGGGCACTTATTTTGAACGATTGTGTTGTTGATTTCGACAATGATGCTGATATTGATGGAGTCGATGCCTCCCGTATGGCAGCAAATCTGGACTCTGTTTGCCTCAACTATTTTGCCGAGAGTTTCGGCAGGTTGTATTGATCCCCGGTTATAGAGACATAATACGGAATTCCGAGGCCGGATATTTTTTGCAGGCGGTGCAAAACGCTCCTGTCACACCGTCTTAATAGGATTTTTGCGGTATGTGGTGCTGGGCGCGCCGTCAATAGAGATGCCTTCCAGATAGGAGAGTTTTCTTGGCAGCTGTTGCACCTCAGGAATGTCGCGTGCTGCCCGACAGTAAGCGCTCCCAGCACCACCAGCCCGCGCACCGTGATATAAAGCATGTGATGAAAAGCGTCAGTACATGGATTAGGAACCGAAATGCTGTCATATTCGCTCCGGCTTTTGTCGTTCAATGGTTCTTCTTGGGGTCAAATCAAGACCTGACTCTGGCCGTTATGAGCCAACGCTCGATGTTTTAATTTTGTGAAACCGGTTCTAGCCAACTTTCAGAATGGATCTGCCAAGAACATTATCAGCAACTGCCCCTTCGACA
Source organism: Pseudomonadota bacterium (assembly GCA_018897105.1). Classification (GTDB taxonomy): domain Bacteria; phylum Desulfobacterota; class Desulfobulbia; order Desulfobulbales; family SURF-16; genus SURF-16. Next base: position 7,021 of record JAHILF010000027.1, read on the forward strand.
CTTCTCTGATAGGCCCAGGCAATAATATCTGCTGATTTTGCCGCATCCGTGCAGAGGTAGTCGGGGTTCGGAACTTTTCCGACTCTGCCGAGATCCAAACGATCCGCATCAAAACAGGTTTGCACCGTGATATTTTTGGGTAGCCGCTTGGGTGTGCAGGCAACAGGCCATATGCAGCAGGTCAAACTCCTTATCGGGTAACAACGGCAAATGGGCTTTGCGCAGTTGGCTTGCCAGCTCTGCTCCCCGAGGACCATGTTGTGGATCAAGGTGTTCGTTGAAACGTCGTGAATCATGAAACAGTGAAAAGAGCTGGACAACGTTTTGATTCGCTCCAGTCTGTTGACTCAGTTTCATGCCGATATCATAGACGCGGGCCCAATGACTTATGCCATGCAGGCCGGACCAGTTGATCTGAAATTGCTCTTTTATGGTGGCGATAAGTTGCGGGGTAATCATCTTTTTTGTTACGGCATACGACAGCAGGGCGCAGGAAAGCTGAGCATGCGGCTGGATGAATCCATCACTGCATCACTTCCCATGGGCACGATCATGTTCCGCTTGCCGTGGCCGATGGGGAAATTGGCCCAGATGGGCACCTCTTCATCTGCAAAGAGCTCCATCGCTCTCGTCCAGATCAGCTCCTCATCCCCGCAGTTGGTGAACGAGCCCAGAATGAGGCCGCGGATGCCGGCAAATCTGCCCGCCATTTTCAGATGGGTAAGCATGCGGTCGATGCGGTAGGGGGCCTCGCCCACATCCTCCAGAAAGACGATTTTATCCCGCCAGGACACCTCGTAAGGGGTGGCCAGCAGATGAATCGCCGTGGTCAGGTTGCCGCCGCTGAGGCGGCCCGCGGCCTGGCCCGATTTGAGGATCTCCACCGAAGGATCAGAGATCGGCCGGCAGGTGCCGCTGGTGATGGTGTCAAAAAAGGAGAGCAGGGACTCTTTGTCGATTTTGGCCAAGGTGGTGACCATGGGCCCGTGAAAGGTGGTCAGGCCGGTCTGCTGCGAAATGGCATTGTGCAGGGCGGTGATATCGCTGAAGCCGATGAATATTTTCGGCTGCTCGCGGATCAGTTCATAATCAATGGCCGCCAGGATGCGCAGGGAGCCATAGCCGCCGCGCACCGACAGCACCGCCTTGACCCCCGGGTCGCGCCATATCTCATGGAAGATGTCTGCGCGATGCCGGTCCGGCCCGGCCAGATAATTCTGCCTTGTCGCCAGATCGCGGGCTATTTTCACCTTGAAGCCGTATTGGTCGAGAATCTGCACTCCCCGGGCGAACTCCTCCTCGTCCCAGGGGCCGGCGGGCGCCACCAGGCCGATGGTGTCTCCTCTGTGCAGGGCCAGGGGTATGCGGGCGGGTTGTTCAGCAGTTGCGGGCATGGATGATCTGTAATCCTTCCAGGGTGAGCATGGGTTCCACTGATTCGATTGATGGGGCAAAGGGAGCAATGACCCCGGCCATGCCGCCGGTGGCGATCACCTTGGGGATATCGGGGTGGAACTGTTGGGCTATCCGGCTGATCAGGCCTTCCACCAGGCCGCCGAACCCGTATAAAAGGCCTGATTTCAGTGCGGTTTCCGTATTGGTGCCGATGGGTTGCCGCGGCGGTGAACTGATATCGATCCTGGGCAGTTTTGCCGTCTGGTTAATGAGGGCGTCAAAGGATATGCCGAGACCAGGGGCAATCGCCCCGCCGATGTATTCACCTTTGGCGGACACACAGTCAAGGGTAATTGCCGTGCCGAAGTCAACGATGATCAACGCTTTTTGGTAGCGGCTGTATGCGGCTACCGAATTGATAATTCTGTCAGCCCCTACTTCGCCGGGATTGTCTGTGACAATGGCTAGGCCGGTATCGATTTTTCCGCCCGTGACGAGCATGGGTTCGCAGTTCAGGTATTTTTTTGTCAGGTTGCACCAGACGGATTCCAGGGGAGGAGCCACGGAGCCGATGATCACGCCGGTTATTTCATTAAATCTTCGATTTTTCAGCTGGAAAAGCCCTTGCAGTCCGGCCGCCAGTTCATCGGATGTGGTGCTGCGGTTTGTTTGCATGCGCCAATTGCAGACAAGGTTTTTGTCCTGAAACAGGCCAAGCACCATATGACTGTTGCCGATATCTACTGCCAGTAACATTGTCGCACCCGGTTAAAATTGTTTTTACAATGGTTCAATTGTGGAATACTATACCCGAAAATAGATTGATTCCGTTAGAAAAAATGTAATCAATCCTTGGCTTGTTCACCGGTTTATCTGCTTTTTTTACCATTGCAGCTTGAGAGAGAGATTTGAAGGTTCAGTATAAAATTTTAGTCGTCGATGATGAGCCGATCATCCTGTTTTACATCCAGGATCTGCTGGCCTCGGTCGATGATTATATTGTTGAAACCGCCGAGTCAGGCGAGCAGGCCCTTGGAATTCTGACCGCCTTCAAGCCAGACCTTATTCTGCTCGATATTCAGCTTCCCGCCATGAACGGCTATGAGGTCTGCCGGAAAATCAAGGCGGATAATCAGTACCGTTTTACCAAAATAATCATGATATCCGGCCATGCCCGCGTCAACGAGCGTCTGATGGGCTATGAGGCCGGAGCTGATGATTATATCGGCAAACCCTTTGATAAAGAGGAACTGCTGGCAAAAGTGCGGGTGTTTACCCAGCTGAAAAACAGGGAGGAAGTGGACCAGATCAAGGGTGATCTGCTTACCCTGATTACCCATGAAACCAGGACTCCGGTCAGCGGCATTATCGGCTGCGCCGAGTTGCTTGCCAGTGACCCGACTTTGTCGGAAGAGGGCAAGGAGCTCGCAGGTCTCATTGCCAAATCCGGTCAGCAGCTTTTTCAGTTCATGAAAAATGCGGTTCTACTCTGCAAGCTGAAAGCCGGCATGGAGCTGCATTTCAATCCGGAGCCGGTCAGCGGCATGCTGGCTAATGTCATCAATAATCTAGTTGAGGAGAATGTTGATCGCCATATCCGCATTAGCACCGATTTTGATGATTCCATCATTCTGCTGGCCGACTGGCCGCTGCTGATCAATGTCTTTAAATTTGTCATCGACAATGCCTTTAAGTTTTCCCCGGAGTCAGGCATCATCACCATCAAAAGCTGGCAGACAGACGGTATCCTGTCCGTGACCGTGCAGGACGAGGGTGAAGGCCTTGATCCCCATATGCAGGAACAGATATTTGATGAGTTTGCCATTAAGGATGTGGCCCATCATCAGAAAGGTCAGGGGATCAGCCTGGCAATTTGCCGCTATATCCTCCATTACCACCATGGATCGATCCAGGTTGCAGGCAATCCGGGCAGTGGGACAACTTTTGTCATAAAGCTGCCGCTGCCGCCAATAGAAGGCATTGGGGAACACGAGTCCTGATGGAAGAGCGAAAGAAGAGCATTCCGCGCCGCCGCAGAAAGGGTGAGTTTGTCTGCCATTGCTGCAAGAAAAAGTTGCCCTATTGTTTTAATTGCCCCTGCGGCTTTCAGATCTGCGAGGAGTGTTTTCGCGAGAATCTCTGGGGTATCAGCAATGGTCCTACCTGGGTCTGTCCCGACTGCGGTCGGGTCCGCATGACATACTGATCCTTTTTCTCCCCCTCCCTCTTAATTACAAAATTACAAAACCTTGTCTGCATCATCTTCCTGTCTGAGGAAATAATGGTGCAGCAGAGGGCCGGTGCCATGGCCCATGGAATGCGAGGCGCTTCTGTTGAGCAGGGTATCCATGAAAGCGCAGGTATAACTGAAGGCCTTGCTGAGGTCGTCTGTGCGCATATGATACGCGGTGAGGGCGGAGGCAAAGGTGCAGCCTGTCCCATGGGTGTTGCGGCTGAAGATCCTGGGATGATCGATGCTGGAAATATGAAAGCCCGGCTCCTCCGCCCCTTTTCCCGGTAGCGTTTTCTGCACCAGATAGTCGGTAACGGTTTTCCCCAGGACATTCATATGGCCTCCCTTGACACAAACCGCCTTGAGGCGGGGAGAGAGGGCAAGCAAGCCTTGGGCTGCGGCAAGGGCTCTGCCTGCATTGTCGCACTCTTTGCCGGTAATAATTTCCAGCTCCGCAATGTTTGGGGTGAGAACAGTTGCATGGCTGATGATATGTTCGGTTACGGCCATGCTACTCGCGGCAAAAAGGGAAACGCCGCCTGAAGATTTGATGACAGGGTCATAAATGACCTCCCCGGCAAATCCTGTCAGAACTTCGCCGATGGCCTGGGCAATTTCCTGGTTGCCCACCATGCCGATTTTAATATGGGTGACATTCAGGTCATCAAGCACGTCTTGAATCTGCTTTTTGACAAATGCCGCAGGCAACGCCAGATACGATGATACTCCCAGCGTGTTTTGTGAGGTGAGGGCCGTGATCGCCGCCCCGCAATAGACGCCGATGACCGTGAATGTCTTGATGTCCGCCTGGATGCCGGCCCCGCCGGAAGGATCTGATCCGGCAATGGACAGCGCCATCGGTCTGTTGTTGTGTGGGTTCATGGCAACCATGTTCGAAAAATCCTGTCAAAGTGGATGGGAACAGCCGGCGGCAGTTTTGGGCAGAGCGGAGCGGTTCAGTTTGGTTCTATGTTCTGCAGGGTTATCTTGTAAAGGATCTGCTTGCCGGCAAGAGGGTGGTTAAAATCAATAGTTACCTTGTCGTCGGAGACCGCAGTGACCATCGCCGGTACCTGATGCTGCTCACCATCTTTTTCCATGGTCATTCCCAGCACGACGCCCGGCTTGATGTCAGCATTTTTATTCCACGTTGAACGGCCAAGAGTGTGGATCAGGTCTTCTCTCGGCAACCCATAGGCCTCTTCCGGTTTCAGGTGGATTTCCTTGCTTTCATTGATTCCCATACCGATGACGGCCATTTCAAAAGCTATCATTACACTGGCTGTTCCTATGCGGAATTGCAGAGGACCGGTATCCTGGGATGATTCAAAAATCTCACCGTTTTCAAGAATACCTTCATAAATGACAGTGACAAGATCACCTGGTTTTGCCTTGAGCATGTGTTTTTACTCCTCCTGTAAATGTTGTTGGTCGCTACCAGGTCTCCCGACCGCAGGTAGTGTACCGAAAAATATGTATTTTTATTGCCTTGCTGAAGCTGGTTTCCGATTTCCGGCAGGTCTCAGTTCCGATTCTGCAGAGAACGGAGTTGGGCGCTGCCGGCCTCAATTTTGTTTAACAGTCGGCCCAGCAGTACTTCCGCTGTGTTCGGCAGGGAAGGTGCATTGTCTTCCTCTGCCGGGTCTGGTCTCTTTTCGACCTTGAATTGAGCAAAGTCTTTTTCGATGAGAGAACCATAGGTGGTGATTGCAACTTTTATGAGGCGATAAATATCCTCAGATGGGTATGGTTTTCTGAATTTGCTGATAAGACTGTTAATAAAGTCGGGTATCCGTGCAGCATCTTCACTGTTTCCGCAATAATAATAAGGGCAGGAAGACAGAGCAATGAATATTTTTTGACAGAGGATCTCTTTATTAAGCGCTCCGCTGCTGTCCGTCGGTGATAAGGCCAGCTTGAGACGGCGGATAATTCCCCACAGGCCTCTGAAATAACTGCTGCCGATCTCTGCAGCAATGACCTGCGGATTAAGCCGGAAGCCTGTTTCGTTTATCATCAAGGCAAGATGGGGAAAGTAGCAGTAGCGCAGAGATTCATAGAAAGTTTGCAGATTGTCAAGGAGCAGGCCGATATTTTCAATCTCTTTGATGAGGTTTGCTTTATACTGAAATTCATTGATGTTTCTGCTAAGTTTCCCCCCTTCTTTTTCCAGCGATTCGAGGATAACCGAAAACGGTTTCGTTCTGAATGACCTGATCTCTTCGTTAATGATGTCGATTTGGGTGATTTCGCCTTTGAGCGAGCTGTTGACGAATGCCAGAAAACGATGGATTTCTTGAAGGGCCTCATAACAGGTGTCGATCTGGCAGATTAAGATGACCTTGGCCAGTTCAGGGATGGGCGGAAGTTCGAGTTGGCGGAATTTGGCTTCAATCCGGTCAGCTATTGCCGAAACATCATGAATGTTTAAAAAATCCTCCTTAGAGTTGCTCTCCTGGGTTACCAGTTTGAAAACCATGTAACCTTTCTCAAATATCTCCCGTTCCCTGGGAGATCTGGCGGCATTGTCCCTGGCGATCCGGAGGAGATTATTAAGAGAAAGTTTCTCCGGTATATTTTTGGCCGCTGCAGTCAGTATCGCTTTGCATTGCCTTATCCTGGCCAGGGGCACCTGCAGTTCTCTTGCAGCATTCAGCAGTTTAATCGGCAGTTTGTGGGCTTCATCCGCAGGAAGGCTGTTCAAACGGAGGTCTGCCTCCAGGTTGCTCAGTTCGTTTTCCAGCTTGGTTACCTGCTGCAGTGTCCCGTCAACCGTTTTCCGGTAACCGTTGACAGCTGCAACTACCTCTTGGTGGTTAATGTCGAGATCAGCCAGGAAGGCCGCATATGGTTCGATGTCAATAGTGCTCCATTGCCTTACGATCGGGTCAGTCAATATGCCCTGTGACTCTAAGCGGCATTGGCTGAGAATGGTTTTAATGTTGGCAATGGTTTCTTCTGTATTATCCATTGTATAGGGCTTTTCAGTTTGATGAAAAAAATAGCCTAAAGGTTTGACAAGTTATTGATAGGCAATATATAACATATTCAATTGTAAGCAAATTGTAAAAAAAATGATCACCGTGGAATTTTGATAGCTCTCTGCGTAAGATGCCGAGAGCTGCCGACCTAGTTACTCCAGAGCCGGTGGGGACAGGCAACCGGACCTGATCTCCGCTGTGTTATGTCATGTCCGGTATGAAGAAATGCTTGCAAGAGGAGTGGTGCGTGAAGCGCATTTAAAATACAATACAAAATTATTTTGGGGGAAAAAAATGAAATGGCGAATTGTCTGCTGTATGGCATTGGCCACAGCACTATCGACCACCGCTGTGTACGCTGATGGCGGGGCTCTTTTTCGGCAGAAATGTGGTTCCTGTCACCAGAAGGACGGGCAGGCTCCACCCGTGAACCCGGCGGACAAGGCCGCTGTGGTTTGGCAAAAGTTTTTTGACAGAAACCGACACGCTACCGATATCTCGGGAGTTTTAACTGCTGATGAACTGCAGAACGTCATCGAGTATCTCAAGCAATTTGCCGCAGACAGTGACCGTCCGGAGACCGCGGCTATTCCAAAGTAAAAGTATTATAAGGGAGAAAAGAGATGAAAAAATACTTACTGACAGCAGGAGCGCTGCTGTTGTGGTCGGGAACAGCTTTCGCGGGAGGGGCAGATACCGTTACAATGCCTGCAAATACCTATAAAGCCATTATGGACAGACTGGATACCCTGCAGAAAAGGGTTGATATGCTGGAGGAGGGCGGCAAAACCGCACCGTCGCCGGCTCCTGCCGCCGCAGTCACCCGAGAGGAATTTGACAAACTGAACGGTGATATCAACAATATCTACGATACCCTTGATGTGGTGGAAACCAAAACGCTGAAAGACCGCATCAACTGGGGTGCCGAACTGCGCACCCGTGTCGACAATTACAAGTTGTCGGATCTGTCAGCGGCTGATATGGGCATTCGTCAGACTTCAACCGGTTTGGTCGCCGTTTTGCCTGGTGATGATGATGAGAATGATGATAATAACTGGACGAACCGTTTCCGGTTGAATATGGATGCCAAGATCAATCCGACTTTGAGCTTTCATGGCAGGATGACTGTTTACAAGAACTGGGGTGATTCCGATTACACTACGACCGCCCTGTATAACGACATGAACAGAGCCCATCGGCCGGAAACGAGCGGAGTCAAACTTGACCGCGCTTATGTGGACTGGGTCCCTGATTTTGTTATCCCTATAGCCCTGACTGTCGGCCGTCATCCGTCAACAGAAGGTCCGCCTCTTGAGATCAAGGAAAACAGGCAACGGCAGTCCACCTATCCTGCCCTGCTTTTTGACGCGGAAAATGATGGTATTGTGGCAACCCTCGGTCTCGAGCGCTATACCGGTCTGAAAAATTCAGGTTGGCGCTTTGCCTATGGCAAGGGATATCACAGCGATGACGATAATAACTCCAGCTTTTCTTTCCTTGACGATAATTACGCAGGCGATACAAACATGTATGCCACCTTTCTTGAAAGCGAGATCCCGGGACTTGATAACAGTCTGGTGGTGTTGAGTTATGCCCGGATGACGGATCTGCCAGGTTCTTTCATCGGTGCAGACCAGCCCGAGACTCTGGGTGATATGGATTTATACGGTATTCATCTGCAGGCCAACAAGTTTCTCAAATCAAATTTTGATCTTTTCGTCTCCTGGGCAGGCAACAAGACTGACGCCAATGGCGAGGTACAGGTCTTTCCCAATGTCCTGATGCCTGATGGCGTGACTACGCAAAATATACCGATGGGGCTTCTGTCAGCTGATGGAAATGAAGATAATTCCGGTTCCTGTATCTTTGCGGGCTTGGCTTACACCATCCCGTTTACCCCGCTTAATCATCCGAAAATAGGTTTTGAGTACAACCATGGCTCCAAATACTGGATGAGCATGACCATGGCCAGCACCGAGATGTTCAATAAGCTGGCTACCCGCGGTGATGCCTATGAGCTGTATTATATCCAGCCGGTGAACGAAAATCTCTTCTTCCGGGCCGGTTATACGCTGATCGAATATGAATATACGGGCAGTGGTTCTCATCTGGGTCAGCCTCAGGAGACGGATGCCGAACTGGAGAATTACTACCTGCTGATGGATGTGCGTTTTTAAGTAGCTGGCAGATACGGCAGATTGAATCTGTTGGTTGTTAAAACTGTATTGACACAAAAGCAGGTCTGTCTGGGATAGACCGCTCATCTTTTTTGATGGGCGGTCTATTTTATTGAAAAGAGTTAATATAATAACTTGGGAATCTGTTATAATTTCCTTTGACATTGTGAAAATATATCAGATCCTTCAACCGAAGTTTGCTTAATATGATCAGGAAAATACAGCCGAAATTTTCTTTCCGGGGCTCGTTGAAGCTTAAAATCATTATCCCGTCATTTTTTTTCTCATCGCCATCGCCTCGCTGAGCTTTAAAAAATTCCATTCCCTCGGGGCAACTGTTTCCGATATTATCAACAGTTCGGAGAAGACGCTGACTTCGAAAAAGAGGTTGACGTGCCTCATCAGCCAGACCCAGCAGACTGCCAGCCGTTATTTCTATTCTACGGGCGATGCTGACCGGGATGAGGCAAAAAGCACCATTGTCGAGTTGCAATCGCTAGAGTCCATTGCCGGAGATAAACAGGTCATGGCCGCGGACCGCATTGCCCTGCAGATTACCGATGTGTAGAAAAACACCCATCAGGCGGTGAAGGCGCCATCGCGGATGTTGCCGAAATCGTCAAAAAGTCCCACGCCTCTTCAACAACCATCTCTAATTCGGTTGAGAGCCAGAGCAGGATGACAGCCGCCATCTCCAATACGGTTTTCCAGTCCCATTCCGGGGTCAACCATGTGGCGGAGGCGATTAATCTGCTCTCCTCCTGAGCCTCGCAGGTTGCGGGCAATATCCAGCAGATTGATCAGAAAATCAAGGCAGGGGGCACGGAGTTGCAGAAGATAAGCGCATCAACCAGTGAGCTTGTCGAACTGGCTGTGGGGCTCAAGAAACTGGAGGGGAAATTCAGGATTGCCTCATAAGTCGCACCGGAGACAGAATGGACCAATTGCCAAGTTAACGGACGGGGAGAAATGCCCCGATATTTCGTGGCAATGTGTTGGAAAAATCCCCAACTGCTGGTTACTCACTATGGTCTGCGCATTGCTCTTTGATGCGCAGTATGGTCTCCATGTTCTGCAGGAATATATCCAGCAGATCAGGATCAAAGTGGCTCCCTCTTCCCTGTTTCAGAATTTCAACGGCCTTGTCCACCTCGATTGCTGATTTGTAAACGCGATTTGTGGTCAGGGCGTCAAATACATCGCTGATAGCGGCAATCCTGCCTTCGATGGGAATGGCCGTTCCCTTCATTTTTCTCGGATAGCCGCTTCCGTCAAATTTTTCATGATGGGTATAGGCAATTGTGGCACCGAGGCGAAGTGATTCTGATTTTGCATCCACCAGAATGCGATAGCCTATTTCCGGGTGCTGCTGAATAATGACAAATTCCTCATCGGTAAGCTTGCCCGGTTTCAACAAAATGGTGTCGGATATGCCGATCTTACCAATATCATGCAGTGGACTGGCCAGCCGGATCTGCTCACACTGGCTTTCCGGCAGGCCGCATTGCCGTGCCAGCATCTGGCAATAGTGGCTCATTCTGATGGTGTGCTGAGCTGTTTCGTTGTCCCGGAATTCCGCGGCCTTGCCAAGGGTCATGATCGTTTCTTCTCTGGCAAGATTGAGTTCTTCCGTCCTGGCCTCAACCAGTTTCTGCAGCTGCTGATTGTATCTTTTGTTGATGATTTCCAGCTCTCTGCGGTGCAGCGCATTGGCAACATTGATGACAAGTTCGTTCATCTGCACGGGTTTGATGATGTAACCGTAGGCCCCCATTTCAAGACAGTTGATGGCAACATCCCGGTCATCGACACCGCTTATCATCAACACGGCCAGATCGCCGTGTTTCTCTACTGCTGTGCGCAGCAGATCAAGGCCACTCATCACAGGCATATTGATATCGGACAGCAGCAGCGAAAATTCCTGCTGCTCCAGCATTCCGAGCGCCTCCTTCCCGTTTTGGGCCACCTGACATGTATAGCCGGCATAGTTGAGAAGACGGGAAAAGGTATCACAGATGACCTCTTCGTCATCAACAATGAGAACTTTATGTAGCGATTGAATGTTTTTCATAACTTAGTGATATTATCACGGCGCCGATTGATTATTCAACAAAAAATGAGGAGCTGATGCTAGAGCATGATAAAAAAATATGCAAAATATATTTATTGGTTATGCATCTGTCTGTGGCGAATTTTCGGAATAGAATTTAAAAAAATCAGTGAGATATTGAGCGTTTAACTTATCATTTCCCGCCCGCCATCTGACGCAGGTCGTAGCCGGAGGGATACTGGAATATCCGGAGACCGAATTCGGGGACTATAGCCAGTAGATGGTCAAATATGTCTGCCTGGATTGCCTCATAAAGGGCCCATTTTTTTTCAGCGCTGAACACATAAATTTCGATGGGCAGTCCCTGGGGCGTGGGGGCAAGATGGCGCACCAGAAAGGTCAGTTCCTGGTTGATATTTGGGTTATTGTGCAGATATGCCTGGATATAGGCGCGGAAAACGCCGATATTTGTCTGCCGCCGCCCACCAAATTTTACCCGCTCAGGGTGATGGGTCCTGTTGTATTCTGCGATCTCCTTTTCTTTACTCTGCAGATAATCATCAAGAAGTTCGTATTTTTTAAAATGTTCCAGCATTTCATCCGTGCAGAATGTGATTGAGTTGGTATCGATGTAAATGGCGCGTTTGATTCTGCGCCCCCCGGATTGGGTCATACCCCGCCAGTTTTTGAAATCCCGTTCACCAGGTGATAGGTGGGGATGGTGGTAATTGTTTTGTCCCAGTTCTGCACCTTGATCGTATGCAGGGAGATGTCAATCACATCGCCGTCAGCCCCGCGCTTCGGCATTTCGATCCAGTCGCCCACCCGGATCATGTCGTTTGCCGTCAACTGCAGATTGGCGACAAAACCCAGGATCGTATCTTTAAATATCAGCAGGAGAACCGCGGTCAGACCGCCAAGGACACTGATAATTCCCCAGGGGGATTCGCCGGTGAGAATGGAAATGATGAAGATGGTTGAAAGAACATAAAGAATGATTTTTACGGCGCTGATATATCCTTTAACCGGCCAGTCAGAGGCAAGTTTGGAGTTGTCGTATATCTGCTGACATGAGCACAGAGCGGCATCCGTTACCCGGATGCCGGTGATGACGAGCAGGATCAAGGCCAGCCGTTTGATGATCAGATTGATGTGGCCGTAATCAGAAAAAACGAGATCAGCCGCTTCGTATAAAACAACAGCCGCCGGCAGTGTGGCCAGCCTTTTGAAAAAATGGTTGACGATAAAGATGTCATCCCATTTGAAGCTGCTGCGATAGGCTGTTTTTTCCATAATCGGGATGATGATGCGCCGGGAAAGCCAGGTAAAGGCCAGAGCGAGCAGGGCGACAAGCAGTATGGTCACAGCTAGATACACCAGTTCCTGGGTCCCTTCAGTAAGACCGTAACCAGCCAGGTATGTGCGGAAAGTAGTCAGCATAAGTAATATATAACCAATCAGATTTTTTCTTATTCTTACGGGAGGATGGCAACCTTGTCAAGTGCAGGTTCTTCTAATGCGGGTCTGGATATTCGACATAACAGCAGGACGAGTCTGGTAGCTCTTCCCATCATCGCCATGGAACGCGCCTGGGCGCCCTTTGATTATGCGGTCGATGCATTGGCAAGGGGGCTCTACGGCAGAAGCAATGCAGAAAGGAGGAA
>JAHILF010000028.1 GCA_018897105.1 Pseudomonadota bacterium
CCATCGGAGGAGATGGTGAAGACAGTTATCCAGCACGAGTTCTATCATCATTTCCGCAAGTTCAAGCATACCGCGATTTATCGAATAATTCGGGCCAAGCGTCACCCATCCCCGGCGGAGCAACTACGGGAGGCCGCTTGAGCCCTACAGAACTTTTGACTCACAAGTCAGTATAGGAAATGCGATTTTGATTGCAAGTCGTAATAAAAACTGCTTACCTCTGAAGTCTTGCCATTTGGGGTCGGCAGGACTTTTTAGGAGTTGTTGCCATCTAACACCTTGCGGACAGCCAGGGCCAAATCTTTTTTCCCAACTGGCTTCATGAGATATTCCTTGATGCCGAGTGCTGCGGCTTTTTCTTTATCGATCCATTCGCTGTAACCGGTGCAGAGGATAATTGGGATATCAGGCCGGATTGCTAGGAGCCTCTGGCTCAGTTCGGCACCGGTCATCGCCGGCATGGTCATATCGGTTATGATCAAGTCGAAATCTCCCGGAGAACTTTGAAACACCTGCAGCAATTCCTGGCTGTTGGTAAAAGAATATGTCTGATAGCCGAGTATCTTCAACATTTGCTGCTCGATGTTAACAATAGCCTCTTCGTCGTCTACAATCATGATTTTTTCCGTTCCCCGGGGGCACTCTTCTTTCCCAACCGTTATTGCTGGCAAGCCCTCATTAAGGATTTGTGGCAGATACACGCAAAAAGTCGTTCCCTTCCCTGGTTCGCTGTATACAGAAATATCCCCCTCACAGCTTTTCACAATACCATGGACAATTGACAGTCCGAGCCCGGTCCCTTCTCTGCTTTTTTTGGTTGTGAAGTACGGTTCGAAAATCTTCTCCAATATTTGTTTGTTCATGCCGCAACCGGTGTCACTGACTTCAAGTCTTACATAGGTGCCGGGAACTAAGCTGAAATTCATGATCTTGAGATCATCTTTGCCGAAACGTCTTACATCGAGGCGAACCCCCAGTACCCCGCCGCTTTCCCGCATGGAATGGTAGGCATTGGTGCAGAGATTCATGACGATTTGGTGTAGCTGAGTGGGATCGATCAGCACCATCCCTGTTTTTGGATCAATATCATCTTTGATTTCGATAATGGATGGGATGGAGGCGCGCAGCAACTTAATGGCCTCTTTGACAACAAGATGGATCAAGACCGGTATCCGTTCCTGTCTCCTTTGCCGACTGAAGGTTAATATCTGCCGTACAAGCTCCTTGGCACGTCCCCCTGCCTTGAGGACTTGTTCCTGATTCATCCGAAGCCTGCTTCCTGCAGGCAATTGTTCAAACACCAATTCCGCATACCCGAGGATGGCGGTGAGGATATTGTTAAAATCATGGGCAATACCGCCTGCCAGGGTGCCAATGGCCTCCATCGTCTGGGCGTGATGGAGCTTCTCTTCCAGTTTCTTCTGGTCGGTTACATCCCGTTTAAGGGCGACGTAATTGACAATCTTTCCGGCATCATTCAGCACCGGGGTGATGGATGCCTCCTCATCGAAAAGAGATCCGTCTTTTTTCTTATTGATAAAGTGCCCCCTCCAAACCTCTCCTCGGGACAGGGTAGACCACATCTGCCGATAGAATTGGGCATTGTGGCTGCCGCTTTGCAATATCCGCGGATTTTTACCGATGGCCTCTGCGGCTGTGTAGCCGGTAATCTTCTCAAAGCTCGGATTGACATACTGAATAATGGCCCTTTTGTCGGTAATAACAATGCTGTCCGCAGCCTGCTCCATGACGGTGGTCAACCGACGCCGTTCTTCCTCTCCCTGCTTGCGATCAGTGATATCAACGCAGTATTCGATGATCTGCAGGATTTCGCTTTCTGGCCCAAAAATCGGATAGCCATGCACCTCCACATATCTCTGCTCGCCGTTTTCTCCATAATGGATGTGTTCAAGCGAAACAGGGCATTTAGTCTTCTTTATTTCAGCAATGATGCAGGGGTGCTCCTCACCCGAGCAGGCTTCATGTCGATTATGGGTCAACTCATAGCATTTTGCTCCTTGCCGGTAATCCTGGAAACAGGATGCCGTGTTGGCCAAGGCGATGGTATAGTCATTGGCGTTGATAACATAAAAAGGATGGGTCAGTGCGTCGATGGATCTTTGCAGGAATTCCTTCTGTTCTTTCAGTTTTTGCTCTGCCTCCTGGCGCAGGCGAAGGGTCTTTTCGAGTTCCTCAACCTTTTCTTCCAGCTTTATTGTCACAATCTCACTGTATTTTTCCAGATATTTCAGCTGGTCTGCCTTGACCGGCGTCAACAGTACCGGTTGTTCCTGACGACTCCGTTCAAGCGTCCGTTCAACTTCGGCCCATAATTCCTTCGGTTCCATCGGTTTGAAGATATAGCCACAGGCACCCAGACTCCTGGCCAGCTCCAAGTCTCGATCCGCCTGATAGGATGCTGAATAAAAGATAAAGGGAATCGAACGCAGCTCTTTATCCTCTTTAATCCTTTTGAGAAAGAGAAAGCCATCCATCACCGGCATCAGGGCGTCGGATATGATCAGATCCGGCCGTTGGCGCTCTGCCAGCTCCAGAGCCTCCTTGCCTTGTCTTGCCTCGATGGCCTCATGACCGTTTCTTTCAACAATGTGGCGCAACAGGGTAAGATCATCTTTGTTATCGTCAACGATCAGGATCTTCATCTGCGAAGTTCCTCAAGGATTTTGTGGATATCATCCACGATTGTCAGGGGATTGATCGGTTTCTCAAAATAGCCGTTGCAGCCGATTGCCATGATTCTATCTCTGTCCCCGCTCATGGCAAATGAAGTCATGGCAATAATCGGTATATCGCCGTTGGCTTCCGATGTCCTGATCCTCCGGGTCGCTTCGAAGCCGTCTATGCCTGGCAGGTCTATATCCATAATAACAAAATACGGCCTTTCCCGAATAACCATTTCAACTCCCATTTCCCCTGTTTCAGCACTTAATACTTTGTAACCGCTTCTCTTGAGGGCGATGGATATCAATTCCAGATTGTCTTGGTTGTCTTCAACCACCAGGACGGTTTTCATCTTTTCCTCCTTCTCTGTTCGTGGAGAGTGGAATTTTCAGAAAAAAGGAACTTCCTTTACCGTAAATGCTTTCCAGGCCTACTTGCCCCTGAAGGATCTCTTCGGTTATCTTTTTGACCAGATAGAGGCCGAGACCGGTCCCTTTGACGCGCTCTTTCAGGGGAGAGGCAATGCGGGTAAAGGGGGTAAACAGTCGGGGTTGATCTGCCGACGCGATGCCTATGCCGGTGTCGCTGACGGTGATTTGCAGAAGATCCCTGCCGGCAGGAGCAGCTACCTCGTATAGGATGGTTGTTTTAACGGTAACCAAGCCCTGTTCTGTGAACTTGACGGCATTAGAGAGCAGGTTTACCAGGCACTGAAACAGCCGGCGCCGGTCGGTATGAAGATTGATCGAGCTGGTCTCCACCACCAGGGAAAGACCTTTATCTTCGATTTCCTTTTTCACCAGCTCAAGGACCTCACCGACAAGATCCTGAATATCGAACTCTTCGGTTGTGGTTTCCATCTTCCCGGCCTCGATCTTGGAAACATCGATCACATCGTTGATCAGGGTCAGCAGGTGTTTGCCGGTCCTGAGGACGATGGCCAGTTTTCCCTTTTGCTCTTCATTCAAGGTGCCCAGCCATTCGTCCAGGATGATGCTGGAAAAGCCGATTATGGAGTTGAGCGGAGTCCGCAGTTCATGGCTCATGGAAGCGATGAACATGGACTTGAGGCGATCCAGTTCCTGCAAGTTGGCGTTGGCCAGCGCCAGTTGGGCTGTATTTTCGTTTAAGTCCGCCACCAGATTCATCAAGGCCTGGCGACTGTCGTATAGCTGGAGGCTTTTATTCTCCAGCTCGGAGGTACGTTCATTGACCCGCGCTTCAAGCTCTTCGTTCAATTGCCTCAAGGCCTCTTCCGCCGACTTCCGCTCCGTGATGTCACGGGCCAAAGCAAGAACCACCTGACGGTCCTCAAGCTGCAAAAGCCCAAGGCGAACCTCGACCGGAAAAGTTGTTCCGTCTTTTCGTTTATGCCTTCCTTCCACCGTTACCGCTTGTTCTGGTGTCAGCTTGCCCCAGAAATTCTTCACATGGTCATGAGTAATAAATTCAGCGTCCACTTCAGCCACGCTCATTTCAAGAAGCTCTTCCATGCTATAGCCGAGACTTTCGCATGCCGTTCGATTGACCTCCAGAATACGCCCTTCCATATCATGCACAAAAAAGGCATCGGCAGCCTGATTGACTAGTGTGCTGAAGCGCCTTTCACTCTCTTGTAGATCGCGATACATCAGCATGCTCGTCAGACCGTCCGCCAGCCGCCTGCCGATCTCTTTGAGGAGCCTTTCTTCCTCGGGAGTCCATTCACGGGCGAAAGAGCACTGGTGAATTCCGAATTGCCAGGGCTTGTCGCCCGTGGGATGAATGGCCATGGACATGAAACATTTAAACCCGAAACGTTGCGATACATCCGCAGGCAGCGCATACGGAGTTCCAGGCCCGAATTTCACCGGCCCGTCAGCGGCCAGCAGGATACGGAGCGTCTCCGCAACATCCGGGTCCATCTGCATCTCAATCCCCAGCTTCAGGACACCGGGATACTCCGGCTTGTTTCGCTCCATGAGTACCTGCCATGTCTCCGCCTCGGGATCACAGGGATACATCAGAAAGGCGCGGTCGCAATCCAAGACTGCAAGCATCACGTCAAGCACGTCACTCATCATCTGTTCGAAATGGTCCGTCCCCTGGATGGCCCGGTTGACCTGGTCCAGGCTCTCGAGTAATTTGAGATTCGCCTGGCGTTCCTGCTCCGCCAGATTGCGCTCGGTGATGTCTCTGGCAACCATCAAGCACTTATCATCAGACATTGGAGAAATAGTTGCATTAAACCAGATTTCATTATTTTCTATAGATAAACTGTATTCAAAATTGACCGACTCTTGCGTGTTAAGAGCTTGCCTAATATAGTTGAGAAAAAAGTCAGCCTGGTCTTTAGGAAAAATATCGTGGAGTGTCTTTCCCAAAAATTCCTTTGGCGATTTGTAAGAGAGAGATGAACTCGTATCAATGATTTTCAGGTATCGTCCTTCTGAGTTGCACACGAATATGACATCAGTCATGGCATTAATCAAAGCGCGCAGTTCCGCTTCGGATGTGCTTAACGCTTCTTCTATCCGTTTACGCTCGGTGATATCCATACCGAAAGAGATGGTGGAGATCGGCTGACCAGGCGCGGTGATGGAGCTGTTCTGCCAGGAAATGATCCGCTCCTCTCCGGATTTGGTCAGAATCGAATTTTCAAAAGTCGGCGGTATGGTGCCGCTCTTTTCCCGGTAGTTGCGGAAGGTCTCCCACACCTGGGCATAGCGGTCCTTGGGGACGATCTTTTCAAACCAGTCGATTCCCGCCAGTTCTTCCATGGTGTAGCCGGTGATTTTTTCCGCAAAAGTATTGAACATGCATATATCGCCCGAGGCATCAAGCCCAATAATCATCACGTTTGCCGAGGAGATGAGATTTTGCGTGTATTCATAAGTGTTGCGCAGCGCCTCCTCGGTCTGCTTGCGCTCGGCCAGTTCCCGCTGCAGTTGCGCAGTACGTTGTTTGACGGTCCGCCGGAGGGTGCGACTCCAAACAATGGCGCCAATGATCGTTAGTACGACCACACCCAGTCCGGCGAGCAGCGAAATCAGAAACTCCCTGCTGGCAATGAAGCTCTTGTCGCCGACGACGATCCAGCGCCGGTTGATCTCCCGCCGTTCCCCGGCCGTGAAAGCGGCAAGCCCTTTGTCCAGAATCCCCCGGAGTTCCGGCCAGTCGTTGCGGACCGCAAACCGCAAACGATACAGGAGCCCCGCGTCGCCGGCAACGCGCAGGTTAAGAATGCCCGCCTTTTCGATGTGGTAGGAGGCACGCGAAATCTCGACCACCATGGCGTCCACCTCTCCCAACGACACCTTTCTGAGGCCGCTCAATTCGTCGGCAACGGGGCGCAGATCGAGGTCGGGAAATTCCCGACGCAGGTACTCATGCACCGCACTGCCTTCCGAGGCGGCGACGTTCCAGCCCTGCATCTCCTTGAGATCGGCGCCGCCTTTTTTGTCCTTGCGCACCATGATTATGTTGGGCAGCTCAATGTACGGCTCGGTGAACAGGAGATAATGGAGGCGCTCCGGGGTCTCCTGGGCCGCGAAAATCATGTCGATCCGCCGCTCCCTGGCCGCCTGGATGACCTCGTTCCAGGTCGGATAGGGGGCCAGCTCGAAACGGCAGCCGAGCTTGCGTTCCAAGAGGCGGATATAGTCGATGGACAACCCTTTATAACCATCATCGCCAAGCAGTATCTGCGGCGGGATCACCGTGATGCCGATGCGGATCTGTCCGTCATGGCGGTCGAGCCATTGTCGCTCGTGCGGGGAGAGAGAGACTGTGCCGCCGGACGGATCCTCTTGCCGGGCGAAGGAGGAGAGAGCGACACCGAAAACCAACACCAACGCCGACAGAGTCAAGACAAGGAATGGGGCAGCGCTCCTGCCCTTGCCGACTGGCGCACGGGCAATTTCATGCTTCCTGATTATTTCCTTTAAGTCAATCATCTTGAACTCCAGGCCGCAGACCATTGACCGCCTCTCGGCTACTTTAACCTTAAAAATCAAACTTGAGGTTCTCGATTTTCAAGGTTAATAGTCGCGCTGGTCCTTTAAATATCGTTCTCCTGCCGCGGATCGTCTATGTATCATTATCCCCTTCCAGTTCCCGGATGCGTTGCTTCAACTCCACCATCCGGAGTTCCCGGCCCACAAAGAGCTGGTTCATCCGTTCCAGTTCCACGTTCTTGACTTCCAGTTCGGCGGTACGTTCCTTCACCCGTTCTTCAAGCTCTTCATTGAGCTGTTTGAGTTTCTCTTCAGCCTGTTTTCGTTCCAGGCGAGTGTGCAGCACGTTGATGCCAAAGGCAAGGTCGCCGGCGAGTTCTTCCAGGAGCTTTAACTCCTCGTCGGTGACGGCGTATGTCTCGGCGGAGTAGATGAGGAGTACACCGAAGACGGTGGCTTTTTCATCCTTAAGCGGCAGGGCGATGCCGGAACGGTAACCGTGGGCCAGGAAAATCTCCCGCCAGGGGACAATGCGCGGGTCAGTGGCGTAATCCTGGACATGGACCGGTTCCCCGCTGCGGATGGCCATCCCTGCTGGTCCCCGACCCCATTCCGTCTCTTCAGACCATGAAAGCTTAGCCGACGCCACATGGCTACTGTCAAAACCGGCCCAGGCAACGGGGCGAATGGTTTTCTCCCGGTCGTCTTCGGCATAACCTACCCAGGCTAGGCGGTAACCGGCCTCGTCACAGATGATGTTGCAGATATCGTTCAGCAGGGTCTCTTCGTCCTCGGCCTTCATCAGGGCCTGGTTGCAGTTGCTGATGGCTCGGAGCTCACGGTTCAAGCGGCGCATCTCCTCCTCGGCCCGCCGGCGTTCGGAGAGGTCACGGCCGATGGCAAGCGCGCCGCAAATAGCGCCGTTCCGGTCATGCTCCGGCACGATGACAAATTCCAGGTACAGCTCGGTGCCGATGGCGTTCTTCCAGAAGAACCCGCAGGTCTCGGTGGTGCCGCGTTGGAGCACGTGTCGGAGCTTCTGTTCGTATTCTGCCGCCACGGGTTGGGGAACTCGAGGAAGAGCGGAGGCCGGCACATTGACGACCTCATCCCGGGAAAGTCCGCTGACCTTTTCCCAGGTGGGGTTCACGTACTTTCGCCTGAGTTCCGTATCGTAGCGGACGATCAGATCAGGGATGTTGTCCAGGAGGGTATGATATTCCCCTTCCCGCAGGGAGAGCGCCTGTTCCGCCAGTTTCCGCGCAGTAATGTCCTGAACCGTTCCTATTGAGCGGACAGGCTTGTCATTTTCATAGAAGGTTTCACATTGTTCATGGACATATTTGATTCGGCCATCCGCAAAAAGAAGACGGTGGTCGATGGCATAGGCGGTTCGGGTTTCGAGAGAGTTGGTATAGGCAAAATGAACCGCATCACGGTCCTCAGGATGAATTGCATGCAGAAAAGCTTCATACGTAGCGCCGAATCGCTGAGGATCGATTTCAAACATCCGATAGATTTCATCGGACCAGGTAAGCATATTGGTGGTAAGATCCAGCTCCCAACTGCCGATCTGGGCGAGACGCTGGGCTTCCTGAAGATTCCTCGCTGCCTTTTCTAATGTCGCCGTGCGTTCCGCAACCCGCTGTTCCAGGACTTCGTTGGCCTGGCGGAGCTCCTGTTCCAGACACCGGAAGGCGGTGATGTCGCGCATGATCACTACGGCGCCGAGTTTCTGCCCGTCCGCGTCCCTGATCACGCTGCCGTTGGCAAGGATAGAACGGGGGGCCTGGCCCTTTGCCACGATGGCCATACCGACGTCCCTGACCTCCTCGCCCTTGAAAGCCATGGCCAGAGGGATCTCTTCGGTGGGCAGGGGAGTGACCCCATCGGCCCGGAAGAGGTCGTAATACCCTGCCCACTCCTTCTGGTGCAGCCTCATCGGATCCAGGCCATGCCACTGTCTGGCCGTGCGGTTGAACAGGGCAAGAATACCGTCCGTATCGCAGGCGACTACGCCGTCCGCCATGCTTTCCAGCAGACAGCGGCTGAATTCGCGTTCCCGGATCAAGACGTTCTCCGTTTGCTTCAGGTCCCGAAAGATCAATTCAAACGGCTCCTTGAAACCGGTCACCACGACAGCGCGGTAGATGAGGTAAAAGGCGGCGAGCTTTGCGAAATGCCCCACCATATTGGAGGGACCATAGACGCTCAAATAGGAGGTAAAGGCCAGTTCCGAGCCGATGGTGCAGAGAATGCTGACGGCGATGAGGGAGAAAACTCTTGTGCTGAAGGCTGTCCTCGTGTTGAAAAAGAGCAGAAGGGCCACACCGAGGATGGCACAGATGACGTATTCGCTGACGATCTTGAACCGGGTCAACCCCTTGCCTTCGATGAAGCAGTCCGGAAAAATTCCCGCGTAGACCAGGGACGTGGCGACCGCAACTGCGGCAAGACAGATTACGAAGATGATCTTTTCGTCGGCGTTGCGCCTGGCAAAAAGGGGGGCCACGCACAGCAAGACCGCTTGCAGGGAGCGGGCCGTTATCCAGAGTTGGGTGGGAAGGTTGGCGTCAAATCCTGGGAAAACGCCCATCCCCTTATAGGCCATGGCATGCAGGAGATCGACCGCGGCGATGAGGCCATAACCGATGCCGAGAATCTTCAGACAACCGCTGGTCAGAAACCGCCGCGTGTTCCAGGTGAGAATGAAGAGTGAGAAGGCCATGGCGATGGTCATGACCTCGACTAATCCGTGAAACAGGAGATAGCTGTGGAGACTGCTGGCGTAGAGCCCCACAACGAAAGTCGCAGCCACGCCGGTATGCAGGAGGATTCCGGATTGCTTCCTGAGATACAACATGATTGCTCTCCAGAGCTTTGAGATTACAATCTGCCTCTGTTTTGACCGTTCTCGGTGTTGTGCCTTTCACCCTCTTTCGGAAAAATTCTTTTCTTCAACTTCACCATCTGCGGTTTCCGACTCGAGAGGAGCTAACTCATGCACTCCTGCTCCTCGTTGATAACCACCATTATACGTAAAAAGTATAAAACCCATTTCCTTATCAAGCTCACAAGCTAGTTCCAAAAATGATATCACAAAGTATTATGAGTTTGAAATTATAATTCAGGCAGGTGATCAGGGGCAAGAGGCCGGTCAACAGATATATATCCACTGGCGTTCTCAAGCCAGAAAAAACAGAAGGAAACTTGAGATGTTTCCTGAACATCGCTGGAGACGGTAAGATTCGTTGAATAGGGGGGGCAGCAGCCAGCTGAGTCCTCAAATTTCCTGGCTCGTTGCTTCTTAGGTACCGGCAGAAGGTTCTCTTACTGACATTAAACCGTATACGGGAGACTGTTTCATGCTTTCGACTTCATGAGCCGGTTTGGAGAATTTTGACAGTTCAATAAGTGAAAAAGTCGTTCCAATCTGTAATGTTACATAGAAAGGAGCGATATATGGCAAAATAGGAGGCAATGGTATCCACCCGATATCCATTCACCATGCTTCTTGGATAAAGTCTTATCCGTCAAGTACAGGATCGCCTTACTTCTCAGCCATTGACTTGTTCTTATCCGGCCCAGGGTCATTATTTCTGTCAATCCAGCCTTGAAGTAATTTCCTGATCTGACCATGTGCCTCTTTGCTTCCTGGGAGAGTATCAAGTTTGAGCGCGAGTAGTTCGGATAAGATTACTATCCAGGCTCACGGTTGTTTGTGATTTGTCGGGGAGAGTGATGTGGTAGCGTCGTTCCATGACCGTCTCCCGTTAAGTATTTGCGGAATTACCAGAAGACTCCTGGTGTTACTGGCGCGCCCGGCAGGATTCTAACCTGCGACCTACGGCTTAGAAGGCCCTTACAGTAGAAAAGTGGGGACAGAGTGGGGACAAAAAAGAAGAAAAAAAGCCTTTAGCTTTGATGAGTGCTAAAGGCTTGATATTTATGGTGGGCCGTCCCGGGATCGAACCGGGGACCTGCTGATTAAGAGTCATTTACTTCTGAGCTTCACAAACCTCATCAGTTGTGTAACCCATTGAAATTATATATGATAAATTTTCCACATTTTAGCAAATATTTTATGCTTTAGCAGCTTTTGGATTATTTTTCTCACACAGATTCTCACACGGAAATCTGATATTGATATACTTGATGAGTGTGTTTAACCCTACAACGATATTTACACGGCATTGGTTGTTGCCATTCTTTTTGTCCGGTGTGATAAATAAGCGCGATGGAGAAATTACAAGCTCCCCCTTAAACTTTGTGGGAATAGCGGCCAATCACTCAACATACAATGCTTTTGGTCACGACCCCAATGTAAACATCCTGATAGAGTATCGAATCGATAAAGCAATTTATCCTGAAGGCGACAAAGCAAATCCACCGTGTCCTCGCGGGATGAGTGAGCGACGGAGCAGTGTTTAGGCTCGAATCGAGCTCTACGCTTACAAATAATGAGATAATTAATTTTGACCGGGATTTGGTGGGAATGCTTGGGAATAAAAGGGAAAGAGAAAATTAAACCGATTATTTTTTAAAGTAAGAATATTAAAAACTTAGGAAATTAATTTTCACATAAACTGAGATTTTTATGCGGTAAAGGAATTTATTACCACAGAGCAGAATAACAAAATTCTGCTCTGTGGAATCGGTTTGAAAAGATAAATTATTTTTTCTTAATTTTTTCTTTTACAGTGGTTGCGGGTCGTCGTTTTTCGGTGCCTTTAGGAACAAATCTTCCGTCTTTTGCATCACGTACTCTATATGGTTGTGCTTTTTTCATAGTATTCATCCTTGTTAAGAGGTTAAATTTGAAGTGGAGACAGGCTAAACCTGCCCCCACTCGTTTTATCCAGTTTTACACGAAGAAGACAAATGCAGTTTTGCCATAATCTTCGGCTCGGATAATTTTCCCGCTTCGCCAATGGCGAAAACTCTTAACAAACCGAATACCTTT
The DNA here is from genome assembly GCA_018897105.1 of Pseudomonadota bacterium. Taxonomy (GTDB): domain Bacteria; phylum Desulfobacterota; class Desulfobulbia; order Desulfobulbales; family SURF-16; genus SURF-16. The sequence continues at coordinate 11,581 of JAHILF010000028.1, forward strand.
ACCAGTGGTCTGCTTTGGGATACGTTTTTTTTGCGTCAAAAAAATCACCTCCTTATGGAAGACCTCTCTTGACAAGCAGACCAAACACAGCTAATTTGAATATTGGGTACACAAATTATTTGTGTTTGGCTTTTTTGCCAAGGGCTGCCGATCTTCCGTGGATTAGGCAGCCTTATTATTTTAGTGCGCCCATTCGTGCTTTCACAAATGCTGGGTTCACGTTAAAAATATCCGCAATATCGTATTCGTCACATCCTTCCCCTATCAGTTTCAAAATTCTTTCTTTGGGCATCAAAAGAGCTCCTGCATATTTCCACGCTTGCCATTCTGGATCAAGGTATGGCTTAATCTTTCTTCTATCAACTCTGTATAACTCAGTACCGAAGGTTGAAGAAAAAGATTTAAAAGAACTTAGGGCTGGTAAATGATAAAGGCAATGCGATACTTCGTGAGCAACAGTTGCTCTAAACCTTCTTATTGATACTGTGTCAGTAGCATCAGCCAATTCTTTATGTACAAAACTTACTTTTTCTTTAGCATCAGTAAATCCCATGACATTTGTCCCAAGGTGACTTAAGTCGATATATCCTGTTTTTAGGCCAGGTATTATATCCGGCAAATCTATCTCAAAGATTGTTTCTATATCTATTTCCGAATTGTCCCTAAAAGCTGCCGGTTGTAATTTCAACAGGAGGAAATGTATGTCTAATTCGATTTGCGCCTTGCTCTTTGGCTTTACAAGTGGCACCTTATTTGTCATGGTCAATATTAACCTCCCATTCAACAATGGTTTTTTTGAGTTTCTCACGTAATTCTTGCAGCTTGTCTTCAGGATGGTTTTCTGTTGCTCGATACAGGCTATAAGCCAAATCGTTATTTTCTCCGAAGATTGATGTTATAAACCCTGTAGCCTTTCCTACCGCCCTGTCTGCAGTGGCTGCATTAATCAACTTATCAAGAGCAATATTCAAAACTAACGATAAATTCTCAATGGTTGTTTTGTCTTTTGGTGGTTGTTTTATCCCGTTTTCAATTTCAGAAAGATAGCTCGGTGACACCCCAACTAGCTGACCGAGCTTTCGAAGAGTTATCCTCTTCGCCCTCCGCCCATCATTAATCAGCTTCCCGAACCGCGAATCCATTTGCTCCCTCCTTGATATTTATTTTATGTAAAATCACATTATTCACAAAATACTGAGAACACTATAATGGTGTTTAGGCCTTATGTCAAATGGTTTGTTCTCTTTTTTTGCGAACAAGTTTATGTAAAAAAAACCGTCTAAAGAAAAATTGACAATGTTTACTGCGCCTGGCGAATTATCAATGTTAATTGATACTGGAGTTCCTCTTTCTGTAAAGAAATTAACAGCGGCGGAAATGAATTTGTGAGATTTCTGATAAAGTTGCCACATATTGTACCATTTCAGGAAGATATGGCGAAATAGTAGCTGCAGCTGGTCCAATGGACCCTATCATATCGACTATAGTGCTAACTTCAAGAGAACCAGTTCTTGCACTTTGAAGTTTATATTGATGGTGGAATTGTTATTTTTGTTTGGGGTGCGAAATGTTTAGTGGCACGAGCGCATCAAATCGCCCAATTAGTGATAGTGGGCAGCTTATCGGGATAATGCACAAATTCAAGGGCAAGAATATGTTTGTGGCAACCAAAATCAACGAAATTCTGCAACTTGTCGCGCGAAAGATGCCAGACGAAATCCGCCAGCTCATTGAAACCTAACGAGGAAAATGCACTCAGCCGGCAAAAAAACCCGCTCCTTTGTCGCGCTTCATTTTGCCGCCAGTGATTTGCATCGTTCTACCCCTAAGATTGCCAATCCGAACATCTAAAATAGTCAAACTGCCCTCTGGTTAGTCTTACTACTGTTGCTATTACGTAGGGGATTTGCAGTGGAAACCGAATATCCGAATTGTTTCAGGTGATATTATGGCTAATTTTTCCCCGAAATGTCCCTTTTTGATGAAAAGGGCAAGCGGCTTAATCTTACCGACACGGAGCGCAAGCTTTTCCTCGATGCCTCCAAAGTCGAGACCAGAGAGAATCGGGTTTTCTGCTCTGTCCTTCATTACACCGGCTGTCGGCTTTCTGAAGCTCTGGAGCTTACCCCGCGGCAAATCTCCATGCAAGAGCAGGCGATCATTATCAGGACCCTCAAAAAAAGAAAACGCGATAAACAGGGGCGGGAGAAAAAGCCCCAATTCCGCTCTGTTCCCGTGCCTTCCAACGTGGGTGATTTTTTTTGATTTAGTGTTTGATCTTCGGCGCCGGCAGCAAAGGAATAATGCTCAGCCCTTTTGGAAAATGAGCAGGACATCCGCCTGGAGAATGATAAAAAAGGTTATGGATCGTGCCGGGATCAGCGGCCTCCAAGCCACACCTAAAGGCCTCCGACATGGCTTTCGGAATTGCAATGGTCACAAGCGAAAATCCTTTGCCCCTCCATATTCTGGCCGATCTCATGGGCCATTCTTCAACCGCCACAACGGAAATTTATACGCGGGTCCTTGCCGGCGAAAAGCAAAAAATGGTTTTGCAAGCCTGGAAAGGATAAAAATGGTATATTTAATATTGCATTAAAATGCAAAAGGCATATACATATAGTATGGAATTTAGATTTGACGAAAAAAAGAGTGAGTCCAATAAGCTAAAGCACGGGATAAATTTTTATGAGGTTCAAACCCTGTGGGATGATTTGGACTTGCTGGAAATCCCGGCTAAAACAGTTGAGGATGAAAGCCGTTGTCTGGTAATTGGGAAAATCGGCAACAAACACTGGTCGGCTATTATTACTTACCGGGATGATACTATAAGAATTATTTCTGCCAGGCGTTCCAGGGAAAAGGAGGTTCAATACTATGAAAGCTAAAGAATTTGACAAAAAATTTGAAGCCGGCGAGGACATGACGGATGATCTTGACTTTTCACAAGCCCGACGGGTCAATCAAGAGCCTAAAAGAGTCAATATAGACTTCCCGGCCTGGGTAGTAGAAAGGCTCGACAAACAATCCAAAAGACTTGGAATAACAAGGCAGGCCCTTGTTAAAGTTTGGATTGCGGAGAAGCTTAAAGAGGCTGTTTGACTCCAAAACATGATTAAGGGAGACGCCCCCTTGTCTGGGGACAACTTTGTTTATTGTAATTTTACAACGGACAAAAAGAGTATGACCGCTTAACTTCACTTCAGTACAAGGAATTGCAGTGGTAAAATACAAACCTTATTCCTATACCCAAGGTCAAGCTCATCCCTGTGATGTTTTCCAAACAGATCCTACCCCTGTATCTATAAACTTATGAAACGCTGATGAGCAGCGAAGAAACAAAGAATCTTATTGGCCATTACATCGACAACTGCGATGGCACGGTTACAGATACACGCACCGGCCTGATGTGGATGCGTTGCGTTATGGGCCAGATTTGGGATGGGAAAAGCTGCCACGGAGAGGCCAGAAACTTCACTTGGGATGGCGCAAATAAACTCCGCCATAACTCTACCTTTGCTGGGTGTGATGACTGGCGGCTGCCAGATATTGATGAACTGAAGACGCTTATTGATAGGAGCCAAGACAATCAAGCAATTGACAATAGAGCATTTCCAAATACTCCTCGATCACTTTGTTGGTCTTCGTCGCCGTATTCCTTCGATTCCAACTACGCGTGGGTCGTCAACTGCTACAGCGGCAATGTTTACAATGTCAGCCGGAACGACTACAACTCCGTCCGTCTTGTGCGGTATGGCCAGGGGGTAAAATCTATGGGCGAAGTAACTCTTCAGCCCTTGCCAGCCAAAGTACTTCCATGGTTTAAAATGCCATGTGATCAGGCATTGGTTTTAGAAATAGAAAAAAGCAGCCCAGAAATTAACACGAATAAAGCCTTTGATGAAATTATGGCGTTCCCAGCAATACAGCAACTAATTCCGATTGCCATAGAATCAGGGCAACCAATCACATCTTTTTGTAATGATCATTACAAAGAATTATGTTTTTCCTACAATGAATTATTTCAAATCTTGAATTTTCTCATTGAATGTTGCCAAATTGATTACAGTTCCGGGATTCTTTCTCAAGTTTTGAAGCTGCATAAAGACCAAGATATTTGGCGAAAACGGCCACAAATGGATCGGATGTTAGAAAAAATAAGACATATTGTCTTGACATCTTCCTCGCGAAAAAAAAACCAGCCCCTAAATCAAAGCAGCTCTTCGCTCCATACATCTCTGGATCCTTCCCCAGAAAATGAATCTTGCCTCTTCGATCCACTATCTGTCGATGCGTTGCCAACTGACGACCCGTCGTATAATAGTATGCCTCTTGTCTCTTACGATGAATCTGCACCAGGATCATGGACCGATCTTATTGGTAGTTCATCATTATCAGTTCGCGCCACCAATGTCTTACTGAATAATTGTGCATCCCTTGAGGACTTGCTCTCTTTGGATCACACGGCACTATTAAATTTTAAAAACTGTGGGAAACATACAGTTACGGAGATAATCGAATTTCAAAACAAAATGCGGGCAGGAGGATTTCCTCCTGCCCTACCTCTTCGACCACTGGCTCCCCCTGTGGCTGATATTTTAAAGCTTCCGCCCTCCGAAGAATCCCTGCGGCTATTGCCAATATTTAGCTCAAAGCTACTTGACTGTATATCCGTAAACGAGTTGCATGAAGGATTTCAAGTAGAAATGCGATTAGCTGACATCGTTCTATCTGTTAGAGCAGCCTCGGTACTTCATCGTCTTGGATATAAAACAATTGGTGAAATAATGTTTATTCCAGGGGCAACTCTCCTCAAAGAAAAAAACTTTGGCCGAAAATGTTTCAACGAAATCCAAGATGTCATAAAGAAAATTGTTATTCAAGGGAATAACCAGTCGGGGAGTCTTGCGGATAAGCTTGATTTTTCAAGCTATGCAGCTATGGTAGAAAGCTTTACTCACCATTGTCTACAAAAGAAAAGTCAGGAACTTGTGAGCAAGAGGCTGTGTTTTCAAACAGAAAAAATACCAACCCTTGAGCAGTTAGGTGAACAACTTGCCATCACCAGGGAAAGAGCTCGGCAAATTTTAAAAAAGGGGTATGCAACTCTAAAAATTAAAACTAATATAGATTTGTTAAAAGGGTTTAGGGAAAGTATTGACACTGTTGTGACAATCGGCGGCGGCATCATCACCCTCGGAGGGTTGTCCACTGCTCTGCAAGAAAAATATGGCTGGCTCTCCCCCCCCAACCCTCCAGCACTTGGACAATTGCTCTCACTTTTGAAGCCGAACCAATTGTTTGCAGGTGCTGAGGATTTAGTAATGGTCGAGTGCGAGTGTCTCACATGCGAAAAACCATTCGAAAAATTATTATCCTTGGATTTTGAAGAACATGAATCATTCCATATTCGAGTTGCTTCAAGCAATCTCGCCAAACATTGCCAGGAGAATTGTGTTGTCAAGCCAGTACAAACTTTCCATCAGGCCTATATTGAAAGGTTGATTAGACGCACGAATGGCAAGTACGTAATTCATAATGATCTGATTATGCCAAGAGACACATGGCTGCCTCGCTATGGTGTCAAGTTGGAAGACATCATTATTCATGTGCTTGAACGAAATGGCAAGCCCATGCATTTCAGTGAAATTACGCCAATCATTCAAAAAGAAAACATAACGCATTCGGATATTTCAGACCATAACGTTCACGCGGCGTTAATGCGCTTTGATACAGTAGAAATAACAAACAGGGGGACCTATGGACTAAAATCTTGGGGAATGGGTGGGTATCGATCAGTTTCCACTGCCATCGAAGAACTTCTTGATGCGAGTGACCGCCCGTTGCGAAGAGCAGAGATCAATCAACAGCTTGGCCTTGAATTCTCAGAATTTAACATTTCGGCGTCTCTCGGCACGGCAACTCGATTTGTTAGTGTCGGAGAAGGATTTTATGATCGCCCGGAGAGGTGGCGTCAACGCACCTACCAGAGTTTGATTGAGCAACTTCCGAAGCCCTTGGCCGAATTTGCTCGCTACCTTGTCGGCAACAATAACTACTCATACAAATTTGTCTTAGCCCTCGTATTTGTCCGGGGAATGGATGAAAATGGCTCATTTTATCTGCCGACACTCAAAGAAAGATTTTTCAGTTTTTACCTGAGCAGAAAAAAAAGGGGGCTTATTGTCGAAATAGATTCCTCCATCATCAGCCGGATTGGTGAAATAGAGGATAGTGTGATCAAAAATACTGCTGCCGATAAGCCAATGACTAGCTTTTTAAGCTCTCCTTTTTTTGTACAAAATGGCTCTGCAATTTTTCTTCAAGGCGATCTGGTTTCTTTGTTGTCAGACCTTTCTATCCGGAATTTATTTATTGTCATTATGTTGAAAAAAATTGATGATTATTTCGCCGAACTTACCCCTGCCGTATTTCATGGGGTAATCACTGGTAAGACCGAACCAGTTTTTGTTTCTGGTGATGATGACAATACCGCATCGTCTTCCATTACCATCAAAAAGAAAGACAGGGGTAAGATCCGGCTATGAGTGCATCCGATCATTCTAGGGCCTTTTGGTGCGACTCCTGCCATGTTCCACTACTGGGGAAGCTCTGCCACGCCTGCGGATCGGTTGGCCGGGATCTTTCGACGGCGGCTCTTGTGCCGGTCTTCCGTCCGGAAATCAACTATCTGAAGAAGCGAGTCACCCCTGAATTACACAGTTTTTTACATGAGCTTGAGACCTGGGTAACACCGGTGAATTATACATACTATGGAAATGGGGCTACGCTGTTTCGCTTATCTGCCACAACCGCAGATGTTAAATCTTGCCCTGCGCCGAAAGGATCTCCCTCTCATCGTCCTCGGGATCAAACATTTGCCGTATTTCAAAAAGCGAATAGGGCCTATGTGGAACAAATGCAGTATGAGGCCGAGCATTTTATCCGCGAAACTGTCCGGGTACACAATGGGCGACCCGTTCTGGTTTCCTTTTCCGGGGGGAAAGATTCAACAGTGGCTTCGCATTTGGTGATGAATGCCTTAGGCCGGAGTGATGTTTTGCATGTTTTTGCCGATACCACTATCGAATTTCCAGACACTTATCAGTATCTCCAGGAATTCCAGCAGGAACACCCGTTGACCCCATTCATCATAAGTCGATCACAGCTCGATTTTTTTCAGACAGCTGAATCCATTGGACCTCCAAGCCGCATCCTGCGCTGGTGCTGCTCAACCCATAAGACCAACCCTTTGGCAAAAATTATTAACAGCCTGAGCCCTGACCAAGGGGTGCTTACCTTTGATGGAGTGCGAAAATCTGAGTCGGTTCGCCGGTCTAAATATCAAAGAATTACCAATAAACATAAAGTTGCAAATGAAATTCTGGCAAGCCCTATAATTGAATGGTCTGATTTAGCCGTTTGGATATACCTATTATTTCATGGTTTAAATTTCAACAAAGCTTACACTAAAGGATTCCGGCGGGTTGGATGCCTTTACTGCCCGTTTAATAGCGATTGGTCTTATAAAATGACTCAATACCGTTATCCCCGGCAATACCAACGCTGGCAAACTTTCTTGTTGGAACAAGGGGAACGGATGGGACATCCAAATCCTGAAAATTTCGCTGCCAATGGTTGGAGGTGCAGAGCGGGAGGGCGTGGTCTCGATCATTACAAAGCTTCCATTGAGTCCGCCCCCTGTTTGTTATCTGATACAGCTATTTCGTATCAGGTGCTAAGTGGAGATCCCCGGAAAGTCGGGCACTTTTTCCGTCCATTAGGACCACAGACGCAGATCAGGAGCAACGACCATTCAGAGACATTTCTCATTCATGACCATCGGACAAATGAAATGCTAGCAAGTGTGGAAGTTGGGTTCGAAGATAGAGCCATTCGCATTAATTATCTACTTGAAAAAGGAAAACGAATTTTTCAACAGCGGGTTGAAAAACAACTTAGGAAATTACAATCATGTATCCAGTGCGGGGCATGTAGCGCTAAGTGTCAATTGAAAGCAATCACTGTCATGAATGAAGATTTTTCTATAGATGCAAACAAGTGTGTGAGCTGTTTAGATTGCGTTAGGCATAGGTGTCCAGCGGTTGAGTCACTAATGAAGAAAGGAAAGTAACGTCGCATGGCTAAATTTGAATTCGGTTTCGAGGAAGCATGGCTTCGCCTGATCATCAAAAAAATTCCCAATCACCCTAATCTGTTCTTGCCAAGCGCCGTGGAACAGGCCCAAACAATCCTGCGGGTGGGAAAATTGAAAGTTGGCGCAGCAAGGGCCTGGGCTGAAGCGGCTGGGGTTATAATTAAGAAAAAAAAACAATTTATTTTAACCCCGTTAGGTAATCTCATCAAGCACCACGACCCGGACATGGATGATGACGGCATCTGGTGGGCTCTGCACTATAATCTTGCGCGCCAAAATAGTCCTGCCTGGTTTTATGCCTTTTACTGCAATGAATTTACAAGTGATATTTTTGATCGGGGCATGCTGGAGAAGGAGTTACGGGCCTGGTGGGATCGAGGCCACGAAAAGCCCATGACTGACAGCATTTTTGATAAACTCGTATTCTCGCCCTTGAAACAGGCCTTTGACGGCACGCGCCTTGGTAACGAATTCGGATTTTTCGCCCTTCAAGAAGGCAGCCGCTTTTGCCGGCAGGCACCTGGCCACCGATTACCCCCTGCGGCCATTGTAGCCTATGGTTTGCTGGATTGGGCAAGGCAACAGCAAAGACAATCCGTGCATCTTGAAAAACTTCTGGGAGCTTGGGGTATCGGCAGGATTTTTAGGCTTGATCGGACATCTCTTGATGAAATTCTTATCCAAATTGGAGACAAGTACAACAAGCAAGTGGGGTGGGTCAGCCATACTGCCGGACTCAATTCGGTTTCCATCATGGATTTGCCTCCCTTAACACTAATAAGCGCTCACTATTATGAACTTGATGGTGAATCTCCCTCCAGTGCGCTGGAGAAGGGTAAAGCTGAGGTCCTTGAGCTTGGAAAAATGCAGGCTGATTTACCGCTGTTTTCATAGGAAAGAATACAATGCAACTACGCAACCTTTTTATAGAGAAATGGCATCGATGCAAAGATCACCGCTATCCGGTCATGCTTATCATCCCTTCTCTCCCTGGCCTTTTCCCTGATACATTAATTGAAGACTTTGCAGGTCTTGTGGAAGGAAAATCGATTGATTTTGCAGCTCGGTATCAAGGAGTGTTAGAAACATTTTTGACTTGGGGCGGAGTCCAGGTGGAACTTCGTAGTTTATCTCTTTTAACACCAATAGTTGTCTCTAATCTTGAACCATTTTACAGTAAGTGGCCCCCTGCTGAAAGGTTAGATTTTCTACGTTATATATTACGAACAGAATCGGCGAATGGGATTGTAATCATCTTATACTGTCAAGAAAATTTGGCCGAAATCAGATCAATCGACGAAAACAGCCGGGGCACTATCTGGGCACCTGCATAAATTAGGGACTGTTATAATGATACGAAACCTTACTGAATTCATCAAGATTTCGCCTGGGTTCAAGGCGGCAGTCAATCTTCGGAACGACCGTGACAACCTGGGTAAGGTTGCAGGTTATATTCCTACAGAGGTCGCACGTGAAATTATACTTGATTTTGCAAAAAAACTTCATCCGACAACTCCGGATTCACGGTCTAGAATTGTTATGGGGACATATGGCACAGGTAAAAGCCATTTAGCCTTAGTTCTGCTTAATTTCTTCATGCGGCCCGCGGCAACTCAAGAGTTGCAATTGGTCATGGAAAAACTGGACCCGGACACCAGAGCAGTTTTGAAGCAATACCGCCAAGAAGTACCTGCCCCATATCTCATTGTCAGTCTTTATGGCAACGAAGGCAATATAGCAGATAGTCTTATGATGGGTTTACGTCGCGCCTTGACGGCTGGAAATCTTGATTCATTATTGCCACCAACTGCTTTTGACGCGGCAATCAAACGCATTGATGATTTGGAAGAAAACTATAAAGACAGCTTTGTCATCCTTAAACAAAAAGTCGAAGAGCGGGGGCATACCGTTGGAGAGCTAAAAACTCGTCTTGCAGAATATCAGAAGAAGTTTTTCGATCTGTTTCGTGAAATTTATCCTTCAGCCACCAGCGGGGCGCAATTCGACTTTCTAACCATGCTTGACCCTGTCAGTTTGTATGAAAGCATCGTCAAGGAACTCAGAGATCGTCACGGTTACAGCGGGATAGCAGTTTTTTGGGACGAGTTTGGCAATAAAATGGAGGAAGTTGTCAAGGACCCCACCGGAAAAGAAGGCCTTGATCTTCAAGCTTTTGCCGAGTCGTGCAATGCCAGTGCGATGAATCAGATTCATCTTTATCTATTCTGTCATCGTTCGTTAAAGGAATATCACGACATTTCCAGAATCGCTTTGGCTTCCAGTCATCAGAAACTGGAGGAAGATTTGAGAAAAATTGAGGGCCGCTTTAAGCAATATATTTTAAAAAGTACAGATATTGAAACCTTCCAGCTGATCGATGGAGTTATCATTGCTGATGAACAATCACCAGGCTGGGCAGACTTGATCACAACGTTTGGGCACTATCTTGACAGCCTTGTACAAGAAACCGCAAGATTGAACTACTTCGTTGGCTTTACTCGAGAGGAGTTAAAATCAACGGTTGTTCATGGTACTTACCCCCTACACCCAATGGCAGTTTACAGCCTGCCCGCCATCTCCGAGAAAGTTGCACAAAATAACCGGACCCTCTTTACCTGTCTGTGCGAGGATGAACCAGGAAGTTTCAAACGTTTTTTGGATAAAGCCTCTTTGGACTTGACAACCACCTGTCCGCCGATGTTTACCGTCGACCAACTGTGGGAGTATTTCGCTCATGACATCCGGCAACAAGAGCGTACTGCTTCCATCTTTAGGGATTTTGAACATCTAAAAACCCGTCTGAAAATCAATGACGAAATAGGCCTGCGTATCTTAAAGACAGTCTCGGTGTTCCGAGTCACTACCCCTACCCGATTTAAGGCTACAGAAGATATTCTTATTTATTCATTGAATATCTCACACGAACAACGTGATTTTTTCCGAGCAGAGCTGGCTAGACTTTCAGATCTTCAAAGTGAGAACCATATTCTGATGCGGTTGCAATCGGACGGCTCATATCGGCCAGCCGTCAATGGGGCAACAATACCTATCCTTGATAAAATAAGAAAACTAATTGAAGAAACTCCGGAAAAACTTGGTCAAAAATCCACGCCATACTTGAAGTCTCTTTGGGTAAACTTGCCGGGCACTGAACCACGCGAAGCCACTGATTATGGAGATGAATTTGGCGTCTCCCGGAGCCTTATTGTTGAGCCGGTCAGCATGTACCAACTACGAGAATCGCTTGACAATCTTACTAAAAATATTGGCAAAGAGAGGCATGATGATGGCATTATCTTGGCTGTATTATGTGAGAGTTCAAGCGAAATTGAAGAGGCAAAAACAATTGCCAGAACAACATTGGCGGACAAACAATATCAGCAAATAGTACTCGCCATCCCAAAAGAGCCATTGCAACTTACACGCTTATTGTTGGAGCACCAAGCACTCACATACCTAAAGAAGAATGAAGCTAGTCTTTATGGTGAAGGAGGAGAATTGTATGAAGAATGGCGCATATGGTCAGATGACAAACATGCCCAGCTTTTACAATTAATCAGCGAGCTTCTCACGCCTGAAAAACAGAACCTGGATTACTTTTGGCAAGGAAAATTTTGCAATATACAACATAACAGAGAATTGAAGAAATTGGCCACTGTCGTCATGAGAGAGGTCTTCCCATATTGCCCTCAGATTGGAGATCCAAAGCTGGCGCAAGATGATTTTGCCGGCAACTGGGGGTATAGGAATAACTGTCGAGACGTCGTGTTGAAGCTCACAGCTAACAACGCTGCTGAGACTTTGTGGAAAGAAACAGCCGCTGCGCCTCAACATGTCATTAATTTGCTTCTAAAGACCAACGGCATCCTACGCAAGAATCAGACCGGGGATATCGAGATCAGCCAACCTGACGAAAATACACATTTGGGTGCCAACAAGGTCTGGTTTGTTATCTCTGATTTCCTAAAAAATGCCCGGCAGCGGCCCGTGGAAATGAAAAACCTTGTTACTCGATTACGCCGTCCGCCGTATGGTCTTAAATGTCGCGTTATGCCAATTTTTTTTGCTACTGCCGCTCATCATGAATTGGCCATGGGCAATATTTCCTTTGAGTTCCAAAGGACACCAAAACAAGTGGAGAAGATTACAACCATCGAGAGCGATACCCTGGAAAAGGTCTTTACTGCCCCTGAAAGGTATAAATTGGCCTATGTTGATGTCAGCTCGAACCAGATTGCTGTAATAGCCGGGTTGGCCAAAGTTTATAATGTGACCTTGTTGCCAGCAGATCCTGCACTTGAACGGGTAAAAAAAGTTGGCATGGCTCTTGGCGCCTGGTGGCGCGCCCAACCTAAACATGCTCAGATTACATCCTTTGTTTCAGACGAAGCTGATGTGATTCGGGATTACATTTTTAAACCGCTTGCCGAGTTGGAGCCAGACACAGAACAAATACTATTGAAAGATACTTTTGAACATGTCTTCGATGCTGAGAAAAAGGTGAAGCAAGCGGACGTTGAAAAGTTAATAGATGGAATAAAGACAGAGTTTGAGGGATTGTTAGTTAAACTGCAAAAACGAATTTTGGATGAATGCCATATGGTATTTGAAGATCAGAATCAAGAAAATAGCACTCTTTCCCTTCATAAATGGTTTCTGAACCTTCCAGATGAAAAAAAGAACTTTGTCCATCATGGGGATCCTGGAGTGTTAGCCAATTTCTGCAGAGAGAATCCTCTAATCGATGCAAATACTCCTGTAAAGTTGGATGAAAACCCCCTCTTAAAGTTGGCGGAAAAATTGACTGGCTTACAAATACCCTCTTGGTTCGATGATATGATCATTAAATTCAATGCCAAGCTGGGCGCAGCGAAAGAGTATATCGAAACCTTTGTTCCATCTTTCCCTGTTCCAAGTCCGACTGATCCACCACCGGATATCAGGCCAAATCAAGTCTGCGTCACTCACAGCATCAAGGGGGAGAACAAAAGACGTATTATAGAGGTATTGGAGGAGTTAAGCCCCAACGGCCAAGCATTGGAAAATATGCTTAACACGACTGTTGATCAGATAGGGAGAAGTCTGGATGAGAAGGAAAAAACGGTAATTCTGTATCGCTTTCTGCGGAAACATTTTTTTAGTACGGTTTCCTGATGACAACAATTATTTACGATCAATTTGGCCTTCACCCGACTTGTGAAGCTGATTTTATCGTTGAGGAGGATATTCATTACGAGGAGGCCCTTAACCGACTTAAGACTTCCAAAAAAGAAACACCAACAAATATCGTAGTGAGAAATCCAGCTCTTTTCCATTGGTTTGATGCTCCGGCCAAGCAATTTGGGTGTCAGATTATCAAATTTGATCCTATCGCAGAATTGAGTAAGCTTTTTAATTACACCACGATAGCCGCCCCTCTTATTCGACATCCTGAATGGATCATCGAGCTTGGATTGTTGGATAAGGCCACTCCCGAGGAAATTATTCCCAACGAGCATATGTCTGTATGGCTCAAACGAATATTGCTCGGGTCGGTCTGGAAATCTAATGAACTACTAGACGATGGCGACATGGCTGAACTGTTTAATTGGCTTGTAACGCATGACGAACAGTGTTTGCATCCTTTGGCCCGGACGCTTCTTTTCGACCAGATTCAACTTTGGGGCAAGCGCCATCCAGAAAAGGCTGATCTATTTCGTTGGCTTGGCCATGCTCCGTTCCTAAGGGCAAAATTTGTTATATGGGAACAAGCTGTTCATCAATACCCACCAAACCGAATTGCCGAATGGTTCCAGCATGACGATATTTGGTACACTCTCAATTTATTGCCGGGGCGAAAGAAGTGTATTCCCACAATGAATTTACATGTCAAGCTACCGGAAGGGGTTGCTGTTTTTATACGAACATTCCTTGAAGAAGAATGGAAACGATCCCCGCAAGACGCACTATCAGTCATGACCGGACGACTTGATGCCGAAAGGGGATTTCTATTACAAAAACTCCAATCCTATCTTCACCAAGGGATCGCGCTTGAACAAGACGTTTCTGAAAAAATAGCTCAATTCCACGAGTTCAATGAAGCCGTCACCCTGGCTCGCCAACTCGTCCCCTTCCAAAATCCTTCCTTTGTCCCTGATACTGCCCCTGTTGAGATAATCCAAGAGTGGATGAGGGATGAATACCTCCCTTTTTATCGTTCCTGTGCTTTACTCAATAAATTGGAGTTGACCGGCCCCTATGTGGAGAAATTTGAGCACTGGATGAAAAAAAATTATCCGGGTTTGTTAATCAATGGGACCGGAATGGCATACCCACAAATTTATCAGTTGAAATCGAGATTAGCTGATGGACCTGTTTTGCTATATGTGTTTGACGGGTTGGATTACCTGAATGCCCAAGACGAATTTTTGCCCGCCCTGGAACTTTCCGGCGCCTACCCGGAAGCTGATGTCATTCCATATCTGACTTTTCTTCCGACTGAAACTTTTATTGCAAAGCCGACCCTTGTCTGTGGCTTGATGAATTCACAAATTCTGCCGGAACGTCCCGACGCTTTATTTTATCGTAAATTATTACAAGATTCACTTGGCCTTGCTGAAAACGAAATACGTTCGGCAACCGATAAGGATGCCACACTTGACGAGTTAGTGCAGGAACAAGCGAAAGCCTATCTCTTTTTAGATAATCAACTTGATCGGGAATATTTGCATAGTGGTCTTAGTCCCTATGTGCGAGGGAAAAAATATTCCATACACCTTAAAAAACAGGCTGGGGCTATTGTGGAAGCAGTTAAATTTATCAAGGAGCGGTACAACACAAACTTACTGGTCGCGGTATGCAGTGACCATGGTTACACTGAGCTTCCGCAGAGTGTAACGATATTCAGTATTCCATCCACTACTAAAAGAATGAAAACTCGAAGCATGTTTTCTTCCGATATTACCCCGACTGCTGATAAAACCCACGGGAACGATATCTGGTGGTTAAAAGCTGGACTGTTTGGGCTGAACGAAGAAATGGCGATACCTGCCGGATATGGATGCTTTGGAAAACGCCCCAAGGGGGCGTCTCATGGCGGGTGTACGCCGCAGGAAGTTGCAGTACCTTGGTTTTCTTTGACCTTCCAGAAGCCTGAGCCTACTCAGGCCCCGATTATAACCATTGAGGGGGAGATCTTCCGCAAGCGGAGGGAGAACCAGTTAATGGTGACGATATCGAACCTGAATAGCTATCCGATATCAATCGTCGAGGTTTCAATAGATGGTCTCGGAATTATAACAACTTTTCCTGTGCGAATAGCACAGAAACAGATAGGCAGGATCAACGCCTCTTTCAATGCCGCGACAGTAAATGAAACCATGCTTGAATTTAAAGGGTTTTGCACTTTTACCCATCGCCAGGGAAAAGAAAAAGTAAAAGTATTGTCAAAGGTTGAAACTAAAGGCGCGATGGTCAATGAGTTTGACGATGAATTTGAGGTCTGAAATGAATAAAAAAAATTTAGACTCAAAAATCGAAAATTGTTTTCCAGATGTTTGTGTGCACAAAGGTATTGCGGCAAGTGTTGGCCTTTCTGGACGTGTGATTCCCGCTTTTGTATTTGATTGGCTTGTTAGCCGTTACCGCGACAGTAGTGGTGGTGTTGATGGTGAAGGCGTCAGAAATTTTATTGCCCGTTATCTTCCGGACAAGAAACAGAAAGAATCATTGATGTACGAACTGACCACAGGGAATCAATTAAAGATACTAGATGCCTATAGTGTAAAAGTGCACCCTACCAAAGGTGACCTACAGCTTCGAATCCCTTCTCTCGATATTACCGGTCGGGTACTGGAGACAATTGTGGAGGAAAATTCCCTTTTGTTGTTCGGTAATGTTTGGGGAAGCGGAACTCTTAAATGGCTTCCCCAAAAAGGCAAGGATGATCGCTTTGAAGTGGTAATGACAGCATTTAAACCAATGCAAGCGGCGAGCATTGACCTAAATTATTTCCTTAACCAACGACAGCAATTTTCTTCTACCGAATGGCTCGAACTGCTTACTAGGTGCATGGGGTATGACGAAGATAAGTATTCAGTAAAACAAAAAATGCTTTTGTTGACCAGGCTGATTCCCCTAGTCGAACCACGTGTCAACACCATTGAACTTGCACCTAAAGGAACAGGAAAGTCATATATTTTCAGTCAATTATCCCGTCATGCATGGTTGATAAGCGGCGGAGTTGTAACCCGCGCCCAGTTGTTCTATGACATGACTCGGCACCAAACCGGAATTATTTCTCGTTATGATGCTATTGTTTTAGATGAAATACAGACCATAAAGTTAAAGGACGAAGACGAAATTGTTGGCGCTCTCAAGGGATATCTTGAGTCGGGAGAATTCCGGGTGATGGGTTTTCACGGTTCTTCGGATGCCGGATTTGTCCTCCTTGGAAATATTCCTATTGAAGATGGTCAGCCGAGAGATACAAATTATTTTCAAGAATTACCCGGTTGGCTCAATGGACAAGGAGCAACAGCCTTGCTTGACCGATTCCATGGACTGGTTCAGGGATGGGAGTTACCGAGGATTGAATCCTCATCACTTTGCCAATGTTTTGCACTTCGGGCCGACTATTTTGGCGAAGTGTTATATGCCTTGCGAAGCTGTCAAGAACACATGGCATTTGTCAAAGACCATACTGATTCAACCGGGGATTTGCGTGATACTCGTGCGGTACAGCGGCTGGCGTGTGGGTTTCTGAAATTGCTTTTCCCGGATATCAAGACCGTTTGTCTGCATGAATTTAATGAATTTTGTTTACAGCCAGCAATTAAACTGCGTTCAAACATCCGTCGTCAGATGTCGATAATGGACTCCGAGTTTTCGCCCAATATTGCTGAAATAAAGCTTCGCTGATTTTGTATTTAGTCCTTGATGTTCGAAAAGCTTATGTTGGCCTAATGACCGGGTAGCTGTAAATTTTGGCCAAATTGAAACAGAATACGGGACTCCAAAAAAGAAAATGCAATCCCCGCCCTGGGGAGCTGGCCGCCGGTCTGGCCGGCGCTGCCCTCGGTGCCGGGGAATCTGATTGCAGAATTATCAGGTCCGGAGCAGCCAGGGCGATCAAAATGCAATCAAAAACGATTGCCGGCAACCTGGTTGGTTGGTGATTGCATGAAAATTCATATCTCACCCTCTCAAGAAGGTTAACTTGCTGTATTCTTACCGATCACGACCCTTGCCAGAACAAATCTCAATTAAAGAGGGCCTAAAAACCATTTTTCGAGAGCAAAAAAGCTAGATAAAAACAGCCTGGGTGATATTATCTGTTTAAATCGCTGGATATAATTTTTTAGACTCCATAATGGCGCAAAATTATACGTATTTTAGGCTGTCTTTCGGCAAGAAGAATGAGTAACCTTACAAACATCGAAAAGCAGAAACTCGAACGCGAATTGGATATGAGTGGAGGCTATGTGCTTCGCTTTTCAAATCGCACGTTTGAGGAGTTCTTTCGAGAGATAGTAGGCGTTGAGATCTATGACTCGCGCTTTGACTTGGGTTCAGGCTCCAAGGCAAACCGTATGCGTGCGTTCTGGCGGATTGCTACGGATGAACAACTTCGGCTGCTTCTCAATGGGCTTCTTGAGGGATGGGACGTTTACTCGGGCGAACCGATCCCTCAGTCTGCGCGTACATTGCTGGACCGCATACTCAAAAGCCTTGGAGCGGGAAGCATTTCTGATGTCAAGCAAGGGAGTGAGCCTACCAACCTCAGTGACGGTGCTTCAAAGAAGCTCATCTCCCGGTTGATTCAGGTAACGTCCTTGCCCCCTCAAAAACGGGGGTATGAATTCGAAGCCTTTCTCAAAAAATTGTTCGACGCCTATGGCCTCGCTGCCCGGGCTTCCTTCCGCCTCTCGGGAGAACAGATAGATGGAAGTTTCGTGATGCACACTGAGACCTATCTGCTCGAAGCTAAATGGCAGAACGCTCAAACAGGCGTGGGAGATTTGCACACATTTGAAGGGAAGCTGGGCCAGAAGGCTTCTTGGACACGAGGTCTATTCGTCAGCAATTCTGGATTCTCTTCTGACGGCCTGCAAGCGTTCGGAAGGGGGAAGCGCCTCATATGCATGGATGGCTACGATCTGTCCGAAATGCTGAGAATGAAGCTCTCGTTTGTCGATGTGATGGATGCGAAGATAAGGAGAGCAGCAGAAACGGGATGCCCGTTTGTGCCTGTGCGAGATCTCTTCATCGGGTGAAACCATGTCGAACAAATCAGGATACTGGGGGCGCTTCGCTGCGCGCTGCGCCCCAGATCGAGGCGTTAGGCCGAAATAGATATGAAGCATCGTGCGATAAAAGATTTAAGCCAAGTTAGGCAAGAGAATCTAGTCTCCGAGATATCTACTGGCTTGAGCAAGGTATACGAGAATAGTCTTGAACTATGGACGTCGGCACGGAGTCTATTCGAATCAAAAAATTATAGGGGCTATCGAGTATTAGAAGCATTTGCTCGTGAGGAAGCTGCAAAATACCTAATTCTTCTAGATGCGTTAAGGTGCCCACTTTCATTATTTGCAAGTCAGCTACAGAAATTTAATGAGCATTTGGCTAAAGGTATCTATTCAAAAACTTGTGACTGGAGGCCTGATAGTTATAGATGTCTTAGAGAGTACGTAGATTCAGAACTTGACCAATTCTACTTGGATGGTCCAAACGGAATAGAATGGATCTTTCGAAATGATATCATTTCATCTAGAGAAGAATGTATCTATGTAGATTATGTCGCATATGATAGCGATAACCATGAATGGATTACACCAAGGGCAAAAGATAGGTACAGTGATCTATTTCCTCACCTTGTGGTCCCTGGCGTGATTCGTGTTATCCAAGCATTGCGCTCTACGGGTATAGAAAAAGCTGAGGCTCTTAAGATATACGCGGAATATTGGAGAAATTTCTCCTTTGATGATTCAACCCATCATCATGAATTTAGACAGGCATTCATAGAGTTCATAAAGCTTCTTGATAACGCTGGTCTTCTTGAAAATGTGCAAGAGAAAGAAATTTCTATTCTTCTTGAGCAGTACCCATATCCGCTGTATCGAGAAGCTATGAAAGAGAATAAGGTATCTACAGAATCCTTAAAGGAAAGGCAGGAAAACTGGTCGCCTGAATGGTAGGTTGGCCTAGCGCGGCGTTAGCTCGACGGCATGGCGGGTAGGTTCCATGTATTGGTATCGATATGAGCAGGAACGAGTAGATGGAGATAACAAATGCATAGCTTCCTCTCGAAACTGTTCGGAAAGGCAAAGGTGACAGCGCCCCAGGAATCCGTGGGACTAGAGATCCTCGCCCCCGATTCGAAGAGAACATCCGGCAGGCGGGAGCCACCGACCGAGCTCGACTGGTCGCAGGCCGAGTACATCCCTCTGCCACCGTCCCCGCCGACTTGGGAGGTTGACGGGCGCGACGAGTTCCACCGCGAGTATAACGACCCGGTAATTGGCCCGGTGATTCAGGCCGGATTCAAGAACCAACACACCAAGGTCATAAAATTAGCCTTTGGCCTTTCCCCAGAGCAGCGGCAGGGACGAGCCGGAGCGGTCATCGCCAAGGCATTCACTAAGCTCATTATCCAGCGGATGAAGTCTGGGCAGATAGCGGCGGCGGCGAAGCAATGCGTCGATATGTTCGAGATGGTACCCGGGCATGTCCAGGACGTCGATCATCGGCGCTTCAACCGAATCCTTGCCCAGATGGACAAGGAGGGGAAGAAGCACGACTACACCCCCGTCGATGCTGCCAGCCCGTCGTCACTGCCGCTATTCACGGCGTCGGATGATGCCCCTTGGACTCTCGCTGGCGAGCGAAAGCTGCTGGGCGATGAGCGGCCCGAACCCGCCTTTGACATCGCCGCCATCGATGTGGCGGGCACCTGGCTACTCGACCGGTCCGGTTCCAGCATGGGACGTCCGGAGGTGAAGAGCGTGCTTCGCCGAATCGACCGGTGTGGTCTCCTCGTCGGCGAGAAAGCTCTGCGCCATGACGCCTATCGCACGGGGGCCCCCGCCGCAGGCTCCAGCATCGCGATCATGGACTCCAACGGGGTTCTCCACATCTACGACGCAGGGCTGAACGTCGTTGCCGAGACCGATCTTCGCGAGGACCTTCGCGTCGTTGACCACTTCCGGACCATCGACACGAACTACTGGGGGGAGTTCAAGTCCCAGGTGCGAGCCGTAGATATTGCTCCCGAGGGGGACCAGTACCTCTTCACGCTCGCCGACGAGGTATGGTGCTGCAAAACCTCTGGCCGCGCGGTGTGGGGCGTCGTGATGCCCCTTAAAGAAGGTTGGAAGCGTGTCGTAGGCCGCAGCGAGCGCTTCGGAGCTGGTCAAGAGGTTGAGGAGGCGCTTCGGCTTTTCGGTCTGTCCCTACCCGTCAACCCCGCAGACATTAAGCGGAAGTACCGTGCATTGGCGTTCGCCCACCACCCCGACCGTAACGCCGGCGATGCATCCGCTGCCGAGAAGATGAAGGCTCTGAACAAAGCGTTCGAGGTTCTGACCGGTGTCGATCCGAACACGCTCGGGTTCGAGGAGTCCGATGTCACGTATTTTGCCCGGACGGCTCCCGACCACGTCATTGAGGCGGGGGGCTTCCGGCTGGAGATCACGCTAACCGTGGGGACTCCTCAAGATTGGGTCTACGCGGCCAGCTTTGCTGCCGCTAACCGTGGGGCCTACCTGGCAACCTACTCCGGGAAGGTCATTCTAGTCTCACGGGAGGGGCGGCCTGTGGTGGTGTACGATATTGGGACATGCCCGAGTGAGATCGTCGACGTCGGTCGGTACACGTACTTCCTCACGCCCACACGACTCTACGTCGTCGAAGACAAGGTGAAACTCGCTGCCTTCCTTGACGTCTTCCAGCAGGGCCGGCTGCTCGTCTCTCAGACAGGGTTTGGTTTGCTCACGAACAAGCGACTCCAGTGGTTCACGGAGGCCGGTGTGAAGGTCGGTGAGCTAACGTCGAGGGACCCGATCCGGGCGATTCACGTAGCCGATGGCGGTGCAGTCGTGCAGACTCGACAGCATCGAGTTGAAGTGCAGGGGCTCGCGATGTGAAGCGTCATCAGAACAAAGGTGGAGTGAAGAGTGAGCTAACTACAGCATTCAGCGGAAGGCGCTATGCGCCGCCGTTGATGCTGAGCGTTCGGGCGGAAGCCATGATGAACTCGACAGGTCATTTGGCTTGTCCACAGTGCCGACCCTTGTCAATGGAGTGGATTGCCCGGCGTATGAAAGAATACTCGAAATGAAACTAGGTAACGTATCCTCAGGCGTCAGATAGTGAAAACAACATCTCAGAGTTGGCCTATAGAAGTCCTCCATGTCATCAGTGAAGTCAGTAGATTAATCTCTTCTGGACAAATAATAGTATTCTGCGGTGCAGGTATTTCATGCAACTCGGGTCTGCCTATGGTGAACCAGTTTCTTCCCTATGTGCTCTTGGGGCTCTGTGCTCCCAAGGATGGGGTAACCCCAACATTCGTACAAAAGACGGGATTCGCAATAAGAACAACGAGCAAACTGGTAGTGCATATCACAGATAGCAAATAGATATAACGGGGAAAGAATGATAAATCGTGGTTCGCAATGGGAACGCTGGGAGCCTCATATTCATGCGCCAGGCACGGTTCTGAACAATCAGTTCGGTGAAACCAACGCATGGGAGACATACCTCACGGCGCTTGAGGGACTTTCGCCAAAAAATCAGGGCGATTGGGGTCACGGACTACTACGTCACTGAAACATACGAAGAGTTATTGAGGCATAAATCAGCGGGCAGATTGCCTGATGTCGAGTTAATATTCCCGAATGTTGAACTCCGGTTGGATGTTGCCGCGAAGTCCGGTTTCGTAAATGTCCATCTCCTTGTTAGCCCAGAGGACTCGGAGCACCTGATCCAACTTCGCAGAATTCTCACACGGCTCCAATTTCAGGCTTATGGCGATCGCTACGATTGCACCCGAGATGACCTCATCGCGCTTGGAAAACACGCAGATCTGAACATCACCGATGACCGCGCTGCCCTTCAGCACGGAGCAACGCAATTCAAGGTAAATTTTGACCAGCTACGCCGAGTCTTCAGCGAAAGCGACTGGGCTAAGAAAAACATTCTCATAGCTGTTGCCGGCGGGGCAGGCGATGGAACGTCGGGTGTGCGTCAAGCGGCGGAGACAACCTTGCGCCAAGAAATCGAGAGATTTGCGCACATCATCTTCTCCAGTAGCCCGGCTCAGCGCGAATTCTGGCTTGGGCAGCGAAATGTCACCATTGACGTGCTGCGCGACAGATACAACGGCTGCAAGCCTTGCCTTCATGGCAGCGATTCACACGACCAAAAGACCGTAGGTCAGCCAGTTGATGATCGGTTCTCGTGGATCAAGGGCGGCTTAGAATTTGACGCTTTACGTCAAGCCTGTATTTACCCTGAAGGACGTGCGTATGTTGGATCAGAACCTCCCCGCTCCGCGATGCCATCTCAGGTTATTTCGCACGTCTCGATAGCCAATGCGAATTGGGCACAAACTCCTGAAATACCAATCAATCCAGGTTTAGTCGCCATAATTGGTGCGCGCGGTTCGGGCAAAACCGCTCTCGCGGACATGATCGCCGCCGGATGCGACGCAATTTCACCATTGGCATGGAGTGCAAACGAACATAGTAGTCCATCCTTCCTAGTTCGTGCGCGTGAGCTTGTTGCGGATGCCGAAGTCACCCTAACTTGGGGGGGAGGTGGTGAGACAAAGCGGTTGCTCGATGGCAGGGATGCCGGCGGTCATCTTTCGTTTCCCCGTGCCCGGTATTTGTCCCAACAGTTTGTAGAAGAGCTTTGCTCGTCGAGCGGTGTGTCCGACGGACTTATTGAAGAGATCGAGAGGGTAATACTAGAAGCGCATCCACTCGACGATCGTGAAGGCGCCTTTGATTTCTCCGAATTTCGCGAGAACAAAACCAGCCGATTCCAGCAAGCGCGCGTCCGAGAGGCAGGCGCGATATCTGACCTTTCGGATCGCATAGCGACCGAGCTTGAAAAGGAGAGTCTAGTTGCCACGCTCACCAGCCAGGTCACTCAAAAGAAGACGCTAATTCAGAACTACAACAAGGACCTTGCCAAACTCGTTGTTAAGGGTACCGAAGGGCAGATTAAAAGGCATGCCGAGCTTAGCGAAGCCGCCCAGGCGCTCAGGAGCAAGATCCAGGCATTTACCAATCAACGCAGTACTTTCATTGCAATGCAGGATGAAGTGGCCAGCACCCGTTCCACAAAAGCCCCTGAACTTCTTCGTCAAGCGCGGGAACGTCACAGCCATAGCGGGCTTAACGATAAACAATGGGACGAGTTTCTCCTGATCTACAAGGGGAGTGTTGACAGCAGCCTCATTGGCTATGTGGCATGGGCTGATAAGAATATTGCAGGCCTTACTGGCCAGCCAGTACAGCTTAACGACCCGAACACACCGCTTAACACACCGCTTATTGCCGATGGCGTTGACCTCGGAACGCTGAATCTATCAACAATCATCGCAGAGATGACGAGGCTGGAGACCTTGGTCAGTGCTGATAAGGTGATTCGAGGCCAGTATGCCGCATTGACCAATCGCATTGGCATAGAGAGAGCGACACTAAAGGCACTGGAAGCCAAGCTCATCGATGCACAAGGGGCTGCCGCACGCAGGAAAGATTTGCAGGCGGAGCGAGACAGTGCGTACAGGCGCACGTTTGAAGCAATTATCAGCGAGCAGCATGCACTCGCTGAACTCTACGCCCCTTTAATGGCCCGACTCGCAGCATCCGCCGGAACACTGCGCAAGCTCGGCTTTTCCGTCCGACGGACCGCTGATTTCCAACAGTGGGGAACTTTCGCAGAGGAGAACCTTCTTGATCGCCGGAAGACCGGCCCCTTTAATGGCCGTGGGTCTTTAATTGCTCTCGCCCAAAAGATGCTAAAGCCAGCATGGGAGAATGGTAGTGCCGAGGACATTCAAGCGGCGATGACGGGATTCATTTCAACCTACCTAAAAGACCTTCTGGCGCATGCGCCCTACGCTCCAACTCAGCAAGCTGAGTTCAGGTCCTGGTCGAAACAGTTTGCGCATTGGCTCTTCGGAACCGATCACATCTCGGTTCGATACGAGATCGTCTATGACGGCATTAACATCCAAAAGTTATCACCAGGCACGAGGGGTATTGTCCTATTACTGCTTTATCTCGCACTGGATGATTCCGATGATCGCCCTCTTATCATCGACCAGCCAGAAGAAAACCTGGACCCAAAGTCGGTTTTCGAAGAGCTTGTGTCACTTTTCATCTCAGCGAAAACAAAGCGACAAGTCATCATGGTCACTCATAACGCCAACTTAGTAATCAACACTGATGCGGACCAGATCATCGTTGCCGAGGCTGGACCGCATCACACGGGAGGACTTCCATCAATCACATACAATGCGGGAGGCCTGGAAAATGCCGCCATTCGAAAAGCAGTTTGCGACATTCTTGAAGGGGGCGAAGCAGCGTTCCGCGAGCGAGCAAGGCGTCTTCGTGTTCGTTTGGAACGTTAGTTAATAGTACGTTTTAGTGATTGTGCTGATCAGTTCCGGCACAGAGGGGACGACCTGCAATATTCACATTTAATAAGCGCATAAACGCCGACACATTTTTGTTTACGCTGCGGTTACGCGTAGTGTTGAGATTGCCAATCTAACATCTGACGAAATCAAACAATCTACCGGTTAACCTTCCTACTATTCAGGCCAAATTTGAAACAGAATACGGGACTCCAAAAAAGAAAATGCAATCTCTGCCCTGGGGAGTTGGCCGCCGATCTGACCGGTGCCGCCCTCGACGCCGGGGAATCTGATTGCATTTTGATCGCTGCAGCTGCTCCGGACAAAGCGATTCTGCAATCAGAATCACCGGCCCTCAATATTGCCTCCCCTGGTTTTGCATGCTCTCCACCCTCACCGCCCCCCAACTCCTCCCTTTGGGGCCCGGGGCGGGAGGGTGGAGGTAGAGGGAAGTTAAGCGCACAAGCGCGAAGCCCCCAGGAAAGGGTCGCACCGTCGACGGTTGGTGCCCCAGGGGGACGACAAACACCCCGCAAACAAGCGTTGATGCTGCTGCAGGGAATATTGGAAAAGTAGAATTGACCTACCACGGGGGCCAATTAAAATCATACTTTTTAAGCGAACTATGTATTAAAGTATTGCCCCTTTATGATCTGATACTGTATCATATCAACATACGATACAATATCAGATCATAAAGGGAGGAGAAAGCATGCAACAGGTCGCAACTTACGAAACGGTTGTGAGGGCTTGCGAAAGCCTGAAAAGCGAAGGCCAGAAAGTTACGGGAAGAGCGGTGCTGGCGATTACAGGCGGCAGCCTGGGAACTGTTTTGGGTCACATCAAAGAGTGGCGGCAAAACGCTGCCCAGACTCCGGCGAATTTACCTTCAGAAATTCCTGTAGAGTTACAAGCCGCTATACTCCGCGCTTTAGGGTTCGCACAAGACGAAGCGGCGGCGAAGCTGAACGAGGCAATTGAACAGGCCAGCGCCAGGGAGTCTGAGGCTCTGGATGGGTTGAATCTGGCCGAAAGCCGAATTGACGCGCTGACCACTGAGTTAACAGAGGTGCGGAGCCAGACAGACAAAGACAGGCAGGAATTTGAAAAAGTCCAGGCAGTACTCACAGAGAAAATTGATTCCCTGACCAAACGAACTCAGGATCTCGAGATTGAGCGTAAACAGCTGATCGAGACCGCCGAAGCTTCCCGCACTGAAACAGCCAAGGCCCTGCTCCAGATAGATCGTGCCGATCAAGCCTCCTCGAAAGCTGAAGCGAGAGTTCAGGAATTAGAATCGGAATTGAAACGAATTCTGCATGAAAAAATTGTAGCTGAAAAAGCGCAAGCCGTTGCCGAGCAACGAAGCACCGATCAGGCCGAAACACTAGAGGAAATCCGTAGGACCCTGGCGGAGCTAAAAACCGATAGCAAGAGTGCCATTGCAGAGCAGAAACAGGAGATTCTGGATCTTAAAACCGAAAAAGCAGCGTTAGAAAAACAGATCGCTGGATTACACGCAAAGAAAGCCTAACTTTATCAAGCCGGGCCTCACTCAATACACATTTTCAGATCGCCGCCGCTGATAGAGATACAAATTGGTGCACCTAGATGCGAACCGGGGGGCTGAAAAGCTTGCTCAGGAAGCCCCCTTTTCAGTTTATAACTCGTTGGCGATGGTTTGCAGCATAGCGGAAAACGACGGAAACGAGATGAGCAAAGAGCGTGACGGCGGATTAAAAATTGTACCATTCAAATCCCCGGCAATGATGCCTTCACCACCGGCAGTTGATCCCACCTGGTTGTGTACGCCCGGGAAAGGTGATCCCGCCTGAAGGTCCAGGACTTTTTAAAACCTGAAACAGCATAGCGCACCGTGTTTGCTCCCCACTTCCGGTTGATGCGGTCCAGGGCGTTCATCAGATCCTTGTCGCTTCTTATCGGGTCAAAGAGACTACGCTGCCGGCATGACGCGGGCATGATCTCCGCCAGCATGACCCCGGCCTTCTGAAAGTTGTCACCGCCGGTGCAAAGTGAACCCACCCACCACCGGAAAATGGACCCACCCAGCCGATTTTTTTTTGAGTTGCCCGTGGCAACATTTTTTCTTTCAAAAACCCTCAAGCCTTGTGTGAAGGGCTTTTGAAAGAAAAAATGTTTTATTACCTGGGGACATTTTGCACCTTTTTTCACCTGTGAGGGGTGGGTCCACAAAAATCGGCTGGGTGGGTCCATTTTAAACCGGTAGTGACACTCTTCCATTATCTCTTTTCGCTGATATTACTCTTAAAAAAACCTTCTCAATTCCTCCCAATTTTTTTTTACAACAACTCTTCATCACTTTCGTCAGTTACTTGGGTATTTTTTTGTATATTTTTATTATGAGAAGTTGTTGATAATAACCCTACAGTGACCAATCTAAGCAACGGCCGATTGGTCTCTTTTTTCTGGCAGAGAGGCCCCGAGAGAAAGCAGCATTTGCTCCATTCTTTCCATGCGCTCACTCATCTCTTTCATTTCCTGTCGTACTGAATCCATTTCTTCCTCCTTTATCACTGCATCATGAAATGCTCTAACGCTTGAAACCAGAGCTGCCCTAAAAACTGTTTTAGACTCCAGCACCTCAATGGTCATGTTCACCATTTCCTTGATGCTAATGACTTCATAGTCGTCGTCAAATTTATGTTTTTTTTCTTTTGTGTTATTTTCTGGAAACTGATCAACCTGCTGCGTCATACGTGCCTGAACATATGGAATGCATGAAGCAGTACTGGTAGAGACTTGTCCTTTTTGCGTTGGCTCTTTTTCTTGCAGAATATTATCTCCAGGTGTTTCACCCTCCAGGCAACTCACAAAAGAGCTAATAGACATTTCCCCAAGACTTGCAATTTTCTTGAGAATTTTGATCTTTGGCTCCCTATCTCCAGTCTCATACCCAGAGATTGTACTGGCGGCAAGCCCACCCAACAATTCACCAAACTCAGTTTGGTTTAGGCCAAGACTGTCCCTAATTCGTTTAATCCTCTTACCCATTTCTATATTGTTAAATTTCTCCATGCCGCAATCTTATACATTTTTTCGTATTTTGCAAATAATTTCGCAAAATACGTAAATACCTGTTTTACATACTATGAACTTCCCGAAGAATGAAAATATATTTATATTTGTCAGTTTTATTAAAATAAACATTGCATAATGTGAATAAATAATAAATAGTTTCGCAAAAATAGAAATACAGGAGGGGGCATGGGATTAGGTGAAAAAATAAAGTCTACCAGGAAGAATCAAGGGCTAACCCTTGGCAATCTGAGCTCAGCTATAGGGGTGGGTACCAGCACATTGTCAAAATACGAGAACCGTCGTGCTAATAAAGATATCCCTTACCTGAATGATATGTGCAAAATTGCCGTGCACTTAAATGACATCACTCTTCTTACCGATCTTTGTTCTTCCTGCCCTGTCAGAAAAAATATCATTTCTCAGCAATACCCTGACCTGAAAAATTCCCATCACGATTTAGCCGTTTTTGCATCGCGCATTTGCGAGGAGATGGTCGAAGCCATTAGGAACATTAGCCACCTTTCTGAACATTTTCCCGAAGCAAACCTTGCGGATCTGCTAAATCGCAAGAAAAAAGTTCTCGCCAACATGGATGAGGTTGTCGAGATCAAACGACGCATAGACCTTCTTGTCTTTAAGTTGATCCTATCAGAAATTTTTACTCCAACAGACTTGCAAAAAGAACAACATAACAGGCAGCAAGAAGCATTAGCCGCTAATGCCAACCAGCAACATAGCGACGACAGATGAATAGCGAGCAAGAGATATTGATTCGTTTAGATCGCATTGAGCAAGTCCTGACCAACTTGGCCAAAATGTCACTGCCGGAAGTTAATAACCAAGCCGATCGATTAATCCGGCTGGCTCGCATTGATCGAAATGCGGCAATAGAATCTGCAAAAACAGCATCACGTCAAGACACCTTGATAAGACAAAAGTTGAAGAAGGAGAAAAAATCTGCAACTATTACACCCCCGCAGAGCAAGTCATGAAAATCACGCCCCCCCAGAGACACATATCTGTAAACCAAGATAGACAAATCATCTGGCCACTCGCTCAATCCTGGGTGCACTCCCACAGGGTGTTGATATGGTGCATAGCCGCGCCCTATTATCGGTATATGTCATGCGATACAAGTGACTTGGCCGGAGAGGCCAAGCTTGCTGTGTATCAGGTAATCTCGGTCTTAATCGATCAAAACAAGGATTTGACCTTAACGAGCAAGTATTTCCGTATAGTCTTTCGCACCAGATGTATCCAGATGGCCGCTGGTGTTGCCTTAGCTAACGAACAAGAGGCAGCCATGGCAATCCAAAAAGAACAATCCCCAGACCTGAATGGATCTTCTGATCCGGATGACTCTGTCATTGCCGAGGCATTGTCTGCACTAACTGATCGACAAAGGCTCGTTTCCCGGTGGATTCTTTCACAGCCAAAACCCGTCAGCTTTTACACGATTGCCAATCATTTTGGGATTCATATCCAATCGGTCAGAAGGATTTTATCAAATGCTATCAGGAGAATAGAGGGATATGGAAATCAAAGAATATGCGAAGACCTCTAAAATTCCGCTGAAAACACTACGCTGGATGGAAAGGATAAACACAACAAGCAACCCGCTCACGGATAACGATTTAATCGGCTTGAAATTGCTGGAAAAACTTTGGGGGATGCACGATTTTTTACGTCCGCAAATTACAAAAAAAGGCAAGAAAGACAAAGAGGCACTCTTTGACACTTGTGATCTGGAAACAAAATGGGAACGCTATGCGTATTCCAGATTCATGAACATGGAACCAGGCAAACGGCTTTCCATGAAAGTTCTGCTAACAGAGATTGAATTAACCTATCGGTTTAAGCTGTCAGATTTTGATATTAGAAAACTTTATCGGGTACGAAAGAGAGCCCATAGAGCCAAAGAAAGACAAGTGAAAACAGAGCAAAAGGAAGAACAAAAAAGGGCATAGCAATGCCAAATAATGACCTCGAAAAAAGTGAACAAGAAATTGCAAAATGACCACGAAAAGATGCGACAATCGCTCAAACGAATAAAAAGAAACGGTAGTTTCTTTAATGCGACAGAAATGATGACTCAAGCCAAAAAACAAATTCAAAAAATCATCCTGATTGGCGGAACATGTTTTATGCTCACCAGCCCTGCTTTTGGGCTTGAAATCCGTCAGGATTTTTACAACTATCCGCTTGTCCTAAACACACCTGTAGAAATTCCAATCCATCAAACTTTCATCATTGCCAGGCAACCATCTTTTTACGCCAGACCAGAAAGCCGTAGACCAGAACGCCGTTCGTTCTCTGTGGTTTTTTTTGACCTGGGCAGCGCATGGTTATCCCCGGAAGCCAGCAAGAAGCTCCTGATGGAGTTGCGAGAGTGTTGTGTCGCCTGTCCTCTGTATATCACCGGCTACACCTGTTCGATTGGAATCGAAAGCCAAAACCTGGAACTTTCCAGGTCCCGAGCCGAGGTTGTTGCCACAATGCTTCGGAGAAATGGTTAC
>JAHILF010000007.1 GCA_018897105.1 Pseudomonadota bacterium
CTGCTGGGACAACGCTGTTGCAGAGAGTTTTTTCGGCAGCCTCAAGACCGAAAGGGTCTTTTTTTCAAGCTATACGACCCGAGAGGAAGCCAGACGAGACACCGTTGATTACATAGAAATGTTTTATAACAGCAACAGGCGGCATTCCTATCTGGGTTATGTCAGCCCCAAAGAATTCGAGAAACTGTGGCTTCTGAAAAAAGCCGCTTAACAAAAGTGTCCATTTTTACTTGACCAGGTCAACCTTGATCGATGCAAAGAATATGGACAATATAGTATACAAAAGGAAAACCAGAAATGTTGGTCACGACCAAACTCACATGTACTGATAATCTGCCACTTACCTGTTCACGTTCAGGTACCTGCTGTCATGGCAAAATGGTCAGGCTGAACCCTTGGGAACTGGCGTGTCTGGCTGAAGCAAAAGAACTGACCCCGAGGGCGTTTCGTGATCGTTACTGCGATTTTGGTGGAATCCATTTGCGTTTTGATGGTGCACCTGGCTGGAAACAGCAGCCGGCGTGCAGCCAGTATGTACCTGATTTTGGATGTAGCGTGCATTTGGGGCGCCCATTGGCCTGCCGGTTATATCCTCTTGGTCGCCAAAGGCAGGGTGAAGAGCTGTACTACATGTACCAGGGGAGTGAATTTCCCTGTATGGAAGGGTGTCCGGAAGTCTTAGATTTACCTCAATTGAGTGTCGCTGCCTACATTGAAGGACAAGCCACGAAGCGCTTCGAAGTTGCTCAGGATGAGTATCTCGACCTGATGCAAAATATAGCTGATATCGCTTTCGCCTTTCTGCTGGAAAGTGGTTTGGCCGAATCGGGTGACCGGCAGACATTGCGTCTCTGGCGAGAGATGGGTAGAGAAGAGCCCGAACAGTTGGCGGAACGGCTTGGTTCCGAGTGGATCGACTTGCTGATGCTCCCTGAGTTAATGGATGGCTTGAATGATCCTGTAGCTTTTTCTCGTCAGCATTACGATCTACTCCTATCGAAAGCTCAAGAATCATTTGGCACACTGGACAATGTCACCGATTTTTGCGAAGCATCAGAATTAATGATGGGACTGGCGCTGCACCTTGGCCGTGGTCTGGGCGCAAATCCCGCCGGACTGGCCGAACACTGGATCAAGACTGCAAAAGAACATGGGGCGCTTGACTAGCGGTATCCAGACGATTGAAATCGTTGTTCATGCTGTAATGCTGTATTTGGCGCATTTGGTTTTTTGGCAA
The DNA here is from genome assembly GCA_018897105.1 of Pseudomonadota bacterium. GTDB lineage: Bacteria > Desulfobacterota > Desulfobulbia > Desulfobulbales > SURF-16 > SURF-16. The sequence goes on from JAHILF010000007.1 coordinate 1,238, forward strand.
TCGCTTTTTGGGTGCGATCCATTGATATGCGGCCAGTGCCATCATAACAAGTCGCTCAACACGGATGCGGCTACGCCGCTCCGGTTAGCTTAACGTTAATATTGCCGCATCGAAGGTATGAATATTTCGGCAATAACCTGACTGTAGCTTGCTACTATTCAGGTCGAATTTGAAAAAGTCAAACTATCTCCCTAAAAAGACGATTGTAAAGGTAGTTCAATTTTATAGAAATCGCGTGGGGGCAAATCTTTATTCTTGATAATGACATTATTTATCAAGAATAAAGATTTGCCCCCCCCCCCAGCCCCATAAGGATAGAAAACAATCTTCATTTTATGCAGCATTCAAAGGTTGAATTTGGGATAGCTCTTTGCGGAACCGCTGTTCGGAATCCGATAAATCCCGGGAATGCTGCGCATTCAGCCAAAATTCTGGGGAATTGCCCAAAAGACGAGACAATCTAAGCGCCATGGCAGGTGTTATGGCACGTCGTTCTCTCAAAATTTCATTGATAGTTTGGCGTGATACGCCTAAAGCCTTAGCCAATAAAGTAGCGTTCAGATCAAAATCCGGCATGAAATCTTCCTTAAGCATTTCACCTGGATGTGTTGGAGGTAATTCTCTTTGTGTGGTGTTTGGTATAGTCATATTCCTATCATTAAATGGTAATCGGTAATTTCAACATCGTAGGCATCGCCTTCAATGAAACGGAAACGGAAACAGATTCGCCATTGGTCATTGATTGATATCGAATGTTGCCCTTTCCCCTCTCCTTAGTAGTGCATGCAGCCGGTTGCTTGGGGGCACCATGGGATCATTTAGGGTTATTGCATAATGGATATACTCTAAACTCCTTACAGACCTTCTAATTAATTCAGATGGTAGGCGTTTTGATTTGCCGGTAATAAAAAGCTGTTGTGTTTTTTTGTCGGTAAATGTTTTTATCATAGGTTGATTGTAATCTGTCATGTGACAGGCGCCAATGGTTAACAACGATAATATTTACGGCAATAGCCGCATCAAATAATTCAGACCGAGGTACAAAATGAACACGTATAAAATTCATCCCATTGTCATGGGAACAAAGGTTTTTGATAAAGGTATGATGACCTATCAGCATGATTACGGCAAATCCTATACCATCCCCATTTACTGCTGGTACCTGGAGGGTGGGGACAAAAAAATCCTGGTGGATACCGGCGAGATGCGTCCCATCCAGTCAGCGGACAGGGAGAAGAACATCGGCGGCCCCATCTACACCTTTGAGGAGGGGCTGGCCAAGTGGGGGCTCAAGGCGGAAGATATCGATCTGGTTATCCACACCCATCTCCATGCCGATCACTGCGAGAATGGCTATAAATGCGCCAATGCCAGGTTCTTCATCCATGAGAAGGAACTTAGCACCATCCATGATCCTCATCCGCTGGATTTCCGCTATGTGGAGGATTATATCCTGGAAATTGAAGAGGCCGGGCAGATTGAGAGTATCAGCGGTGATCGGCAGATCGTGCCGGGCATTTCCGTGCTTCATACCCCGGCGCATACCCCGGGCGGCTTGACCGTGCTGGTCGACACGGCCCAGGGCCGGGCGGCCATCACCGGTTTTTGCGTGATCAGGGAAAATTTCGAGCCGCCTCCCGCGGTGCGGGCCATGGAGCTTGAGGTGATTCCGCCGGGCACAAATATCAACTCCTACGCGGCCTATGACATGATGCTCAAGGTGCGGGACATGGCGGATATCCTGCTGCCGCTCCATGAACCGGAGTTTGCCGCGGTGGATACCATCGGCTGATCCGCGTGGCGTCCACCCCTTTTATCATCCCGTTTTTCATTGCCCATCAGGGCTGCCCCCATCAGTGTGTGTTCTGCAACCAGCATGTCATCACCGGCAGCAGCCAGTGGCTCACCGAGGAGATGGTCAAGGAGGAGGTCGTCCGTTGCCTTGGGTGGCCCCGGGACAGCAAGCGACAGGTGCAGGTGGCTTTTTACGGCGGCAGTTTTACCGGCCTTGAACGCGGCAGGCAGGAGGAGCTGCTCGGGGCGGTCGCGCCATTTCTCGACCGGGGCGAAGTTGACCTGATCCGCCTTTCCACCCGGCCTGATTATATCGATCAGGCCAAGGTCCGGTTTTTAAAGGAGCGGGGGGTGGGGATGGTGGAGCTGGGCATTCAGTCCTTTGACGCCGAGGTGCTGGCACGATGCAGGCGCGGCCATACCGCCCAGCAGGTGGTCGAGGCCTTTGCCCACCTGCGGCAGGCGGGAATCGGCGTCGGCGGCCAGCTCATGGTGGGGCTGCCGGGGGAAACCACGGCCGGGGTGCTGTCTGGGGCGCGCCGTCTGGTTTTGCTGCGGCCTGATTTGGTCAGGATTTATCCAACCCTGGTGCTCAAGGCCAGCCCCCTGGCGGATCTCCTGGCCGCAGGCCGCTACCAGCCATTACCCATGAACAGGGCGGTGGCTCTCTGTGCCCGGCTCAAGGAAATTTTTGCCGTTGCCGGCATCCCGGTTGTCCGCATGGGACTGCAGCCGTCACCCTCCCTTGAACATGATCTTGTTGCCGGTCCTTATCATCCCGCCTTTGGCGAGCTGGTCTTGTCCCGTCTCTATTTCAAAATGGTGAGAAAGAGGCTGGCCATCTTGCAAAAAGAAAGGGGCTGCGCTAAAATAGGTCTTATGTTATCCGCCGCCGATCGCTCGCTGTTCCATGGACAGAAAAGATGCTCGATAGGGCGGCTGACCGCCTTGGGGCTCCTTGACGGTGTTGAGGTTGTTTTTCTCCCCGGGCAGCCCAGATTAACGATCAACCACGAGATCAATCATGTTTCTTTTGACCCGCATTGCTGAACGCAAAATCAGTCAGGCCATAGAAGATGGCAGCCTCGACTTTGCCAAGTGGAAAAATGTGCCGCTGCCCCAGGACGATGACCCGCTGGTGCCGGATGATCTGAAAATTGCCTACAAGATGTTGAAGAATGCCGGCTATCTGCCCCCGGAAATCGAGGCGAAAAAGGAAATCCAGACCCTTGAGGAGTTGATTTCCCGCACCGAGGATGAGCATGTCCGCCTCAAACAGATGAAAAAATTGAACGTCCTGCTCATGAAGATGGAGGCCTCGCGGAAAACTCCGACAAATCTAGCCGCCCAGGACGATTATTACCGGAAAGTCGTCGAACGGATTTCCCTGAACAGCCGCAAAAAAGACAGGTAAGGGAACGTTGAACGTTCAAACGCTTAAACGCTTAAACGTTGAAACGCTGGATCGCTGGAACGTTGAAACGCTGTACATCAAGCGATCCCCCGGACAAACACCCTGAGCGGTGCCGGATACCCTTCCACGGTCAGCGCCGGATTGTGCGGATCGATAAAATCCTCATAGGATTCAAACACCATCCACTCGGTGCGTCGTTGTTCCTCGCTGCTCATGGCATGGCTGCAGAAAATCTCCACATCCCGAAAACCCGCCCTTTTCATCCAGTTTTTCAGGCAACTTGCAGTGGGCACAAAATAAGTGCCCGGTACCTTGGCGTAGCGCTCCTCAGGGAAAAGGGCCACCGGTTCCTCTCCGGGGATGGCCTGTGATTCAACCAGCAGGGTGCCGCCTTTCTTCATGCTTTTCCAGACGTCTTTCAGCATCTCCACCGGTGAGATGCGGTGGTAGATGATGCCCATGAGAAAGATGACGTCAAAGCATGCATCATAAAGGGGCAGATGCTCCACCCCTAAAAGTTCCAGATGGAGATTGGCCAGCCCGGCAAAGCTGTTTAAGGTCAGGAAGGTGAAATAGTGGTGATGATAGGGTTCAAAGCCGATGACCGCTGCGGGCTGGTAATGGGCCATGCGGAACATGTAATAGCCGTTGTTGCAGCCGATATCGGCGATGACTTTGCCTTGGAGATCAGGCAGCAGCGGCAGCAGGCGGTCCCATTTGCGGTTGCTGCGCCATTCCGCGTCAATGTCTAAGCCGAAAATCTGAAACGGTCCCTTGCGCCACGGCATGAAACCCCGCAGCACCTGATAGACCCGCTGCCGTTCTTCCGCCGTGATATCCCCGGGGCTGCCGATGCGGACCACGTCTCCTGCCAGGTCAAGGGATGAGGCCCGCAGCTGGCAGACCGACTCATAGGGCAGCCGGTAATCGAGAAAACCCTTTTTGCGGCTGTTGAGTTTGCGCAGGTTTTCCTTGCGCAGGGTCAGTATTTCCGCGTGGCTGGCATGGGGCAGCAGCCGGAGATAATCGTCTTTGTCTGCCATTGGTTAATCCTTGATGGCCACAAAGGAGGCGAAATTAAACCACTGGAAAAATGTTTCCACCTGGCTGAAACCCGATTTTTGCAGCAGTTCACTGTTTTCCCTGATGGAAAAGGGAATGAGGATATTTTCCAGGGCTGCCCGCTTCCTGGCTATTTCCGTTTCCGTATAGCCCTGGCTCCGTTTGAAATCGTGGTAAAAGTCGATAAAGGCCCTGTTGATTTCGAGATCATGGCAGATGATCTTTTCGCTGATAATCAGCACTCCACCCGGTTTCAGCGCCTGGTGGAGACGGGTGAGGAAGCTTTGGCGGGCCAGGGGGCGGATGAACTGCAGGGTGTAGTTCAGAATGCAAGCCCCGCATGGTTCAAGTTCCACTGCCGCAATATCGCCATGAATAAAACGGATGGTGTCCTGTTTGGCAAACATCTCCGCCTTCAGCGTCGCCTTGTCGATCATGGCGGGGGAGTTGTCTATGCCGACAAATTCAAGTTCGCTTGTCGTCATGCGCCGGGAGAGTTCAAGCAGGGTGGTGCCGGTGGAGCAGCCCAAATCGTAAATCCGGTCTCCGGGCTGGACAAATCTTGCCAGCAGGGTGGCCACCATATCGATCACCTGGTGGTAACACGGCACGGAGCGCTGCAGCATGTCATCAAATACCTCAGCGACCCTGGAGTTGAAAGTAAAATCAGCTGGGGCCTGCGGGTCCTGGTATATGTTGTCTTTGGTCATAGAGTGCGCAAATAATGGTTGCCGGAGAAAAAAAGAAATAAATTCGCCAAGATTTCAACGAAATCATTGCAAAAACTCTCTATACAGAGTGTATAGTTTTTGCTATGATTTTTTTAATCTAATCAAATCCATGCGATAATTTTTCAATCAGAAAGCGCTATTTTACCTGAAATGAGGAGGAAAGGAAATGAGTGACATGAAGAAAATCCTGGTACCGGTTGATTTTTCCGCCAATTCCGACAAGCTTGTCAATTATGCTGCCTCTTATGCAGCGAAGTTCTCGGCCTCGCTCTCTCTTCTCAATGTGATTGAAAAGCCCATGGCCTATGATGGCTTTGGCAATGCCAAGTTTGAGGAGGAAATGAAGGTGGTCATGGAAGGAAAGATGGGATCGCTCGTGGACGAGTATCAGGATAAATGCGACATCCGTGAGACTAAAGTGCTCATCGGCGATACGGTGGACACCATTCTGGCCGAGGCAAAATCTTATGATACGATTATCATCGGCACCCATGGCTACAGGGGGCTGGAGAAGATTCTGATGGGCAGCGTGGCGGAGCGGGTGGTGAAAAACTCCCCTTGTCCTGTTCTGGTCTACAATCCTTATAAATAACTTTTGTTGTTGATTAATCGGCCAGGTGGCGGGTGGTCCTGATGATCTCCTTGATCGGGCAGACCGCTCGCCTAAATTTTTCGACTGACTCCGTTATGGTGTCTGTTTGCCGCCCGGCAATGGAAAAAGCCTGGTTACGAGGTAAAACATGAAGTACTTCAGATGTCTATTATTCGCCGGCCTGTGCGTTTCTTTACTGTCAATCCCGGCTAACGCTTTGGCATCCAAGTTTGGCTGCAACAGCAAGAAGGCGGCTCCGGTAGCAGCACCTGAGGAAACAATTACCCCGAAAGTTGTGGAAGACCCGGCCATGGCTGCCATTCCGCCCGCGGAAAAGGGGAAGGAAACCGCCAATGGGCAACAGCTTGCGACCCCGCCGGTCAAAGAAGACCCGGCCATGGCTGCCATTCCCGGCAAGTAACAGCAGGAAGACGTCTGCTCAGGAAAATTGATGGCCTTTCAGGGTGCTTCCCCAGGCTCCCTGCAAGGTATCCAGGGCCTCGTAATTGGTCAGATCGAGATGGATCGGGGTGATGGAGATATAATTTTTTTCGGTCTCAAAGGAATCCGTGCCGCATTCCTGCTCTTGGGAAGGCTTGCCGCCGCCTATCCATAAACAGGGGCGTCCCCAGGGATCGGAGAGTTCCTGCAGGGCATTCTCATACATCCTGCTGCCCTGTCTGGTGATTTTGAGTCCGCGGATCTCCGAGGGTTTGACATTGGGAATGTTGATGTTGAGATAACAGTCGCCCGGCAGCCCGTTGGTCAGAATGAGTTCCGCCATCAGTCCGGCGCACTGCAGACCGGTATCAAAATGATAGGGGCCGCCGCGGCCGGCAATGGACAGGGCCATGGACGGCACCCCGCGGATGGTGCCCTCCTTGGCTGCTGATACGGTGCCGGAATAGCTGATGTCGTGCCCCAGGTTTGCCCCGGCATTGATGCCGGAAACAATGAGATCGGGTTTCCTGGACAGTACCTTCTCGAGGCCGATGGTCACACAGTCCGCCGGGGTGCCGTTAATCGAAAAGATATTTGCTTCCAGCTCTTTTACCATCAGGGGACGGTGCAGCGACAGGGAGTGGCTGACGGCGCTGTTGTCCCGGTCCGGGGCAACGATAATCGTCTCGCCTGCCTGGGCAAGTCCGATAAAAAGCTTTCTCAATCCCGGCGCGAAGACCCCGTCATCATTGGTCAGCAAAATAAGCGCTTTCTTTTTTTCCTGCATGGCTGCTTTTCTTTTTCTTATTCCATGATTTCTTCGGCATACCGTTTTTGCTGGCGATCATACTCGTTGAAGCCGATCAGTTCCCTGAGAGAGGCGAAATCGAGATGATCCGGGTAGCTGCCTGTTTTCAGGTCGGACAGGGCCTGCTGCATGGCTGAAATGGCTGCGCTGAGCAGGGTGAGGGGATAAGCAACGATCTTAAAACCGATTTCCGCCAGCTGCCCATGGGAAAGCAGCGGGGTTTTACCGTGCTGCAGCATATTGGCCATTTTGGGTCCGGATATTTCGCGGCAGAAGCGTTCCATTTCCGCCACGGACTCAGGCGCCTCAAGAAAAATGATGTCAGCCCCCAGGTCGGCAAAGGCCTGGCAGCGGTACAGCGCCTCCTTCAACCCATGGGTGGCCCTGGCATCGGTGCGGGCCATGATGAGGATATCCGCCCCTTCTTCCCGGGCATCAACCGCCGCCCGGATGCGGGTGAGTGCTTCACTCCGCTCCACCACCTGTTTGCCTTGGGTGTGCCCGCAGCGCTTAGGCATCAGCTGGTCTTCAATCATGGCGCAGGCAAAACCGGCGCCCGCATAGCCGGCAATGGTCCGTTTGATGTTCAGCGCATTGCCGTAGCCCGTGTCCGCATCACCGATAACCGGGATGTTGACCCTGCTGCAGATGCTGCGGCCCTGGTCGACCATCTCACCAAAAGAGATCAGACCGGTGTCCGGCAGGCCGAGCCGAGCCGCACTGACGGCAAAGCCGCTCATGAAGGTGAGGCTGAAGCCCGCCTGTTCGATCAGGCTTGCCGTGAGTGCGTCATAACAGCAGGGCATGACCAGAAGCTGCGGTGCGCTCAGCAGCGTTTCCAGTTTTTTGCGTGGAGACGTCATGGGTGTTTCAGGTTCTGCATGCAGCCGCTCAGGGCAGGTTGATCCTTTTATCCGGCCGGATATCCTTGTTAGCCTTGTACAGCAGGATACTTCTGCCGATGACCTGCACCAGATGGGCGCCGGTCTGAGCCGCAACGCTTTCCGCCGCCTCATGCCGGTCAATGGCAGAGGTATTCTGGATTTTTATTTTGACGAGTTCGTGGGCCGTGAGCACGGCGTTGATTGTGGCCAACACCTCTTTGGTCAGGCCGTTTTGGCCGATCATGGCGATCGGTACAAGGTGATGGCCCAGGCCGCGCAGATAACTTTTCTGTTTACTGGTAAGTGATTTTTTTTTCATGTTTATGGTTTCGTCAGATTGGATATGATTTCAAAACCGCCCACCCAGGTGCCGATCATGCTGCCGAAGCCCGGCAGGAAAAAGGCCAGGAAAACCTTGAGCAGCTTGTTGCTCCACCAGCGGCGGAAATGTGATATGTCTTCCAGGACCGTTTCAAACTCATGCACCACCGGCGGCTGCATCATGGCCTGGACCAGAGCAGTGACATAGCCCGCCCCGATAACCGGGGTAAGGCTGGTAATGGGGGCGGCGATAAAGGCGGAAACGATGGTGACCGGGTGGGCCAGTCCGATGAGCGCCCCCAGGGAAGAGGGAATGCCGTTGGCCAGAATCCAGTAAAGAATATTGGCGCCGGCCACCGCGGACCCTTTGGTGTAGCCGATCATGCAGATGGAACCGATGATGATGGCCGGGATGAGCCAGCCGACCACTTTCCACACCGGCGACACCGGGGGGATGGAGTTGATTTCATCCATCTGGCTGCTGCGATCCTCGCCCAATGCCTGTTTAACCCCGTTGATATGGCCGGCGCCGACCACCGCCACGATTTTCTCGCCCTTGGCCCGCTTAATTTTTTCGGCCAGAAAGGTATCCCGTTCATCGATGAGGACGGTTTTCAGTTCCGGCAGGGCCGTGCCCAGTTCGGCCAGCAGTTCGGAAAGAACATCGGTTTCTTTCAGTTCCTTCAATTTCTCCTCGGTGATTTCCGTCTCTTCAAAAAGGGAGGCGATGAGGCTGGCCAGCAGGTAGCCTTTTTTGAAGAAGGAGGTGGATTTCCAGGCCCGGCGCATGGTAACCCGCACATCCCGGTCGCACAGGGAAACCGGAATGTCCATGGCCTGGGCGGTGGTGGCCGCCTCCAGCAATTCCGAGCCGGGCATGACGCCCAGCTGGTCACCCAACTTTTTCTGGTAGGAGGCCAGCACCAGATTGATCATCAGGGTGCTCAACTGCTTGCTGCGGATGATCTGTTTCAGATCAAGGCCCTTCCACCGTTTTTTTTCGGAAAGGGACTCGTAGCGCTTGGCGTCTAGCTCGACGCAGACGCAGTCCGGCTTCTCTTTGGCAATGACCTGATGGACAAGCTCTACCGATGCGCGGGAGATGTGCGCCGTGCCCACCAGGATGAATTGCCGGCCGTCCTGCTTTACGATATGAACGTCGGCGGCCTCTAAATGGGATGTTTCTGGCATGTGAACAGTTTCTTTTTTTTGCAGTAAGATTAAAAAAAGCAGGTGTGGCCATGAAGCCACCCCTGCTGAATACAGACAGTTAAAAAACAATTTCAGGAAATAGTCAATGGTAATGTTCGCGTCAAGGTGCGAGCGACGAGCCTGATTCCTCAGGGGGTTAGAACTTGTAAATCATGCCCAGGGTCACCACATGGGCGCCGGCATCTTCGAATTTGCCGTTGATACCGGAGGTATTGGCCGAGTTTTCAATGGTTCTGGTCTTCTTGTGGTCCAGTAGATAGGCGCCGCCCAGTTCCAGATGTTCATTGACCTGATAACGGCCGCCGAAGGAGAACAGCAGGGCGTCCGAGCCGGGCAGCTCAAAGCCGATGGTCTCGCTGGGGATGGGCGTCTCGTCATAGGCAAAGCCGATCATGGCAGTAAAACGGTCCGTGCACTTATGTGTGATGCCGATGCGGTAGGCGTTGGAGTCGTGCCAGTTTTTCGCTTTTGGGGCATCAAAGGCGGCGATCAGTATCGGATTCAGCAGGGTGTCATTATAGTTGAAATCAAGCTGCTTGTAATCCCCCCAGTAGGTCTTGTCCCAGGTCAGCTCCACCGTTGTCCGGTCAAAAAAGGTATAGGAGGTGCCGATGGTGAGAACGGCCGGGGTAACCACTTCCAGCCTGGCATCGCCATTGTAAGTATAAGAGGAGGGAAAGTTGGTATAGAGCGTGGCCGAGCCGGTCAGGCCCATATCCACTTTTGATCGGTAAGTGGCGGCGATATTCCACTCTTTGGTCGGCTTGACAGTCATGGCCAGATTGTAACCGAGATCAGTGGAGTCGCCATCCATATCGCGGCTGATATAGGCGGGGACTAAGCCGGCGCCTGTATCAACTAAAATGTTACCAGAACTTTTTACCTTGTTGCCGGTGGTGTGCAGGAGTCGGGCTCCGGCGGCCACACCGAACCAGTCGCAGAATTTGTAGGAAAGAGACGGATTGGCCTCAAAAACCTTGAGGGTGAATTCCTCGGAAAATGTCCGTGGGAAAGGATCATTCCATCTCTTGGACAGGCCGTAGGGTACGACAAAGGCAAAACCGAAACGGAAATTGTTATAGTCCGGGGATAACGCATGAAACATGGGGATGAAAATGTTTTCCGTTTCGGATGAACCGTTCCTGGCGCTGTCCCCGTAGTCGGTATAATCAATATGGGGCAGGTTGATGTAGCTGGCGCTCACCTCCAGCTGCCAGCGGTCTTCCTGCCATCCCATGTTGGCCGGGTTGTAGTATGTAGTGTCAGCTCCTTCTGTGTGGGCGATATAGGCATTGCTTAAAGCAACACCGTTAATCGACTGTTCAGGTATGCGGTACCCCGAAGCATAGGCCGTTCCGGCTGCCATGATTCCAATTGCTGCCAGTATTGCGATCTTTTTTCTCATCTTTTCATCCCTTTCTCTTGTGGGAACCTTGAAAAATTGCCCTCTGGCCCTATTACTGTGTCGCGTCAAAAAGAAAAATGCTCACATATACCTAATATGCGGAGTTTATACCCCCATCGGAGTGCTTTTTATTTTCACCGCTCCTTGTCCTCGAACCAGATGTCTCATTTTTCAAGGCACCCTTGTGTTGTCATTCAGCGTAAAGATAGCGTTTTATCTTGTGGGTTGCTGTCTTGATGAATGGTTCCTGCCGCTCAATGATCTTATAAATCTTCGAATATGATGCCAACTGGGAATTCACCGTCTGCTGGATTTCCTTCAAGATTTGATTGATATATTCTTTTTTCTGCTGCTGGGTTTTGTTCTTGGTCTGCTGGTTTATGAGATCGTAATCGAGATAAACCCGGGCCTCCAGTTGATCATTGCCTTCCAGTACCAGCGATTCGATGACATGCATGAAGGCGTTGATTTTTTCTTCAATGGCCTCAGGGTAAATGTTTTCCCCGTTGCTGAGGACTATGACATTTTTGGAACGGCCCTTGATATGCAGGTTGCCAAACTCATCGAAACTGCCCAGGTCGCCGGTTGCCAGCCAGCCTTCCCGGTCAATGGTTTTTCCGGTCAGTTCCGGGTGATTGGCATAACCTTTCATGATATTGGGGCCGCGGGCCATTATTTCACCGATTCCGGTCTGCGGATCAGGTCTGGAGATTCTGATCTCCACCCCGGGGACAGGTTTGCCTGCGGAGCCGACGGTGATGGCGGGGTCTTTGAACGGTCCGGCGGACAGCAGGGGGGATGCCTCGGTGAGACCGTAGCCGACGATGTAAGGGAAATTCGCCTCTTTGAGGAAACTCTCGGTCTCAAAGTTGGTTGCCGCCCCGCCGATGGCCACCAGTTGCAGCTCGCCGCCGAAGAACTCCAGCAGCTTTTTGCCGATTTTCTGGAAAATACTGCGGCGGATAAGCGGCATCTTCATGGAGAATTTTAACAGGGTATTCTCTTCAATGGCGGCCAATACCCTTTTTTTATAAATTTTTTCCATGATCATGGGCACAATGCAGATAACCGAGGGTTTTTCCTTTTTGCAGATCCTTTCCAGGGTGGTCGGGGTGGGTGGTTTTCCTGCGTAGACAATGCGTGATCCATTCAGCAGGGGCAGCAGAAAGCCGATGGTGAACTCATAGGTATGGGACATGGGCAGAATGGACAGAAAGGTCCAGTCCGGGGTAATCCGGATAAGCTCGTTTGCCGCCATGACATTGGCATAGAGATTGCCGTGGCTCAGCATGACTGCTTTGGAGTGGCCGGAAGTCCCTGAGGTATAAATAATACCCGCCAGGTCATCCGGCCCTACAGGCGGCGTCCTGTCAGCCAGTTGCCGGCTTTTGTCCTGCATCTGGTCCGCTTTGGCCAGAAAGGTTGAAAATGTCTCAACATTGCTTACAACCTTTTCCGGCGGGCTGTCATCGAGCATGATGATGGATGAGAGTTTGCTGTCCCGCAGTTCATAGATTTTTTCAATCTGCCGCTGGGTGGTGAAGAGAATTTTTACTTTGGCATCGGTTAGGATGTGGCGGACATCCGTTTCCGGGAAATCGGGAAGAATGGGGACCACGATGGCGCCGAGCCGGATGGCGGCCAGATAGGCAATGGCCCAGTTGGGAGAGTTTTCCGCCAGAATGGCCACCTTGTCTTTCTTCCTGATGCCCGTATCTTTCAGAACACTGGCGGTTCTGATCAGTCTGTCAAAGAGCTCCCCATAGGTGATTGGCTGCTGAAAAGCAAGGCTGAGAGCCGGACGCTGAGCAAATTCCCTGCAACTGGTTTCCACAAGCTCGTTTAATGTTTCCGCATCGATATTTTTTTTCGGCAGCATTGCATTCGGATGTTGAGTGAATAAAAAAAGAAAATTTTTATCAAAATTGAATTCTATTAAAACAGAATACCCGGTCAAGTAACAAGTAATTTCATCATGGATGCAAGAGTCCCAGGCTCATTTTGGTGGTTTTGAACAAAATATGAGGGTTTTTGAGGAAAAACAGCCTGGGATGCACAAAAAATGAACAAAACATTCCTAGATAAACTCTAACACAATGTGGCACTATGTCGGAGATTTGGATGTTCCGGGAAATTTTTTTATAGGAGACAGAATATGCAGAAGATAATCAGGATTCTCGTGGTGACGCTTGCGTTGATTGTCGGCTCAGCGGTCATGGGTCAGGCCAGTCCGGTCAAAAGATTCGACCCCGGCACCCAGACCTGCCGAATACTGGGTTTTGACAGTATGTGGTGGGGCGATGGGGCGAAGATTTTTCAGAACAACTGCAAGAGCTGCCATTACCGGAACAATGACAAAGGCGCGAAGTTTCTCTATGCCGAGTCCAAAAGCCCCGAGGCCTGGAACAGGGTATTTTTCAAGAAATATCCCCAGTGCGCCAAGGATGGTTCATGGGGTGCCCTGTCTGTCAATGACCAGTTGAAATTAAATGATTACCTGTACCGCAATGGGGCCAACACCTATAATCCGAACAGTGCAGCGGACTGCGGCTGATAAAGGCCTGACTCCCCGGTTCGGGGAGGGAAAGAAGGAAGAAGTCAGGAGTCAGAAACCAGAATACAAGAAGTCAGAATGAAAAAGTACGGCAAAAAGATGAGTTATTCCGTCTTCTGAATTCTGTCTCCTGACTCCCATTGCTTAAAGCCTTTCAAAATGCCAGGAGACGGGATTGCCCTCCCGGTATGGCATCCAGCCATGGAAAACCCCGGGTTTTCCATCAAATACCAGGGGCAGGAAATAACGGTCCCCCGGCCACATGGGCAGGGTATCAAGTTTGTCTACCGGTTGCCAACTCAGGGTTCCTTCATTGTTTTCGGGAAAGGGTATGCCGCGGAAGCGGCTGATGAGAAAGATAAATCCCAGCCAGTCCTCTCCTTGCCTGCCGAAATTTGTCCAGTTGATGATGCCCCGCAGGGTCATTTCCGCACATTCGATGCCCGCCTCCTCACGGATCTCTCGCCGCATGCAGCCGGCCACATCTTCATGTGCATGCATCTTGCCCCCAAGTCCGTTGTATTTGCCTAAATGCTGGTCATCGTCTCTGGCATTGCGGTGGACAAGAAGGGTATGGGTCCGGTCCGGGGAAAGAACAAAACCCAGGGTGGCTAGAATGGGTGAGTAGGAAGACATCATTTTAGATAATATGGTATGTAGGGTGTCGACAGAACATCCCCCCGGGGGGGGGCCGGAAAAGTTTCCTATTAAGTTAACATGAAATCATTTTACATATCAACATCATGAATATATTCTGTCATAATAGCAAAGAGGATAATAGCATCACTTGCTGGACAAAGGAGTTTTTTTGCATGGTTAAGGCTGAGGTTTTTGTCAATCAGGAAGATATGGCCCTTTTCAACTGCCCTCATTGCGGGGCTATGAAACATGTATCGGTGGCCAAGTTTAAAAATAAGAAGCATTCACTGCAGGTAAAATGCGTTTGCGGACAGATGTTCACCGTCGATCTTAATTTCAGGAAAAGGTACCGCAAGCAGACTGATCTTGAGGGTTTTTTCTGCAAGGCGATAAATTGGGCAAATACTTCGGATGCCAGCAAAATGACGCGAAACTGCAGGATTGTCAATGTTTCCCTTGGCGGCCTTGGCCTCCGTCATACCAGCGGACAGAAGATTGCCATCGGAGATGAACTGATGGTTGATTTTGTCCTTGACGACCGCAAGCAGTCACATCTGGAACGAAGGCTAATTGTCCGCCACATAGGCGATGATGGCTATATAGGTGGAGAGTTCAGTGATTCAAATCAGCATGTTTATGAAAAAACCCTCGGGTTTTATCTCATGCCTTAGCCGGTCGTTCATTGTTTTTGGATCACTTCATAGGCGATCTATTGCGGCTGGCCGCGCCTCTTTAGTAAAGAAAAATTCCTTCTGCCTTGTCATCATCGGCATCTCTGTTGAGCCGAAAGTCTGTCGCGGCAAAGCTGTTACCGGACATTTTCCGACTCCTCCAGCCAGGGATTACCGGTGTTCCTCTTTCGTCGAGTGGGCGGGAAACAAAAAAAACAGAGCCGTAAATGGGGCTGGAGGCGACGGAGGAAATGTGTTAGTATGCGTATTTGTATGCTCGTCTGTCTGGGCATTTGCCTGTCATAACAATAAGAGAGTCGGGTGGAAAATTTCCCCGGCTCTAAGGATACTCTGATTACTGTATGGTAAAATCCAGATTCAGCCTTATCGTGGCTATTGCAGCATTTTTACTGTGTTGTTTCCATTCCGTTCACTCCCAAGCCTCAGCCAGCCAAGACCTTTTCCCCGTTTACCCATGCATGAGGGACAATGTCGCTTTCTGGAAGAAGGTGTACGCGGAATACCCGACCACCAAGGGCTTGATTCATGACAATCGTGATCTGTCAATCATCTATGAGGTGATTGATCTTGTGCCTGAGGGGCAGTCCGGCGAGAGGGCAACCAACAAGGCGCGGGTCGAACGGGCCAAGGAAAAATACCGGCAGATTCTGCGGTCATTAGCCGGCGGGGGGGCCGCCCGGACAGATGAAGAAAAAAAGGTGCTGGCTTTTTTCCGCGGGGCATCCTCTTCACAGCTCCTGCAAGCAGTGGATGCCGTTCGTTTTCAACGGTGTCTGAAGGATCATTTTCTTGATGGTCTGGTCCGTTCCGGGGCCTATCTGGCCGAGATCAAGAAAATATTCAGAGGCTACAATCTGCCGGAGGATCTGGCCTATCTGCCCCATGTGGAGTCTTCGTTTAATTATAAGGCCTATTCCAAGTTCGGCGCGGCAGGCATCTGGCAGTTTACCCAGTCAACCGGTAAACGTTTCATGACCATTGACTATACCCTGGATGAGAGGCGTGATCCCATTCGCGCCACCCATGCCGCGGCCCGCTTTTTAAAAGAAAATCACAAAAAGCTCGGCAGCTGGCCATTGGCGCTCACTGCCTATAATCATGGACCAAACGGCATGATGCGCGCCAAAAATCAGCATGGAACCTATGAAAATATCTTTAATAATTATGGCGGCAAGCTTTTTGGTTTTGCCTCAAGAAATTTCTATTCGGAATTTATTGCCGCCCGGGAAGTGGCAAAAAATTACCGGAAATATTTCGGCAATGTTAAACTGGCGGAGCCTGTTTCCTTCGTGGAAGTTGCCATACCGGGATATGCGCCGATAAAAGAGCTGTCCCGTCATTTTAAGGTGGATCTGGCCACCTTGGCAGAGCTCAATCCTGCCCTCCGAGCCCCGGTGTTCGAGGGCCGCAAGCATGTACCCAAAGGTTACAAACTTCGGCTTCCGGGTAAAAACGGAGAAATGGCAAAACTTGCTTCGCGCATGCCGGATAAGGCCTTTGCCGACAAACAGCAGCGCAGCCGTTTTTACCAGGTGCAAAAGGGTGATTCAGCCGGGGCCATTGCCAGAAAGCATGGGGTGCAGCTCGAGGACCTGATTGTCACCAATGGACTCAATGCCCGGGCCGCCATTTATGTAGGACAGAATCTGCGCATCCCCACCCGGGATGAAAAAGTGGTGCTGTTGGCCAAGGTCGAGACGACTGCAGCAGATATCGTCCCGGCAAAGGGAATGGAAAGTAAAAAAGAGGCGCGGGAGATTGTCACCTTAAAGGCTCAGACGGTTAAAAAAGCGATCCCGCCCCGGAAAAAGGAAGAGCCTGTCCAGCAGGCTGAGGCCCCTGTCGTCGCCCCTGAACAGCTTGCAGCTGTTGTGGCGGAAAAAATGCCCCAAGCGGGAAAACAGGTTGAGGAGAAGATCGCGGCTCCGGCGGTGGCTGCTGCGGAGGAGCCGGCAATGGAGGGGACGACGGTTGCCGAAGAGGAACAGGCACAGCTTGATCAGCCTGAGGTGATTGATGAACTGCCCAAGGTGCCCCTTGAAGAACCGGCCTTTAATCCGGAGGTGGTCACCGCCGATCTGCTGGTTGCCGACAGCCGTATTGAAAAGGGGCGCAGCGTGGGCTTCATCCAGGTTGAGGTCGGAGAGACCCTCGGTCACTACGCTGACTGGCTGCAGGTGCCCACCAGCAGTATTCGGCGCCTCAACGGCCTGCGCTTCGGTCATCCCATTAAACTCGATCAGCGGCTGAAACTCGAATTCACCAAGGTAAGCAAAGTGGATTTTGAGGAAAAACGTTATGAATACCATAAGGAGATTGAAGAAGATTTCTTTGCCGTTTATAAGATTGAAGGGGCAAGACTGTATCGGATCAAGTCCGGTGATAACATCTGGCGTCTCTGCCAGGATGAATTTGATCTGCCCTTCTGGCTGATCAGGAAATTCAATACTGCCCATGATTTCAACAATCTGAAGCTTGATGAGCAGTTAATTATACCGGTTGTAGGGGAAATTGCACCGCAATGAGCAGTGATACGCCGCAAATCATCCATCGTCATGATTACCGCGCGCCTGATTATCTAATTGATACGGCGCATCTTCATTTTTTCCTGGGGGAAAGACAGGCGGTGGTGACCTCCCGCCTGCATTGCCGACGCAATGGTGCAGGAGAGGCCAAGCCTCCCCTGGTGCTGGACGGTGAGGAGCTGGAACTGCTGTCAATTTTTCTCGATTCCCGCAAGCTCGCAGACCAAGACTATGTGCTGGGTAAAGAGTCGCTGACTATCAATCAGGTGCCGGACAGTTTCGAACTGACCATCACCACCCTGATCCGGCCCGAGGAGAACACCTCGCTGGACGGCCTCTATAAATCCAGCGGCAATTTCTGCACCCAGTGCGAGGCCCAGGGCTTCAGAAAAATCACCTATTTTCTTGACCGGCCTGATGTAATGTGCCGTTTCACCACCACCATTGAGGCGGACAACTCCGTGCCGGTGCTGTTGTCCAACGGCAATCTCATTGAGACGGGCCAGGTGGCGGGCGACCGGCATTATGCCACCTGGCGGGATCCCTTTCCCAAACCCTGTTATCTTTTTGCCCTGGTGGCCGGCGATCTGGTCCGGGTGGCCGATACCCATGTGACCGGATCCGGCCGCACTATTGATCTGCATATCTACGTGCAGAAACATAACAGCGACCGGTGCGATCATGCCCTGCGCTGCCTGAAAGAGGCCATGGCCTGGGATGAGAAGGTTTACGGGCTGGAGTATGACCTTGATCTGTTCATGATTGTGGCAGTGGATGATTTCAATATGGGGGCCATGGAAAACAAGGGGCTGAATATCTTCAACTCCAAATACGTGCTGGCCAAACCCCAGACCGCTACCGATGCCGATTACGCAGGCATTGAGGGGGTGGTGGCCCATGAGTATTTCCATAACTGGACCGGCAACCGGGTGACCTGCCGTGACTGGTTTCAGCTCTCCCTCAAAGAGGGCCTTACCGTGTTCCGCGATCAGCAGTTTTCCGCGGACATGACATCTCCCGCGGTCAAGCGCTTAAGCGATGTCAGAATGCTGCGCAATCTGCAGTTTGTTGAGGACAACGGCCCCATGGCTCATCCGGTCCGGCCTGATTCCTATATCGAAATCAACAACTTCTATACGGTGACGGTGTATGAAAAGGGAGCAGAGCTAATCCGTATGATCCATACCCTGCTGGGTGCGGCTGGTTTTCGCCGGGGCATGGATCTTTATTTTGCCCGGCATGACGGCCAGGCCGTTACCTGCGAGGATTTTGTCCAGGCCATGGAGGATGGCGGCGGAGTGGATCTGAGCCGGTTCCGCTTTTGGTACAGCCAGTCCGGCACCCCTGAGCTGCGTGTATCAAGCAGTTATGATGAGCAGAGCAGGACCTGCACCCTGCAGGTCCGCCAGAGTTGCCCTCCCACACCGGGACAGGATGATAAAGAACCGTTTCATATTCCGCTGGCTGTGGGTCTGCTGGATAACCTGGGTAAAGACATCAAATTGTCCGTCAACGGCAAAGAGGCGGCCACGACGGTTGTGCTGGATATCAAGGAGAGAGAGCAGAGCTTTGTTTTGCATGATATCCGGGAAAAACCGATTCCCTCCCTGCTGCGCGGCTTCAGCGCCCCGGTCAAGCTGCATTATGACTATACGGAAGACGAGCTGCGCTTTCTGCTGGCCCATGATAGCGATCCCTTCAACCGCTGGGAGGCTGGGCACCGATTGTCCTGTCGTCTGCTGCTGCGTTTGATTGCCGACCTGCAGCAGGGCAAAGAGCTGCGGCTCGATGACGATTTTGTCGTTGTTTTCCAGGCCCTGCTGACCCCGGAAAGCGAGATTGATCCGGCCTTTCTGGCCGAACTGCTGGTGCTGCCCTCGGAAAAATATCTGGGTGAGCAGCTGGCCATCATCGATGTTGAGGCAATTCATCAGGTCCGGTTGTTTGTCCGCCGCACCCTGGCGGCCATGCTGCGCGAGTATTTTCTCGAACTCTTTCATGCCAACGCCAGCATGGCGCCGTACACCTATGACCGGCAAAGCGCAGGGAAAAGAAACCTGAAAAATGTCGCCTTGGCCTATCTGATGCTTAACGATGACAAGGCGATAATGGATATGTGCCTGCGCCAGTTTGAACAGTCGGGCAACATGACCGATGTGCTGGCAGCCCTGCAGGCCATTGTCAATAATCCCGACTGCCCGGAACGCAAGAGTGTGCTGGTTTCTTTCTACAGTGAGTGGCACAGGGACAGTCTGGTGCTGGACAAGTGGTTTTCCCTGCAGGCCACGGCACCGCTGCCCCAGACCCTCGACGAGGTGAAATCTCTGATGGCCCATCCTGCCTTTTCAATAAAAAATCCCAATAAGGTGCGGTCGCTGATCGGCGCCTTCTGCGGTGCGAATCAGCTCTGTTTCCATGATAAAAGCGGGGAGGGGTATCGTTTCCTGGCCGATCAGGTGCTGGCCATCGACCGGTTCAACCATCAGATTGCGGCCCGTATGCTGACGCCGCTCAGCCGCTGGCAGCGTTTTGACGTTCCCCGGCAGCATTTGATGTGCCGGCAGCTGGAGAGGATTCTGGCCGGCAGCGAACTTTCAAAAGACGTGTATGAGGTGGCCTCAAAGAGCTTGAGCGCCGCTTCCTCTGGCCCGGCCCGCAATTAAAGCAAATGGTAATTAAAAAAATAAAGGACAGTTATGGACATTTCAAAAACAATAGCCAAGATGAAGGAAAATCCGGCCTTTACCGACAATGTTGGCATGGTACTGGTGCACAACGGCGTGGTCAGGGCCTGGTCCCGCAAGGACAAGGAAAATGTCACCTCTCTTGAGGTTACCCCTGATCTTGCCAAGATTGAGGCAATCAGGCAGGAATTTCTCGCCAAAGAGGGAATTTTTGATATCATCATTGAGGCAAAATCAGGAAAGTTCAAGCCGGGAGATGATCTTCTCTTTATTGTGGTGGCCGGCGATCTGCGGGAAAACGTCAAACCGGTGCTGGCAGATGTTCTTGATCGGGTAAAAGCTGAGGCAATTGCAAAAAAAGAGGTTGTCTCTGCTTGAAAAACTGCTTGTATTAGGTTAGATAGTTCCCTTTCTCAATTGTTGATGGCTTTGAAAGAAATAATCGCACCTCCGGTGCGCAGGAAAGCCCTCCGGCTTATCGTTCCAATTCCCGCATACTGCCTTTTTTCAGAGCTGTTCATTACCTGCTCAAGATGGAGTTGACTTATGTATACCGCATCAGATTTACGCAAAGGGCTCAAGGTTGAAATTGATGGTGAACCTTATATTGTCACCGACTTTCAGTTTTCCAAACCGGGCAAGGGGCAGGCTCTCTACCGGACTCGACTGAAGAATATGGTTACCGGCAATGCCTTTGAAAAGACATTCCGTTCTAATGACAAATTTCAGAGGGCGCCCCTGGAAGAACGCACCATGCAGTTTCTTTATTCCCAGGGAGATGAATTCCATTTTATGGATAACAAAACCTTTGAGCAGATTGTCATCTCCAGGGAGCAGCTGGGTGATAACATCAATTTCCTGATTGATAATATGGAGGTTGATGTGCTGCTGTTCAAGGAGCGGCCCATCGGGGTGACCCTGCCGAATTTCGTTAATCTCGTGGTGATCAAGGCCGATCCCTGGGCTAAAGGGGATACCAGCGGCACGGATACCAAGCCGGTCACGGTCCAGACCGGCTATACCCTGCAGGTGCCGCCCTTTATTGAAGAAGGAGAAAAGCTGCAGATCGACACCCGCACCGGTCAGTACCTGACCAGGGTCAAGGAGTAGGCTGTTTGGCCAATTCCTTTCTCAGCCGCCGGGCAGAAATTATTCAGAGCATCCGTACTTTTTTTATCAACAGGGGGTATCTGGAGGTGGATACTCCCATCCGCCTCCCCTGTCTTATCCCTGAAGCCCATATCGAACCGGAACAATCATCCGGGTGGTTTCTGCAGACCTCTCCCGAGATGTGCATGAAGCGGTTGCTGGCCGCAGGACACCGCGAGATTTTTCAGATCTGCCGGTGTTTCCGCAGGAATGAGCGCGGTTCGCGCCATCTGCCCGAATTTACCATGCTTGAATGGTACCGGGTCGGCATTGATTATATCGATCTCATGGCGGAATGTGCGGGTTTGCTCCGCTTTGTCGCCACCCGAGTCGATTGCCCGGACAGGTCTGCTGCGGCCCTTGTGGCACAAGCTGACTGGCAGTATCTCACCGTGCAGCAGGCCTTTGCCCTTTTTGCCCCGGTTTCCGCGGAGCAGGCTCTGGCAGAAGACTCGTTTGATGAAATCCTGGTCAGAGATGTTGAGCCCAACCTGGGCAGAGGCCGGCCGACATTTCTCCATGACTATCCGGCTGCTCTCGGTTCCCTGGCCCGGTTGAAAAATGGGGATAACCGAGTGGCCGAACGCTTTGAGCTCTATGTCAACGGCCTGGAACTGGCCAACGGCTTTTCCGAGCTGACCGATGCGGATGAGCAGCGCCTGCGCTTCATCAGGGAAAGGGCGCTCATTGAGGGGCAGGGACGGCAGCCGGGACCCATGCCGGACAGATTCCTGGCAGACCTCGGTGAACTGCAGTCAGCCGCAGGCATCGCCCTGGGGGTGGACCGGCTGGTGATGCTGCTGTGCGGTGCCCGGAGCATCGATGAGGTGGTTGCCTTTACCCCGGAAAATCTGTAGGTTGTTTTGTATGATAGAATACCTGCTACAATTTAATCCCATTACCCAGGCCCTGCTGGCCACCCTTTTCACCTGGCTGGTGACCGCCGCCGGCGCAGCCCTGGTCTTTGCCACCAAAAAGGTGAATGCCAAGGTGATGGACTCCATGCTTGGTTTTGCCGCGGGGGTGATGATTGCCGCCAGTTTCTGGTCGCTGCTGGCGCCCGGCATCGAGATGGCGGAGCAGCTCGGCAACACCCCCTGGCTGACGGCGGCAGTGGGTTTTCTCGGCGGCGGTATCTTCATGCGTCTGATCGATATGTTCCTGCCCCACCTCCATCCCGGTCTGGCCCTGTCCCAGAGTGAGGGGATCAAGACCTCCTGGCAGCGCAGCACCCTGCTGGTGCTGGCCATTACCCTGCATAATATTCCCGAGGGCATGGCGGTGGGGGTCGCCTTCGGGGCGGCAGGGGCAGGCCTGCCCGCGGCCACCATCGGCTCGGCCATTGCCCTGGCGGTGGGCATCGGTCTGCAGAATTTCCCCGAGGGGGCGGCGGTCTCTATGCCCCTGCGCCGGGAGGGGATGGGCCGCTGGAAAAGCTTTCTCTATGGCCAGAGTTCCGGTCTGGTGGAGCCGGTGGCCGGCGTACTGGGGGCCTATTTTGTCATGCAGATGCAGAGCATTCTGCCCTATGCCCTCTGTTTTGCGGCAGGTGCCATGATTTTTGTCGTGGTGGAGGAACTGATCCCGGAATCCCAGCAGAATGAGAAAAATATCGATATGGTCACCATGGCCACCATGGGCGGCTTTACCCTGATGATGATACTGGATGTTGCCCTAGGCTGAGGCGTTTATTTCCCCTGTTCCACCTGGATGATCTGAAAGGCGCCGAGCTGGGGAATACCTCCCTGGGTCAGCCTTTCTCCCTCCAGCACGGCCAGTACGTCGCCGGCCGACACAAAACCTTTGGCCACCGCTTCTTCCTTGGCCCGCAGCACCACCTGATCCCGGCTGAGCTTTTCCTTGATGATGATGGGGTTGATGTTTTTGTAGATAGAGGAATGACGGGCCACATGCACGGAATCCGTGACGAGCAGGGTGGGCACGGACCGGTTCCATTTTGATAGATGGCGGTAGATCTCCCCCTTGAAATCGATCACCATGACCGCGGCGGCATTGCCGAGACTGGCGGCGGCGGCCAGGGCGGGATTAAAGCCCTGCTGGCTTTTCATCAGTTCACAGTGGTCGCTGCTTGGCTCCGCATGGCTTTCCTCCTCGCTGATGATCGAGGCCATGGTGCGGACCACATTGACCGGGTCAACGCCTACCGCGGTCTCGCCGGAGAGCATCACCGCATCGGTTCCTTCCCGCACCGCGACGCTGACATCCGTCACCTCGGCCCTGGTGGGGCGGTGATTGGTGGTCATGCTGTCAAGCATCTGGGTGGCGGTGATCACCGGCACGTTTGCCAGCCAGCAGCGCTTGATGATCTCGCGTTGCACCCAGGGCACTCTGGAGGCGGGCAGTTCAACCCCCATATCACCCCTGGCGATCATGATCGCATCGCTCACCTTGATGATCTCATCTATGTTTTCCACTGCCTCGGGTTTCTCAATCTTGGCCACCACCTTCAGATTCCTTTTGCCGCCGCTGAGCAGTTCTTTCACCTCGATAATGTCCTTGGCCGAGCGGACAAAGGAGAGGGCGGCAAAGTCAATGGAATGCTCAAGCCCCCAGGCCAGATCCCGTTTGTCTTTTTCCGTGACACTTGGCATGGACAGAGGGGTAGCCGGCAGGTTCATGCCCTTGCTTGATTTGAGAGTGCCGCCAGCCACTACCCGGCAGGTTACCTCGGTGCTGCCCGTTTGTTCAACGACCAGCTCCAGCAGGCCATCATCAAGCAGCACCGGGTCGCCGATTCGCAGATCGGTCAGGATCTCCGGAGCGATGGTGGAGAATCGCTCGGCAGTCCCTTCAACGGGCTCAGCCTGGATAATGACCCGGTTGCCCGCCACAAGGGCTGCATTACCCTCCCGCATCAGACCTGTTCTGATTTTCGGCCCGCACAGATCCATGAGGATACCCACCGGCCGGGACCATTTTTCCTCCGCCTCTCTTATCGCCGTGAGCCTTTTCTCGTGTTCCTCGTATGTGCCGTGGGAGAAGTTGAGCCGCGCAATATCCATGCCGGCAAGAATCATCTGGCCCAATACCTCCGGCGACTGCGAGGCTGGTCCTACGGTGCAGACGATTCTGGCAAGTTTTCGCACATTTTCCGTGGAATAGGCCTTTACCCGTTCCAGGATTTCCTGGAGATGGGCGGTCTTGACGGGCTTGGGCAGAAAGCCGATGACATTGGCAAAGCGGGCCAGACGCTGCCTGATCGTTTGTTCATCAAGGCTTGAGGAGATGGCAACAATGGGGCATTGCGGAGAGATGACCAGCATGGCCTCCATGAATTTGAAGCCGTCCCATTGCGGCATGGCAAGATCGGTGATGACCAGGTGGTAGTGTCTTGAGGTGGCCCGGTGAAAACCCTGCTGGCCGTTTTCAACCGCATCAACCCTGTGGCCAAGTTTGACGAGTTGAGCAGCGAGCATCCTGCTGACAACCGGTGAGTCTTCAAGCAGTAAAATATGCATTATCCGTGTCCTTTTTGTGGCAATGAAGGTGGAGGTTATTTGTTCATCTGATCATAGCAAAAAAACATACAAGAAGTGAAATGTTAAAGAGAGTGAGGGATTTTTGCGACTGAGATTTAAAACGATGAAGCTCCGGGCGGAGTTGTTTTCCTGGTGAAAGGATTGAGTATTGCTTTGACAGAAGTACCGTGGAAAAGTATAAGTTGAATAGGGCTTATGTATCGATCGCCTTGCATAGATGCTGCGGCATAGAGAGTGCCTGTCCACGTCCCAGACCTGAGCCTTTTTTCTTTTGACCATGCCTTGGTAGATATCTCTTGTTTTTTTTGAGTGAGATGAGATTTTGCTGGTGGCTGACCGCCAAGATGATGCACAATGAATTATAACGATTATATCTGCAGTCAGACTAGTGGTCAAAGAGGCGTCGGCTGACGGGAAATCATGGAGGTGTTTGATATGATCTTGAAAAGGATAAGACTTATCAGCTCTCTGCTGCTGTCAGCTTGCCTCATTGCCTCCGGCGCCCAGCCTGCCGGGGCAGGGGAGAAACAGAGTCCCGGACAATTGGCGGCGGAGATGATTGGTACGGGAAACACCTCATCTGCTGCTGCGCAGAACAAACGCTATCTGATCAAATTAGCACCCGCTCCTGCCGCTGAACTTGCCCGAACGCCCGCATCACTCTCGCAGATGCTGCCTGATGCCGTACCTGGTCTCATCCGGCAGATTCCCCGTTTCGGTCTGTTGGCGGCAGATCTTGACGCCAAGGGTGTGCAGAATCTCCGCAACAATCCCCGGGTTGCATTCATTGAAGAGGATCAGCTCCGCTACCTGTCCAGCCAGTATGAGCCCTACGGCATCAACATGGTACAGGCAGACCGTTTACCGGACCTGCATGCCGGCGAGGTAACGGTCTGTATCGTTGACAGCGGGTATGATCTGCTCCATGAGGATCTCAGTGGAAACAATGTTGACGGCGTTGATATTATCGGCAGCGGCGCCTGGTATGAGGACACCAATAAGCACGGCACCCATGTGGCCGGCACCATCGCCGCCTTGAATAATCAGGTGGGTGTGGTGGGCGTTCTGCCGGGCGGCAGTATCAATCTCTATATCGCCAGGGTATTTGACTCGACGGGTTCCGCCTATGTTTCCGATATTCTGGCCGGCATGGCTGAGTGCGTCAGTCCCGGGGTTGGCGCCGATGTCATCAACATGAGTTTCGGCAGTGAAGAATCGAGCGCCAGTGAAGAAACGGCCTTTCGCGACATCGCCAACCAGGGGGTATTGCTGGTGGCTGCGGCCGGCAACAGCGGCACCACGGCTTACTCCTATCCTGCCTCGTATGATTCGGTCATCTCCGTGGCCGCAATTGACCAAAACAAGAACAGGGCCTCCTTCTCCCAGCAGAATGACCAAGTCGAACTGGCGGCCCCGGGCGTAAATGTCCTGTCCACCGTGCCCAGCGGTACGGTCACCACCCCGTTTGTTTTATCCCAGCTGATTGTCGACAATACACTGTATGCGGCGCTGAACATGCAGGGTTCTCCCTATGCCGAGGTGGACGGACTCCTGGCGGATTGCGGCATCGGCGCGGCACCATGCCCGGACGCGGTCGGGAAAATCTGTCTCATTGAGCGGGGCGGCAGTTATTTCTGGCAGAAGGTGCAGGCCTGTGAGGATGGCGGCGGCATCGGCGCAGTGATTTACAACAATGTGGATGGAACGTTTTCCGGTACCCTGTCGGATGCGAGTACCTTTATTCCCTCTGTGTCGATTTCCCGGGCGGACGGTTTGGTTCTGCTTGGCGCCATTGGCGATGAGGCGCATCTGAGCGTCGGTTTCTATCTGGATTATCAGAAGATGAGCGGCACCTCCATGGCCACCCCCCATGTCACCGGGGTTGCCGCACTTGTCTGGAGTTATCACCATACCACCTGCAGTGCCGCCCAGGTGCGGGAGGCCTTGCGGATGAGCGCCGAAGATCTCGGCCCCGCGGGTTATGACATATCCTTTGGTTATGGGCTGGTGCAGGCGGAAAACGCCAAGCTCTATCTTGACGATTTGTGCGGAGGCAGCAGTGTGGCCCGGGCTGATCTGGATGGTGACGGCGATGTAGATGGCCGGGACCTGGCTCTTTTAGCCGGTTTTTTTGCGACCGCAGCATCCTCGGCCGATCTCAACCGGGATGGTGTGATCAGCGATGGGGATCTCCAGGAATTCGCCGCTGCCTTCGGCACGGTGCCGGTTGAATGAAACAATAGTGGCGAAGGTAAAATGAACACGGTAGGCTGTATTTTTTCATACGTAATGACATCAGGAGGAAGATTAAGGCGCAAGACGTGAAGGGTATCGAGACTTTCTCGGCAGGCAGATGGCCTGCCAAGACAAATATTTTCAGAGGTGAATAAAATGATGAAGCAAGTCGATCAGAGAAAACATCAACGGTACACCCCTTCTGCAAAAACATTTGTGTATACCGCCGATAGTTTTGGGCGAATACTGGACATCAGCGCTGGGGGCTTTTCTCTGCAGTACATTGATGTGGAATCACCTATCAAAAAAAAGGAATATGTCGATATTCTTTTGGGCAACCTCTCCCTGGTGAAAGTTCCCATCACCGTTATCTGGAACAACCACTCTTCTGCCTTAGGCAAGGATTCCATCATCATGAGCAAGGTGGGGGTAAAGTTTGCTGATCTGACAAACCAGCAGAGAGACATGATTGCCTTTTTCCTGTCACAGCATAATAACTCAGGCAATGCCTAAAGAGCAGCTGACTCCTTATCCATCAGTCTGCCCGGCTCCTGCAAGCGGTTTCTCATCAAGGCATTTGCTTTGCCGGCCATTTTGTAAAAATGGCCTTTTGATTGGGAAGAAACGCGCCAATAGCATGAAAAGAGCCGGGTGAGGCGGCTGTGTGCTGGCTGCCAACCCTTTTTAAAGATGAGCACGGCAAGACGCCGGCCCGAAAAACAGCATGCGGGCAGAGCTTGCCTTCACACTGTTTTATCGGTGGTCTGCTTTTTATTCGCTCTTAAAAAATGCATTAGCGTTGGCCCCGCAAACCGGGCATTTCTCCGGGGCCTCTTTCTCGTGGGTATGGCCGCATACCGAACAGACATAATAATCATATTCCGCGGGCGCTGCTTCAAGACTGTCCAATGCCCTCTGATACAGTTCGGCATGTGTTTTTTCCACGGCATTGGCATATTGAAAAGAGCGAAGTGCCGCTTTATGCCCTTCCGCTTCCGCATCTTTAATCATCTGCGGGTACATATTCTTAAATTCGTGGGTCTCTCCGGCTATGGCCTCTTTCAGGTTTTCTGAGGTAGCACCCACGCCTTTCAGCGCCCGCAGATGGGCATGGGCGTGAATGGTCTCTGCCGCCGCAGCGGCCCTGAATAATTTTGCCGCCTGGGCAAAGCCTTCTTTGTCTGCCTTATTGGCAAAGGCAAGGTATTTTCTGTTTGCCTGCGATTCGCCGGCAAAGGCCTCTTGTAAATTCTCTTCTGTTTTTCCCATGGGTTATCCTTTTCGATTTTTTGATTGTCAATTCTGACTGCCAGCCGATCCCACTCACAGAAATAGAGTGGCAATCAGGTTTTTCTGGAGATGGCTCAAGTTGGTGGTCAGAGTATAGTGAATTTTCTTCCGATATTCCAGCATTTTAGTCCTAGTGTTCCGGTAAGATTTTTTCCGGGGAGTTGCGGGGGAGAAATATCTCCATAATTGAGCCTCTTGCAAAATGAACATCTACTCCGATCGGCTAAAAATATCCTGTGCGGCGTCTTCCTTGTGAAATCGTCCTCAACGTAGCACTGCTATGCTTCCGGGCGGTTTCACAACTCATCCTTGCACAGAAAATTTTTCTCTCGATCTCGCTACGACGTTCATTTTGCAAGAGGCTCAATTGTTAAACAATTATCTCTGTGATAAGCTCGCCCGCTGACGCGGACGAGCTTATCGCCGCTGTTGAGTAAACTCGAACACCTTGACAGGTTCCGCCTTAAGGCTACACCTATCAAGGCGTTCGTCATGTTCAGGGCGCACTATAATTTTTATCAAAGCACCAGGGGGCGGTTGGGCTATTCTGCATTGCTTTTTGACATATGGGCAAACGTAAAGTATACAATTAAATTGTATCATTACTATGTTACGTGGTTTAACTTGGTCTCCGAACGCTCACCTCAACAGATCATTTGCCATCTTTATGAACAGTCAGCCGCAGATGCAGGAATTGGATTTCCTCCTGGTCGGTCAGGAGAAGGAGGTTCTGGAGCAGGATGCCCGCGTCCTGCAGCAGGCAGGGCATAAAAATATCCGCATTGTGCAAAGCGGCATCGAGGCGCGCCACGTGCTGAAAAACTCCCGGGTGCATTTTGTCATTACCGATCTGCAGATGCCCTGCATGAACGGCATCGAACTGCTCAGGCTCATCAGGCGAACCCCCGGACTGTCGGATATTCCGGTGCTGATCATCTCCGATAACCGCCAGAAGGAAATGATCCTTTACGCCATTGATGAAATGGTTGACGGTTATCTGGCCACACCCTACAGGGCGGAGGATCTGCAGCAGGCCATCACTAATATCCATAAAAGAAAAAAACTCACTACCCTGCAGAATGAACTCCGCCTGGCACGGCATTTCATCCTTGCCAAAAATTATGACAAGGCCATTGACAAGGCCAAGACTGTTTTCGTCCATGACCAGAACAACAGCGAAGCCCTGTTTCTGCTCAGCGAAGGTTACTATTGGCAGCGGGAACTGGATAAGGCCAAACAGTTTCTGCATATGTACCTTAAGGGGAACCCCGCCAGCGGCAAGGGCATGCATCTGCTGAGCAAGGTGTGCCGGCTCGACGGGGCATGCGGCGATGCCTTCGGGGTGCTCTTGAAGGCCCACAAGGAGAACCCACTTAACCTTGATCTGGCCATTGATCTGGGCAAGTTTTACCTGGAAATGGAGATGGAGGACAAGGCCCGGGAAATTTTTGCTGAAGTGATGTCTGCCGGGCCCACTGACCTGAACCTCATAAAAATAGGCAAGGCCTTTTTGAAAAAGGGCAGGCCGGAGGATGCGGCGGCCTATCTCGATAAAACAATACAGCCTCTGCCGGAGACGGCCTTCATCTTCGCCCAGCTGGGGCAGCAGCAGGGCGATGCCGGCAACCTTGAGGCAGGGGTGCGCCAGTTCAGGAAATGCCTGGAGCTTGTTCCTGACCAGCCGGAATATCAGGTGAAGCTTGCCGAGCTTTACCTGAAACAGGGCGATGTTTCCCAGGCCAAAGAGTTGCTTGAACTCTGCCTGAAGAGCCACCCAGGTCATGATCAGGCAAGAAAATTGCTGAAGCCGATTGCCAGGGGGGCTGCATGATCAGGTTTTTCCCGCCCTCTTATTTTTGCAATTTGCACTCCTCCCGCCAGCAGTAGAGCACCGGCACGACAAAGACGGTGAGCAGGGCGATGCTCATGCCGCCGAATGACGGAATGGCCATGGGCACCATAATGTCCGCCCCCCGGCCGCTTGAGGTGAGAATGGGCAGCAGGGCGAGAATAGTGGTGGAGCTGGTCATGAGTGCCGGCCGGATGCGGCGTTCGGCCCCCTGCAGCACCATGGTCCGGATCTCTTCCCGGCTGCTGCGGGGAAAACGGTTTTTTGATTCATCAAGGTAGGTGGCCATCAGCACGCCGTCATCCGAGGCAATGCCGAACAGGGCAAGGAATCCGACCCAGATGGCCACCGACAGGTTGATCTGGTGCACCTGGAAAAGATCGCGCATATTGACCCCGAACAGCGTGGCATCAAGAAACCATCCCTGGCCGTAAAACCAGATCATGAGAAATCCCCCTGACCAGGCCACGAGAATCGAGGAAAAGACCATGAGCGTCGTGGTCAGTGACTTGAACTGCAGATAGAGGATAACCATGATGGTCAGCATGGCGAGCGGCAGGATGACGGACAGCCGCTTCTGGGCTCTGATCTGATTTTCATAGTTGCCGGCAAAGGTGTAGGTCACTCCCGCCGGAATCACCAGTTCGCCTTTGTCGATTTTTTCATTAAGGAAGGCCTTGGCCTGCTCCACCACATCCACCTCGGCAAAGCCGGGCCGCTTATCAAAGAGCACATAGGCGGTGAGAAAGGTGTCTTCACTTTTAATCATCTGCGGACCACGCACATAGCGGAAATCGGCCAGCTGTGACAAGGGGATCTGTGCCCCGTTTGGTGCTGCCACCAGGATTTTCCCCAGCTCTTCGGGTGAGTCGCGCAATTCCCGCAGATATCGGACGCGCACCGGATAGCGTTCGCGCCCCTCCACCGTGGAGGTGATCATCCGGCCACCCACGGCCACGGAAATAACATCCTGCACCTGACCCAGCATAATGCCGTAACGGGCAATGGCCTCCCGGTCAATGTTGATCTCAATGTAAGGTTTGCCCACCACCCGGTCGGCCAGCACCGTGGCCGGCGAAACAGCAGGAACATGTTTGAGCAGGGCCTCAAGCTGCAGGGCAACCGCATCGATGGTCCCCAGATCCGGCCCTTTCACCTTGATGCCCATGGGGGCGCGCATGCCGGTCTGCAGCATGACGATGCGGGTGGCAATGGGCTGCAGCTTCGGGGCCGAGGTCACCCCGGGAATTTCTGCCGCGGTGACGATTGCATTCCAGATATCATCAGGGTTGATAATGCCCCGCCAGCTTTTCCGGTCGGGGTTGATGGCCGGGTCAAGGGCCGGCCGCCAGAGACGGAAGGCGCGGCCGTCAGGGTCGGCTATGAGTCTGCCCTGCCCGTCACGTTCAAAGCGACCCTGCACCAGATAGGGTGCGCCGTCCGAGGCCGGGACAGGGGCGCCTTCCCGGGTGCGGAAGAAATCTTTTTTGTCGTCGCGGAATTTAAACAGCAGCCGCTCACCGTTATCCCCCAGCAGATACTCGGAATGATAATTGATGATCGTTTCAATCATGGAAAGCGGGGCCGGATCAAGGGGGCTGTCCGCCCGGCCGAGTTTGCCCACGGCCGAGGAGATCTCCGGGATACGGCTCAGCTGTCTGTCCTGCTGGGCCAGGACTTCCTGCACCTCGCCTATGGAGGCATGGGGCATGGTGGTGGGCATGTAGAGAAAGGAGCCTTCATCCAGGGGCGGCATGAACTCTTTGCCCAGACCGGGGAAGCTGTGGGCCAGGGAGACAAGGAGCCGGCTGCCGCGGATCATGTCCGGCAGGAAGGCGGTCATCCGCGGCACGCCCAGCCAGATCATCGCGCCCAGCAGGGTGATGACCGTGGGCAAGAGCAGAAAGGTCTTTTTGTACTGCAGGCACCAGGCCAGCATTTTTGTGTACTGGCCCTGGAAAAGCTGGAGAAATCCCAGGGTCGCGCCGATGATCAGGGCCACAAAAAGAAAATTGACCAGTGCGCCGGGCTCAATGCCCAGCGGTTCCCAGGAGCGGGCCAGCAGAATGGTGAAGATGAGGATGACCAGCCAGTTCACCAGCCGGCCGCCGGCAAGCTGTGCTCTGCCCGGCAGCCATTTGGCGCACATACGGTACAAACCGATGGCGGCAACAATCAAGCCGAGAGGACTGATAAGCCAGGTGATGACCAGGCCTGCGATCAGCAGCAAACCTGGCAGAACCAGGTTGACCAGGTAGGAGCTGTCCTGTTTTTTCACCCGCCTGAAGAGCAGGTGGGCCAGGGGCGGCAGCACTGTCAGCGCCAGGATGATGGAGGCGATCAGGGCAAAGGTCTTGGTGTAGGCCAGGGGTTTGAAGAGTTTTCCTTCCGCCGCCTGCATGGTGAATACCGGCAGAAAGCTGACAATGGTGGTGGACACGGCGGTGAGCACGGCGCTGCCCACCTCGGTGGCCGCCTCATAGATGATGACCAGGCTGTTGGCCTCCGGGCCTGCCTCATCGAGTTTTGTGACGATATTTTCACAGATGATGATGCCCATATCGACAATGGTGCCGATGGCAATGGCGATACCGGACAGGGCGACGATATTGGCATCCACCCCGAAGACCTTCATGCCGATAAAGCTCAGCAGAACGGCAAAGGGCAGCAGGGAGGAAACCACAAATGAGCTCTTGAAGTGCATGAGCGAGATGAGCACGACAATGATGGTGATGAGAATTTCCTGGCCCAGGGCCGTCTTCAGGGTGCCGAGGGTTTCATGGATCAGGCCGGAGCGGTCATAAAAGGGCACGATGGTAATCTTGCTCTCCGTGCCGTCGGCCAGTTTTTTTGACGGCAGCCCGGGGCTGATTTCCTTGATCTTCTCCTTGATCCGCTCTATGGCGGCTAAAGGGTTGTCGCCGAAGCGGGCGACGGCCACCCCGCCCACCACCTCGGCCCCGTTTTTGTCCAGCACCCCCCGGCGCAGGGCAGGTCCCAGGGACACCTTGGCCACATCGGCGATCCTGATGGGCTGGTTGTCCGTGGCCTTGATCACGGCATTTTCAATATCCGCCAGGCTTTTGATGAAACCGATGCCGCGGATGACATATTCCACCCGGTTGATCTCAATGGTGCGGGCGCCGATATCGATATTTGACATCTTGACCGCCGAAAATACCTGCTCCAGGGTGACTTTGTTGGCCCGCATGGCGTCCGGATCAACATCGATCTGGTATTCCTTGACAAACCCGCCCACGGAAGCCACTTCGCTGATGCCGGCCACGCCCATGAGGGCATAGCGCACATACCAGTCCTGCACCGAGCGCAGTTCCTCAAGTTCCCAGCCGCCGGTGGGATTGCCGTTTTTATCCCGCCCTTCCAGGGTGTACCAGAATATCTGGCCCAGGCCCGTGGCATCAGGTCCCAGGGTCGGCTTGACATCCTCCGGCAGGGTGCCTGCCGGCAGGCTCGCCAGTTTTTCCAGCAGTCGGGAGCGCGACCAGTAAAATTCCACTGAATCATTAAAGATGACGTAAATGGAGGAAAAACCGAACATGGAATAGGAACGCACCGTTTTCACCCCGGGCAGGCCGAGGAGGGTGACCGTCAGGGGATAGGTTATCTGGTCCTCCACATCCTGGGGGGAGCGGCCGGGCCATTCAGTAAAGACGATCTGCTGGTTTTCCCCGATATCCGGAATGGCATCCACCGGTACCGGATCCCTGGGCAGGTGGCTCAGGTGGAAATCAAAGGGTGCAACCATCAGCCCCCAGCCGGTGAGGACGAGCAGGGCCAAGGCTACCAGCAGTTTGT
The DNA here is from genome assembly GCA_018897105.1 of Pseudomonadota bacterium. Lineage (GTDB taxonomy): Bacteria > Desulfobacterota > Desulfobulbia > Desulfobulbales > SURF-16 > SURF-16. The sequence continues at coordinate 34,835 of JAHILF010000007.1, forward strand.
TGAGCAGGCAGAAACGGATGATGGCGCCGACAAGGGAAGTGGCCTTGGGCAGTTGTTCCTGTTCGGGAGTGGTCATGGTGCACCTTTACGGATACGCTCTCAGAGTTGCCGTTATTTGAGCTGGCGGCGTACTTCGCCGCAGCGCAGCATCTTCCTGCCAAAATAGGGGTTGTTGATTTCTTCACTGCCGGCCAGCCAGGTGGCGCCGGTATTGCCGAAGGCCATGGGACAGAACTGTTCGTAAACCGGACCTGACGCAGGGGCGCCGAAGGTGGACACCGCCAGGCTGAGGGCTTTACTCAGCGGAAAAAAGGCAGCGCGCATCTCCGTTAGCGTCTGAGCGGTTGCCAGAGTCTGGGCAGCCTCCTGCAGGTCGTTTATCAGTTCCTTTTTCCGCGCATCTTCCACCTTGGCGAGGCTGGCGAGAAATTTCCGGGCCAGGCCGGCGATCTTCTTTTCGCTTGCCCCGGCCCCATCCACATCATCCTTGGCCAGCAGCTGCTGCAGGCTGAAATACTCGGTCAGCAGTTTTGCAAGTGCCGCCTGGACTTCCGGGTAATAAGGCGCATCAGCCATGGTGCCGGCCAGGCTGAAATAGGTACGGACCTGATGAAAATGCTCGGCCATGGCGGCATAGATCCTGTCCAGCTCTTTTCTGTCATCTGCCTCGGAGGCGAGAATCACATCACTATTGAGCAGCATGGACATTTCCTTCCAGGCGAGTTTATCCTTGTTCGGCAGGCCTTCGCCATCAAGGTCATGTAATTTGGACCTGAAATCGGTCAGTGACTTGGCAAAGGCCTGCCGGTCATTGGCATGCACGGCATCGGACAGGGTGATGAAGGAGTGATTGAGCAGCTGCAGCCTGGAGGAAAACAGCGGCGGGAATTTTTCCTCCTCGGGTTTCTTGAAGGTTGCGGGGTTCATCATGGAGGGCCGGGCCTGGATCTGGATGGCGGAGTCGATCTTGAAATTGCCTCGACTGACCACCAGTTCTCCTTCCTTGAGCCCTCCTTTGACCTGGTAGAAATCACCGTTGCGCGGCCCCAGCACCACTTCCCTGCCTTCATAAACTCCTTCCTGCCCCGGCAGCTGCACGTAGGCAATGGCCCGTTTGCCGGTGAAAAGCGGGGCCGAGGCCGGGATAAGCAAATAGTCATCTTTCGAGGTCCCGCTTGTCAACTCTGCGCGGACCAGCATGCCGGGTTTCAGCATGCCATCCTTGTTTTCCGCATTAAGCCGCACCCGGATGGTGCGGGTCTGTTCGTTGACCTGGGGATCGATAAAAACCACCTTGCCGGTAAAAAAGCGGCCGGGGTAGGCCTCCACGGTGAAATCCACATGCTGGCCGACATGGATGCGCTGCAGGTCGGACTCATAGGCCTCCAGGTTGACCCACAGATGATCAAGGTCGGCAATGGTATAGATCATGGTTCCGGTTTTGACATACATACCCTCCTGCACCGTCTTATTGATGACGATACCGCTCATGGGGGCGGTGAGGGTGATGTGGTCGGCCGGGGTGCCCCGTTCAATGATGCGGGCGATCTGTTTGTCCGCCAGACCGAGCAGCCGCAGTTTTTCCCGGGCCGCCTGTTCGGTGCGGACCGTGGTGTTTTTGATGATATCCAGGGTTGAACTGTGGAGATTTTTCACCGCGGCAATCGCCTGGATCAACTCGGCCTGGGCGGTGAGCAGTTCCGGGCTGTAAATCTCAGCCAGGGGCTGCCCATTTTTGACGATGTCGCCGGTATAGTCCACATAGAGTTTGTCAATGCGGCCGCCAACCCAGGCGGTGATGGTGCCGATCCGGGTTTCATCATAGTCCACCTTGCCGGATATCCTTGTCTCAACCGCCCCTTTGCCCCGAATTACCGGCGAGACCTCGACCTGGGCCAGTTTCCGTGCCCGCTCATCAAAGGATATCTGGCGCAGGCTGGCGCGCTGGCTGTCGTCGGCGTCCCTGGGCACTTCGATGAGATCCATGAAACAGATGGGGCACTGGCCTGGTTCGGGAAGCTGTATCTGCGGATGCATGGAGCAGGTCCAGATGGTTGCCGCGGTTTTGCTTGCCTGGCCCTGTTCATCATGCGCCTGTTCAGCCGCCGAGAGAAAGGGCGTCCAGCCCAGCAGGACGAAAAAAACGGCAACAGCACAAAAAGGCCGTATCATTTTACTTGAGAACATGGTGTTCCTCGCATGGTGAGGGGTCTGAGGGGTTATTTTTTTTCATCAGTGATCGGGGCAATAGGAGCGGGCTCCTGACCTATTTCTTTCATTTTCTGCAGATATTTTTCCGGGTCCTTCTTGAATTCGCCGATGCAGTAGTCGCAGCAGAAATAAATCCGTTTGCCCTCATAATCCACGTGGATCTCCTTGTTGATCGCACCCCCCATGACCGGGCAGGTGGTCTGGGGCGCGGCCAGGGCGGCGGTGGCGCCGAAGGCGGTGAGAAAAAAGAAGGTGAGGATGAAAGTTTTGCTCGGTTTCATGAAAATCTCCTTGTCATGATTTGTCTGAAGCAGCATTGGTGCTGCCGGTTGGTGTCAGTTCTGCCAGTCGGCCAACGTTACCCCGACCAGCTCCTCAAGTTTGGCCACCTCGATGGCCTGGTCGGCCAGGGCGCGGCCTCTGGCCAGCTGGAACTGCAGCAGATTATTTTCTGCGTCAAGCAGTTCCTGCACGGTAAGACGGCCGTTCTGGAACGCCTCCAGGGCAACCTCCACCTGCTGGTGGATGATGGGCAGCAGGGTGTCGTTATACAGGGTGCGGCTGCGGGTGGCATTGCGGTAACGGAAAAGCCCCTGCTGGATACCCGCCTCCAGGGCGCGGACCTCCTGGTTGAGACTGGTGCGTTCCGCCCCGGCCATGGCTACTTTTTCCTCCACCGCCGCATGGCGGCGGTCCTGGAACAACGGAATATTGAAGCTGATGCCGGCGATGATCGGATCCTTGCCGCTGTCCGGCGGATCGCCGAATTCCGCATTGCCGGTAAAGATCGTTTTGACGCTGAGGGTCAGATCCGGATAGAAATCCTTTTGAGCCAGATCAACGCCGAGCTGGGCCTTGGTGACGCTCTCCCGCGCCTCAAGCAGTTGCGGGTTGTGCTCCCGGGCAAGCTCCAGCAGCTGTTCTTCCGCCGTGGTCAGGGTGATATCCGGCAGCGGGGGAACAGGTCGGGCCCGGTCGGCATCCGCCCCCAGCAGGGTGTTGAGATTGACCATGAGGGAATAGGCCTGGTCGCGGGAGGTCTGCAGTTTGTTTTCCGCCCTGGCCAGTTCGATCTGGATCTTGAGTACATTGGCATAATCAACGGTGCCGGCGGCATATCTGGTGCGGGCGACATTTTCCATGTATTTGAGCAGTTCCAGGCTTTCGGCATAACTCGTCTGAGTTTCCGTATTAAAGGCGTACTCCACATAGCTCAGTTTCACGCGGCTGGCCACCACCAGCTGTGTTGCGGCAAGGCGGGCCTCGGCCTTGCCGGCATCCTGTCCGGCGATTTTTTCCGCCAGGGACAGCTTGCCCGGCCAGGGCAGGGTCTGGGACAGACTGACGGCAGCATTCTGGGGGCCGGTGCGGGTTTCAACCGGCTCAAGATAGTATTCGATCCCCACCCTGGGGTCGGGCAGGGAGGCGCTTTGCCGTGCTTTCTGCCGGATACCCTGCACCCGGGACTTGGCCGCCTGGATGTCTTCGTTGTGCTCCATGGCTTCGGTAAGGTAGTCTGCCAGGGGAAGACCTGCGGCGAATAGGCGATGGGGCAGCAGAATAATGAGAGCCAGCAGGGGCAGAATATGTCGGTAATTGGCGAGCTTCATAGGCTGTTTGTCCTTATTTTTATCGATCTTCCGGTAGAACCCGGAGGAGGGATATCCACCCTCCGGCCATTAGTTCAAAGCAATCCGTGTGCCGCAAGGGTTATTTTTGTCAGGCAAAAAAAGAGAACTAGCCAAAAAGACAGACGCTAACTGCTGTTGCAGGGAGCAGAAAGAATGAGGTGCGGCACAGAGAACCCTGCGGACAGCAAGTGGTTCAGGAAAATTGAAGAATATTCTTCAATGACTTGGAGGATATTCTTCAGTTGTCCAGGGCATACTTTTCCAGCCGGTAAATAAGCACGTGGCGCGGAATCTTCAGCAGACGGGCCGCCTCGGAACGGTTGCCGCCGCTGATGGCCAGGGCCTTGAGGATCAGGCCCTTTTCCACCTCTTCCAGGGAAAGACCCTCCGGCGGAATGTCGGGCAGGGAGGGGTCGGAAGAGCAAGTGCGGCCGGGAAGTAGGATCTCGGCCTCATCAATGACGTCTTTTTCCCGTAGAATAATGCAGCGTTCCACCACGTTCTGCAGTTCCCTGATATTGCCGGGCCAGTGATAGGACTGCAGGCGGGCAAGGGCTGCAGGGGTGAATGACACCTGGGGAGGCGCTTCGTGTTTTTTCAAGAAATGGGCGACCAGGGCAGGGATATCTTCACGTCTGTCACGCAGCGGCGGGAGATGCAGGGGGATGACTGACAGCCGGTAGAAGAGATCGTCCCGGAAATTTCCCTTGGCAATTTCAGCACGTAAATCCCGATTGGTGGCGGCGATGATGCGCACATCCACTGTTTCCGTGCGATCGCTGCCCACCGGTTCAATCTGCTTTTCCTGCAGCGCGCGGAGAAATTTCACCTGCATCTCGGGCAGCAATTCGCCGATTTCATCGAGAAACAGGGTGCCATGATGGGCGGCCTGAAAACGTCCCTGCCGGTTCTGCACCGCCCCGGTGAAGGCCCCTTTCACATGGCCGAAAAGTTCGCTCTCGATCAGGGGGGCAGGGATGGCCGCGCAGTTCACCGCTACAAAGGCTTCTTTTTTTCTCGGGCTGTGCTGGTGGATGAGGCGTGACAGCACCTCCTTGCCGGTGCCCGACTCACCGCTGATCAGCACCGTGGCGTCGGATTCCGCCACCTTGAGGGCGGTGTGCAGCAGTTCGGCCATGGCGCTGTTCACCGTCACCATGCCTTCGACCCCGGTCAGCCGGTTGATCTCCTGGGACAGGGAGCGGGCGCGGCTCTTCAGGCTTTGCATTTCCAGGGCCTTGCGGCAGGAGAGAATCAGGGTGTCCCGGTCAAAGGGTTTGGTGATGAAGGTGAAGGCCCCCTGGTGCATGGCCTGCACCGCCATTTCAATGGAGCCGTAGGCGGTGATGATGATCACCGGAACGTCCGGGGCCTCCTGTTTGAATCGTTTCAGCAGCTCCAGGCCGCTGGCGTCACCCAGTTCAACATCGGTGACCACCAGGTCGGGAGGATGGCGCTGGAAAGCATCAATGGCCTGGCGACCGTTGGCCGCCGTCTTTACCGAGAAACCGGCCTTGGCCAGGTTATACTCGGTCACGCGGCGCAGGCTTTCATCATCATCGATAAGGAGAATATGGTTGTTCATGGTCGTTGCTCGATTTTCTGCGTGACCGGCAGGATGACGGTAAAGCCGGCCCCGCCTTCAGGCGCTGATTCAATGGTGATCCGTCCGCCGTAACTTTCAACGATCTTGGCGCTGATGGCCAGCCCCAGACCGGTGCCGTCCTGTCGCCCGCTGTAAAAGGGGGCAAAGACCTTGACCCGTTCATTTTCTGCAATGCCGGGGCCGTTGTCGGCGACAAGAATCCTGGTTTCTTTGTCATCCTGCTGCACCTCAAGACGGATCAGGCCGTTCTGGGCCACCGCCTCGATGCTGTTAAGCAGCAGGTTGATGAATACCTGGGACATCTTATTGCCGTCAACCTGGGTGTCTTTGGCCGCCTCGGGGATGAGGCGCCTGAGGGTGATGCCTTTTTTCCGGATTCTGTTGTCAACCAGGGTGACGACCCGGTCAAGCACGCTGATGAGCGGTTCGCGGCTGATGGGCTGGGAGGCAGGTTGCTGGTTTCTTGAGTAGCGCAGCACCTCTTCCACGGTGGTGTTGAGCCGGGCCGTCTCCTTGGCCAGGATTTCGGCAAATTCGCGTTTGGGATGGCCGGGCGGGAATTCGTCCAGGAAGATTTCCGCCGTGCCTTTGATAGCGCCCAGGGGGTTTTTGATTTCATGGGCCAGGGAGGCGGAAAGCTGACCCAGGGCGGAGAGCTTCTGGCTGACCCGCAGCTGCTCTTCCGCTTCAATGAGCAGTCCAGCCTCTTCATGGAGACGGGCGTAGGATTTTTCCAGTTTTTCAGAAAGTTCCTGATATTTTTCCTTGAGACGCGACTCCCGGCTGGCAATGGTGCCCACCAGACCGCCGGCCGCCAGATAGAGGCCGATTTCCGTCAGCTCGCCCAGGAAAAAATCATAGTTCATCTGGTGAAAGATATGGAGATGGGGAATGAAGGCCAGAATGGTGAAAATTGCCAGCAGCAGGCCACCGCCCGCGCCATACAGCAGTGCGGCAACGACGATGGGGAAATAACTCAGACGCCGGTATGTTTCATGGAGAAAAACCTTGCCAGCCGGGGTTACCCCATGCAGCACGCCAATGGCCACCACCATGAGAAGGAGAAAAAAGAGGATGGTTCCTGATCGTTTGCTTTTGGTCACGGTCGAGAGGCTCGAAATTCTGCATTTTGCCAAAGGGGTTTTGCGGGAGTGACGGGCCTGGCTGCCCGGGTGTTTTCACCGGCCACACCGCGTACCGTAGTCATTTGCTTCTCTTGACAAACTCCCAATGTAACATCGTCTGTTATACAGTACAGCCCTCTATCTGTAATTTCAAAATAATTCTACCGGTCAGGCGGGGGTGGAGCTGCATTAAAAAAAATAAGGGGAAAAAAGCAAATGGGATTGTCAGGGCAGGGATTTGAGCTTCTTCTGGATCATCTGCAGGTCATGCCAGGCCCCTTTTTTCAGTTCCTGGGTCCTGAGCAGCAGGGTCGGATGAAAGGTGGGCATGAGCGGGATGCCCTGGAAGTCATGGAATCGTCCCCGCAGGCTGAGGAGAGACTGGGAGGTTTTGAGCAAGGTCTGGCTGGCGGTCTGGCCCATGGTGCAGATGATTTTCGGTTTGATCAGCTCAATCTGCCGGATGAGAAAGGGCAGGCAGGCGGATGTTCCGGCGGTTGTCGTGCTGCCCTCCGGCGGCACGCATTTGACGATGTTGGTCAGAAAAATATCGTCCAGGGACAGGTTGATAGCACCCAGCATTTTTTTCAGCAGTTCACGGGGGGCACCGCTGATCGGTCTGTTTGCCGCTGCTTCCTCGGCGCCGGGGGGATCACTGATGATCAACAGGGCCAGACCCTGCCGGGCGGGTCCTTCACCAAAGATCATCTGCTGCCGTGATGTTCCCGGGGGACACAGTTGGCAGCTCTCGAGGGTGAGTCTGAGATCATCAAGGGTTTGCCGGTCTGCTGTGTCCGGTCCGACAGTGTCGACGGGCTTTGCGGTTGCGGCGGCCGGCATGGGGGTGGGGGAAAAGGGCTGCGTTTTTATCTTTGCCGACGAGGGGTTGAGAAAACTCTTTAATTCCGGGGATAAGGGGTAGTCGAGTTCACAATGGCGGTGAAAAGCGACAAGGTTTCGTGTTTCCTGCAGCAGGCTGCTTAAGGAAGAGAGATCATCCTTCATGAAGCGCTGCCTGCCATTCGCGCAGAGCGGCGAGGGCCTTTTCAGCCCGCAACTGGCCGCGGAATTTTTTCGGCACCTTTTTGCCATCCTGGCTGGTCAGAGTGGCAAAGAGGCCGAAGTTGATGTTGGACGGCTGAAAACGGGCGGCATCGGTGTCGGTGAGATGGCGGATGAGCGCACCGAGCGCCGTCTCGGCAGGCGGGGGGACCGGTTTGCGGCCCTGCAGCAGGTGCGCAGCGTTGATGCCCGCCAGCAGACCCATGGCCGTTGATTCCACGTAGCCCTCCACCCCGGTGAGCTGCCCGGCCAGCAGGATGTCCTGTCTTGTTTTAAGCTGCAGGGTCGGCTCCAGGACCTTGGGTCCGCAGACAAAGGTATTACGGTGGATGCTGCCCAGCCGTTCAAACTCCGCCTGCTCCATGCCCGGAATCAGGCGGAAAACCCGCTGCTGTTCAGAATAGGTCAGTTTGGTCTGAAATCCCACCATATTGTAGTGGGTTCCCTCCATATTCTCCTTTCTGAGCTGGACCACGGCGTACGGGTCACGGCCGGTGCGGGGATCAGACAGGCCAACCGGCTTCATGGGTCCGAAACGCAGGGTGTCCACCCCCCGTTCAAGCATGACCTCAATGGGCAGGCAGCCCTCGAAATATTTTTTCTCCTCAAAGGATTTCAGCTTCACCTTGTCCGCCGCTGCCAGTTCTGTGATAAAGGTCAGGTACTGGGCCTTGTCCATGGGACAGTTGAGATAATCTCCCGGTCCATCATCATAGCGGGAGGCCTGGTAGATAATCTCCCTGTTCAGCGAATCGGCGGTGATAATCGGGGCAATGGCATCGTAAAAGGCGAGATGCTCGCCGGTGATTTCCTGCAGGGAGCGGGCCAGGCCGTCAGCGGTGAGGGGACCGGTGGCCAGGATTAATAGCGGATGGCTTTCATCAGTCAGGGGAATCTCGCTGATTTCCTCGCGGCGGATTTCAATTGCCGGGAGAGACTCGATTCTTTCCGTGATAAAACGGGCAAACAGACTGCGGTCAACCGCCAGAGCCTTGCCGGCCGGGACCTTGGTCACGGCAGCGGCAGCCATGATCAGGGAGTCAAGTTGACGCATTTCCTCCTTCAGCAGACCGACGGCCGAGGATGGGTCATCGGAGCGAAACGAGTTGCTGCAGACCAGTTCCGCCAGGTCGGAGGAGGAGTGGGCAGGGCTGAAACGCTGTGGTTTCATGTCGTAGAGGATCACCCGGAAGCCGCGTTTTGCCGCCTGCCAGGCGGCTTCACAGCCGGCCAGCCCTCCGCCGATGATAGTCAGGAAACGGTTATCCATTAAATACCCAGCTCTTTTTTGCTTCCCTATGTTCAGACCGCATTACGAGGAATGAGTTTCATAATCTATATTTAGTGATCATGCATGTATAAAAGGAAGTGGAAAAACAATCAACTATACATAATTTTGTTTTGTTTGACAGCAAAATAACAGTATGGCCGGGGCTGCTTGTGGTTTGCGGATTATCTGCTGATTAATGGAGAATTGGGGATGAAAAAGGCCGGTGTTGTGAGGGGACACCGGCCTTTTTCATGTGCTAAGGAGAAAAAAAGAAGAAAAGTGAGAAAAAACGTACTGGTAAGAAGTTTTCATTCCTACAGTCTTAATAATTAAGATTCATCCGTTGCTGAAAGGTTCCAAAAAAAAATCAGGCATAAAAAAACCGGTGATGGGGCGTCACCGGTTTTTTTACTACAACAAGAAAGAGGAGAAAATGAGAAGAAAAAAACTGGTAAGGAGTGTCAATTCTTACAGTCTTAAATGATTAGAGCCTTTGTTTCAGAATAGGTTCCAGAAAAAAGGCAAAAAAAAAGCCGGTGATGAGGGTCACCGGCTTTCTGTTTCCATTGCTGGAAACACTGAGAAAAATGAAAAGTGAAAAAGTAAGGTAACTGAGGATGTTAACTCTTACATTTTACAATACATATAACGCTCACTTTCCCAAAAAGGTTCCATGGGAAAATATTTTTTTTTACATTTCCCGAATTGGCTGTTGGCAGGGAGTTGCGTAAGTTATTTCTTTATATTTTGGTTGACAAGAATGGGGTGGTAGAGTATTTGAGAGAGTTATTAATCTTAATTTAAGTATTAGCATCTTCTATTCTCGTCAATATTCTCGCCCTGCGCTGCCTCTTGGCCCTGTTTGATGCCGTTGAAGTTTTTGCTGAGCACTTAAAGGAGTACAGTATGAAACTTTTTATCGGCAACCTCCCATACAATATGAATGATACGGAACTGAACACCCTCTGCACTCCCTTCGGAGATGTTGTCAGTGCTAAAGTTATTACCGACCATTTTTCAGGCCAGACAAAAGGCTTTGGCTTTGTTGAGATGTCCAGCAGGCCTGAAGGCCATAAGGTCATGGAAGGGCTCAACGGCACAGAGGTCAGTCATCGTAAATTGATCTGCAACGAAGCCAAGCCGCAAAAGAAGAAAGGTGCACGCCGCCGTTAAACCCTGCCTTCCCGGCATTCTTTATTCCTGTTTGTGCCCCCCAAAGTTTCCTTTTTTTTCTACTCTGCATGGCATGTGAGAGGATTTTTTTGCCGTTAGTCCACCCCCGGCAAGGGGACAGCAATTTTTTCCGCACTGTTTTTTCCTGCCCATAAAATTAATGAACAAATTATAACAGCCAGGACTGTGGTTCACTGTACAAAAGATTAGGACCATGGCGACAGTGCTGTTGAATTATAACCAGAAACAAGGAGTTTTAATGAGTTTTACATCATTTCATTTTCATGAGAAAATAGCCGCAGCGATAAAGGATTGCGGCTATGCAGCACCAACCCCTATTCAACAGCAGGCGATGCCGCCGGTGCTTGACGGTCACGACCTCCTGGGGCTCGCCCAGACAGGGACCGGCAAAACAGCGGCATTTGTGCTGCCTATTCTGCAACGCCTCATGGAGGGTCCCCGCAAAAAGGTTCGGGCTCTGATTGTCGCCCCGACCCGGGAGCTTGCTGAGCAGACCCACGAATATATCGGCAAGATGGCCGGAAAGACCGGTCTTGCCAGTGCCGTTGTTTATGGCGGTGTCGGCAAACAGGGCCAGATCCATCAAATCCGCAATGGAGCGGAAATTATTGTTGCCTGTCCCGGACGTCTGCTTGATCATCTCGATGCTGGAGCGTTTAACCTGAGCAAGCTTGAGATACTGGTACTGGATGAGGCGGATCACATGTTTGACAAGGGATTTCTGCCTGCCATCCGTCGGATATTGAAGTATGTGCCGAAGCAGCGGCAGACCCTTATCTTTTCCGCCACCATGCCTGACGAAATTCGTCATCTGGCGGAAAATATCCTGCAATCGCCGGTCACCGTGCAGATCAATCATGACCTGCCGGCACCAACCATATCCCATGTGCTTTTTCAGGTGGAACAGCAGGGCAAGACCGCGCTGTTGAAACAGATCATGGAGCAGACCGAAATGGTCTCCGCCCTGATTTTTACCCGGACAAAACACAAGGCAAAGACCCTTGCCCTGCAATTGGAGAAGTTCGGCTGCAGCGTCACCTCACTGCAGGGAAATCTTTCCCAGCAGAAAAGGCAGCAGGCCCTAGACGGTTTTAAAAGCGGGAAATTTAAAGTGATGGTAGCCACCGATATTGCTGCCCGCGGTATTGATGTGTCAAGAATTTCCCATGTGGTCAACTATGATATGCCTGATACGGCTGAGACCTATACCCACCGCACTGGCCGAACCGGCCGTGCCTGCCGCACAGGCGAGGCCTTCACCTTTGCCGGTCGCGAAGATATGAAGATGATTAATATTATTGAACGGAATTTAGGTAAAAAAATGGCCAGGCCGACATCTTCGGGTATTGAGACTGAGTCATTTACCGCCAATACTGAAATGAGAGAAGAACGGCCGCGTTCGTCGCAGGTCAGAAGAAAAAGCAATCATACCCCGGCGGCAGCCGCAGGAAATCAAAACAGGCGCAGAGCTGTGCCGTTTGATTTTGATGTCCGCAGCCTTTCCCAGGGATCAGGACGTAAAGATAGACTGACAAACGCGGGTTGATTCGTTCAACCCCTTCCTGTTGATTTTCCGGTAGGGAAAAGAAGGGCATTCGAGCCGCCTGCGGCTCGAATGCCCTTCTTTCGTTTGGAGTCATGCTTTGCCATCAGCAGGGCCTCCGGTCATGCCGTCCTTATCAAGCAGGCGGCGGACAACAACGGCCAGTTCTTTTTTCATGACCGGTTTGGTCAAATATTCCCGGATTCCCATATGTTTCGCCTTTTCGGACGAAACGGTCTGGCTGAAGCCGGTGCATAAAATAATGGGCAGATCGGGTCTGAGTTTGAGCATCTCGCTTGCCAACTCCGCCCCTGTCATTTTTGGCATGGTCTGATCGGTGATGATCAGGTCGAATTTCCCGGGCTCGGCCTGAAAAATTGCCAGGGCTTCCATGCTGTCTGTCCGGCAGGTAACCTGATAACCGAGATTGGTGAGCATCCTTGTAAGCATGACGGTAATCGCCTTGTCGTCATCGACCAGCAGGATGTGTTCCTGTTTGCCTGGGGGAGAAGTATCTTGCTCGGGGCCTGATTCATCCCTGTTTGAGTCCTTGCCGACAAGAGGCAGGTAGATGGTGAACGAAGTGCCATGGCCGATTTCGCTGTAAACCTTGATGGCGCCGTTCAGCGAGGTGACGATGCCGTGCACCACCGCCAGGCCCATACCTGTGCCCTCGGCTTTGCCCTTGGTGGTGAAAAACGGTTCAAAGATGTGCTCAATGGTCTCAGGCGTCATCCCTTCACCCGTATCGCTTATGGTCAGCAGGAGATGGGGACCGGGCTGGAGATTGGGATTGTTTTCGGCAAAGTCCTCATCAATATCGATGATACGCTGGCCGACTTCCAGCATTCCGCCGTTTTTCATCATCGCATGTCCGGCATTGGTGCACAGGTTCATGAACAGCTGGTGGATTTCCGTGGGATCGGCTATAACCGACGCCTCCGGATCACGCAGGTCCTGCCGGATGTCAATGGTGGTCGGCAGGGTCGAGCGCAACAGTTTGAGTACCTCCTTGATGATGATGATGGTGCATAGCGGCATTCTTTCCTGTTTCGCCTTGCGGGCAAAGGAGAGGATCTGTTTGACCAGGTCCCTGGCCCGGATGCCGGCGGTTTTGATCTCTTTGAGTTCCTCCTTGGGAAAGTGACCGCGTGAGATCTCTATTTCGCCAATATCGGCATTACCGAGAATGGCAAACAGGATGTTGTTGAAATCATGGGCAATGCCACCGGCCAGGGTACCGATGGCCTCAAGTTTTTGGGCCTGCCTGAGCTGTGCTTCCAGTTTTTCCTTGTCATCCTCCGCCTTTTTTCTCTCCGTAACGTCGCGGCTGACGCCGATGAGCCCCAGCACTGTCCCGTCAGGGGTATGGTATGGGGTTTTCAAGGTATCCAGCAGCACGTGTCTGCCGTCCGGGTAATCAACCCATTCCTCATTGCGTTTTGTCTCTCCGCTGGCCAGCATCTGTCGATCCTTTTCCCGGAAGAATCCGGCGAGCTCAGGGCTGAAGAAGTCGTAATCAGTTTTGCCGATGATATCAGTAATGTCCTTGCCGGCAAATTCGGCAAAGGCCTTATTGCAGTCTAAATAGGTGCTTTCATGGTCCTTGAAAAAGATGAGGTCAGGTACGGAATCGATCAGGCTTCTCAGCAAGGCATGGGCATTCTCCAGTTCAATTTCCGTCTGTTTGCGTTCAGTGATGTTGATGGCAGTGGCCAGCACGCCGATGGTCCTGCCGGCAGCATCAACCATTCTGTCCGCATTCCACAGTAGGGTTAGTCGTTCGCCATGGCGTGCGAAAACATCATTTTCAAAGTCGCTGGTGGGGATGCCGCCTATGACCTTTATCATTTCCTGCTCAACAGATGGCCTCAGATCTTGGGGGATAAAGAGTTCCAGGTAATTCTCACCCAGCACCTCTTCCCGCGTCCTGCCGAAGAGCTTTTCCGCGGCAGGGTTGAATTCGAGAATGGCAAAATCCGGCGACAGCATGAGAATGATGCTTGCGGCTGTATCAATGATAGCCCGCAGCCGTTCCCTGCTCTCGTGCAGGGCTGCTACCGCCTGGTATTTTTCTGTGATGTCATTGCCGGAACAGAGCATACCGGTGGCTATCCCTGCACGGTTATGGAGGATGGTGTAGCGCCAGGCAATCATTTTCTGCTCACCGTTTTTGCTGATGATAGTATTTTCCAGATAATCGGGGAATTGGCCGGTCCCAGCCATGGCGTCGGCATAGAGGGCCTGCAGATGCTTGCGCTGGCCGTTCTCCATGACGAAATCACCCCAGTGTCTCCCCAGCAGCTCCTGTTCCTCATAGCCCAGCATCTCAATGCCTTTTCTGTTGATAAGCAGGATCTTGCCCTGTTCGTCCAGATGCACGAGCATGACGTTGGCCGTATCCAGATAGCTTTGGGCCTTGTCCCGTGCCCGGCGTAGGGATTCCTCACTGTTCTTGCGTTCGATTCCCAGTGCTATGGCGTCTGCTATGGCTGCCAGGGATTTGCTGGTTATATCTGTCAGAGGATGGCGGGAAAATATGGCCATGACGCCGATCACCCGGTTTTCGATGAGCAGGGGATGGCCGGCAAAGGACACCAGTCCCTGCTCTCTGGCCCAGGCCTGGTCCGTGACTTGGGGATCGCCGATCACCTCATTGGTGAGATGGGGGGACTTCTGCAGGGCAATAAAGCCGATTTTGTTTTCTGCAGTAATCGGCAGGCGACTACGCGCTCCCTGCAAATGATTGTACTCACCGGCGCTGGCCCGCAGCTCCAGGATATTTTCTTGGCTGTTGACCGTCCAGATACGGGCAAAGGAGGCATCAAGGAAGTGAACCATGGCCTCGGTGCACTGCAGCAGGATTTCCTGCAAGGTCTGCCCTTTGGTAAGGATTAAGCCGATTTCCGAACTCAAGGAGAGAAGCCGTACCTGTTCGGCCAGGGCATTTTCGGCCCGTTTGCGGGCAGTAATATCGAGAATGACCCCCACCAGCCCGCCCACGGAACCGTCTATCTTGCGGAAGGTGGCCTTGTAGAAGATTACTTCATGGACTTCCCCTTTGGTGTCGGCCAGGGTGGATTCATATTCCTGTTTCCCGGGTTGCTGCAGCAGGGCCAGATCCATCTGGTGGTAGGCGTCCGCCATTTCTTTCGGAGCAATGTCAAAGACGGTTTTACCGACAAATTCCTCGGCATTGATGCCGTAAAATTCTTCATAGGCGGTGTTGCAGCCGATAAAGGCCCCTTTGTCATCCTTATAGAATATCGGGCTGGGGATGGAATCCAGCAGTTCCTGCAGGAAATGCAGCTGTTCCGTCAGAGCCCTTTCCGCTTGGCGGCGTTTACTGATCTGCTGATGGAGTTCAAGGATCGTTTCTCTCTGTTCTTCTGCATGGCGGGTGACCAGCATTTCCCGCTCCTTATAGAAATCGATGCGCTGTCGCAGTTCTGCCGGGGAAAGATTCAGATCGGCCAGGATTTCGCCATAGGATTTCTGCAGCTGCAGGGTCTCATTGGCATTAAGAATTTTCTGCTGCTGGAAGGTCTTGTAGGCGGTGGAACTGCCGATGGAGCCGGCAAGATTCTTTTCCAGCTCATTGCTGATGTCGGCTAATTCGATAACGGATATGTACTCCTTGCCGTTTGTCCCTTTTCTGGCGAGGCAACTGTTTATGATGCGGTTGGTTTTTTCAGGAGAAAAATATTCATTTAACAGGTCTTCCAGCAGTCTTCTTTTGGCCGGCAGATGCACGGTCATTGCTGGGGCTGCTGCCAGACCTGCAACAGGGAGAGTGGGGTTGAAGATATCGATGAATTCGGCTGATATTTTTTTCTCCTGTTCACCTGCCTCATAAAAAAATGAGCCGAGTACATAAAAGCCGATGTTAAAGAGCATGGTCCACACCACGGCGTGGCTGATGGGGTCCAGTTGCGTGATGCCGAAAAGTTGCACGGGATTGAGAAAGCCTATGCCGCCCGGACCGTTAAGCAGGATATCTGCCGGCAGGATGCCGCTTCTGGCAAGCAAAGGGACAATGAGGGTATAAAACCAGACCAGGCAGCCGGCGCAGAGCCCGAGCAGGGCGCCGACATGGTTCCCCCGCCGCCAGTAGATCCCTCCCATCATAACCGGGGTAAATTGCAGGACGGCGACAAAGGAGATGATCCCCATGCTGAACAGGGAGTAATGCTCGCCGGCGATGGTTTCAAACCAGTAGCCGGCCATGATGATCAGGGCCACGCTGACCCATCTCACCCTGAGCAGCTGCCGGCGTAAAAAGGCCAGCCCCGGGAACCAGACCAGTAGAGGGAGCAGGAGATGATTGCTTATCATGGTGGCCAAGGTCATGGAGCTGATCATGATCATGCTGGTGCCGGCCGACAAACCTCCGATGAAAACCAGCAGAGCAAGCCAATGTCTGTTGTAGTGCAGGGGAATGTCAAGAACAAAGGTGTCAGCATGCTCCAGCGGCAGGCCGATGAGGAGTCCGCCTGCGGCAATGGGAAAGATAAAGAGATTGATCAGAATAAGATACAGCGGAAAAAGCCACATGGCTGTGCGGATATGTTTTTCGTTTGAATTCTCCACCACAGCGACATGAAACTGGCGGGGCAGAAACATGAAAGCGAACATGGCAAGAAACAGATAACTGCACACTGTAATAAAGGGGATGGAAGTGGGCGTGCCAAAGAAGGACTGTTCAGGCAGCGTGGTGGTTGCCACGCGCTCAAAGATATCGGTAAAGCCGTTGAAAACGAAAAAGGTGACAAACACCCCGGCAGCAAGAAAGGCCACCAGCTTTACCAGGGATTCGGCGGCAACCGCCGCAACAATTCCCTGGTGTCGTTCGGTGGCGTCCAGTCGGCGCACGCCGAAAACGATGGTGAAAAAAATCATCAGGCAGACGATAATCATCCCCAAATTGTTTTCAATAAAAGTCAATGTTGCGGGTTCATGGCGGGTGATGCGGACAAAAGTCAGGATCACCGCCTTTAACTGCAGGGCAATATAGGGAACCGTGCCTATCAGGACGACTAGACTGGCGATGGCCGCAACCGTTTCGGATTTCCCATAACGGGCACCGAGAAAGTCGGCGATACTAGTGATGTGGTAGGTCTCCTTGAGCCGTACCAGTTTGCGGAGGACCTGCCACCAGAAAATGAGGGCCATGGTCGGCCCCAGGGAGATGGTGAGGAAAAGCATGCCCGAGGTGGTGGCCACACCGACGCTGCCGTAATAAGTCCAGGTGGTGCAATACACCGCCAGCGACAGGGAGTAAACCACGGGATTGTGGGCCAGGTTGACCCCGGTGCTCGCCTTTTTCTCCACCCATCGTGCAAGCAGAAACAACAGCCCCACATAGAGCAGGATGGCAAAGAGTATGTTCGCAGGACTGAGCAATGTCATGGGATCATTTCATCAGTTTCATCGTTGATGTTATCCTGTTTCCCTGCATACTCCCGGCTCAGGAAAAAGAGCAGCAGGCAGATGACTGCCCAGGCGAGAAACAGGTAAATAAAAGTGGCTTCCAAGCCTGCCTTGTCCGCATTTCTTTTAAACGGGGTGACAAAGAGAAAGAGGCTGAAGAAAAAGAGTAAGAAAGGGAATTCCGGTTGACGTAAGATAAATTGTAATTTTTTTCTGAGCATTTTTGGGGTCCTGGACGGCATGGGAAGATTATTAATCGACATCCCTGTCTTGAAATTTTTTATGGAATTACCACCGACTTTCAGACATATTACTGGTCCGATCCCTTCAATTTTATTGCAATTTTCATGAGTTTGCTGTTGCCGGTTTACAGTTTACGGTCTACCAATATCAAAATCTGACAAGACAATTTCCTTAAACTGCCAACTGTAAACTGTCAACTTTATGCTTAATTTCCCGGTAGATATAATGCTTTGTCCTGACTGGCTGAAAATGGGGGTAATAGCAATCTAATTTGGTAAGATTTATTTCCGCACCCGATAATAAATGCCTCTGTTGTGCTCCAGCATATCATATTCGTTGCTGTAAAGGCTGATGGATTCGGAGGAACCGAGGAAGAGAATACCGCCCTTGGTGAGAATCCCGGCATACTTGGCAAAGAGTTCCCTTTTGAATTTTTCCGAAAAGTAGATGGCCACGTTGCGGCAGAAAATGATGTCAAAGGAGCCGAGTTTCATAAAGGGATCCTGCAGATTGAATTTTTGAAATTTTACCATTCCCTTTACTTCTGGGGCAATGTGCCACAGACGGCCCTCATCGGTAAAATAGCGGCTCCGGTACTCCGGCAGCAACCCCCGGTTCACGGCGATTTTGTCATAGGAGCCGCTTTTAGCTTGGGCAAGAACGGAATCGGAGATGTCGGAGGCCATGATTTCGATCATGCCGCGTTTCAGATGGTTGTTGGTTCGTATGGCCTCAAGAAAAAGAATGGCCAGCGAATAGGGCTCCTGTCCGGTGGAACATGCCGACGACCAGACCCGGATGGTTCTTCTTTTGCCGGCAGCGATCTCCTGGCAGTATACCGGCAAAAGGATTTCCTTGAAGATATTGAATGGATGCATATCTCGGAACCAGAGGGTTTCATTGGTGGTCATCTGATCGATGATCCGATCCCGCAGTATGGGGGGACAGCCGGTTTTGAATTTCTGATAGAATTCGCCAAAGGAGGAGCATCTGTTTTCTGCCACCAGCCCGCACAGGCGGTTTTCAATGAGATACCCCTTCCTGTCATCGACGCTGATGCCGCTGATCTCTTCCACCCATCTGCGGATCAGGGCAAATTCCTCAGGCTGCAGTTTGATATCCATTAAAAAGCGCCTTAGATTTTGAAATGAGTGAGTTTGGTCATGATCGTTTCGATCGTTGCCGCATCGGCTTTTTTGTCAAGTTGTTCCAGTAGGGCAATCGCCTCGTTGATGGCAGTCTGCATGGCCTGCAGCCGTTTTTCCAGTGCGTGGGTTTCCCGTCCCGCCTGTTCCTCAACCGTTTCCTTGACCTGCCGGTACTCCTCAACCTCATGGATTCTGAGCTGGTACTCCCTGATTTTATTGATTTTTTCAATGAGCAGCAGGATGTTGATCGGCTTTTCGATGAAATCCCTGGCGCCCAGCCGCATGGCCTCCACGGCTGAGTCGACAGAACCGAAGCCGGTGACAATGATCACCTCGGCGGTCAGATCGACTTTCTTGACATAGCGGAGCACATCGATACCTGATATCTCATGCATCTGCATGTCGGAAATGATAATGTCATAGTGTTCTTTTTCAACGGCGGCTATCGCCTCTTCCCCCGAGTTGACCACCGAGATCTCATCATCCGGCAGGATTTTACGCAACCCCTGGTACACGGTGCGGGCATTGGCATCATCATCGACGCAGAGAACCTTCATAGCTCATCCCTCCTGGTTTGGACAATTTCACAGATTCGCTCGGCCATTTTTTCAAGATCGACGGACTCATCGGACAGCCCTGCATCGTCAACGGCCTTGGGCATACCGTAGACAACACAACTCGCCTCCGACTGGGATAGTGAGTAGCAGTTTTTCTCTTTGAGTTTCATCATGCCGCGCATGCCGTCGTTACCCATGCCGGTCATGATCACTGCCAGCACCGCGCTTTCCGGATAACAATCGGCCAGGGAGCGGAAGAGGAAATCCACCGCAGGCCGGCAGCTGTTTTCCTTGGGTCCGTCATCAAGGCCGATCACCACCTCTTTGCCCTCTCTTCGGACCAGCATGTGCTGTCCGCCCTGGGCCAGCAGGACCGTCCCCGGGGCAACCGGGTCTCCCGCCTCCGCCTCTTTGACCCGCAGCCGGGATTTGCGGTCAAGGTCCCTGGCCAGGGTGGCGGTAAATTCTACCGGCATGTGCAGGACGATGAGAACCGGCAGCGGAAAATTGCCGGGCAGGGCTGGAATGAGCTGTATGAGGGCATTGGGGCCGCCGGTGGAGATGCCGATTGCAACCACCTCAAGGTTGCCGGGGGGCGGCGCGGGTGCAGCTTTACGGAGAGCGGGGCCCGGGACTGCTTGTTTTTCCCGGGGCAGTCTCTCGTTGCGCACTATATGTTGTTGCTGTCTGGTCAGACTTCTGGTCTTCAGCATGCGAAACAGCGGCTGCAGATCACTGCGCAGCTGTTGCAGGGCTTGCTCACCTTCCGCTTTCTCCGGTTTTTCCACAAAGGCCATGGCCCTTTTTTTCATGGCTCGGATGGTGGTGCTGCTTTTCCGGCGTATTGATCCGCCGACGATGATGACCTCAACATGGGCAAAATCCCGCTGAATATGGTCAAGACAGTCGGCATCAATGGTTTCACTGTCGAGCAGGACCACGTCAAAGGGGGTCTGGGCAAGTTTGCGCAGGGCCAGCGAAGCGGAAGGAGCGGTTCCCGCCACCTCCACGCCTGCAATGCCGTCCAGGGCCTCGGCCATGAGTTTACGAAAACCAACCGTCTGGTCGACAATGAGTACCTTCATCTGTCACCCGGTCCGCCTGTCATCCTCACACCTTGAACTGGTTGACGATTTTCTGCAGCTGGTCAGCCATCCTGGCCAGTTCTGCTGCGCTGGCATTGGTCTCGGTGGCGCCTGCGGCGGTGCTCTGGGTGGCCTTGTTGATATCCTGAATATTCATGGTGATCTCATTGGCCGCCGTGGAAGCGGACTGGACATTGCTGGCGATCTCACTGGCCCCCTTGGAGGAATTGCCCACACTCATAGCGATCTCGTCAATGGTAGCCGACTGCTCCTCAACCGCGCTGGCAATGGTATGGGAGATGGTGTTGATTTCGGCAATGATCTGCACGATGGTGTCGATGGACGCCACCGCATTGGCCGTATTGTCCCGCATGCCCTCGATCTGGGCGCCTATTTCCTCGGTTGCCACTGCCGTCTGCTTGGCCAGCTCTTTGACCTCGTTGGCGACAACGGCAAAGCCCTTGCCCGCCTCCCCGGCCGAAGCCGCCTCGATGGTGGCGTTCAAGGCCAGCAGATTGGTCTGGTCGGCAATATCATTGATGGTGTCAAGAACCTTGGCGATCTCAATGGAGGAGCTGTTCAAGCGCTTCATGATCTCGTTGGCGTCGCTGGCCTTTTCATCGGCATTGGCGGCAACCCTTGAGGCCTGGGTGCAGTTTTTCGATACCTCGCTGAGCGAAGCGCTCATCTCCTCAATGGCGGTGCCCACCGTGCTGACCGAGGTTGACATCTCCTCGGCCGCTGTGGCCATGTTGTTCATATTGGCGGACAACTCCTCCGCCGCCGTGGCCACGGTGCCTGACTGGGTGCTCATCTCCTCGGCGCTGGCCGCCATCTCGGTGGAGGTGGCTGACAGTTCCTCGGAGGCCCCGGAAAGGGTGGTAGTGGATGCGGCGATATTTCTGATCATCTCCTGCAGTTTCTGGATAAAGAGGTTGAAATACTCGGCCAGATTGCCCACCTCGTCTTTAGAGCTGACTTCGATCCTCTTGGTGAGATCACCCTCGCCCTGGGCGATATCTTTGAGCATGCTCACGGTCCTGTCAATGGGTTTCGAGATGGAACGGGCCACAAACCACAGGGCCAGCAGCGACAGGACCAGGGCGGCAAGCACCGTGCCGCTGATACGCAGCAGCATGGATTGCAGCTGGTCATTGACCGCAGTCTCCATCTCCGCCACCCGCACGTCGATATCGTGCATCCAGACCCCGGTGCCGATAACCCAGTTGAGCGGTTTGAACAGTCGGGCATAGCTCAGCTTGGGCTGGTTCTCCGTCTGGCCATCCTTGTTCAGCCGCGGCCAGACATAATCCACATAGCCGTCGCCGTTCTGCAGACTGACGTCCACCATGGCCTTGAACAGGTTCTCATTGCGGCCCATGGCCTGATTGTATTTCGGGTCATTCATGATCTTTCCTTCCAGGGAGGGATCCATGGGGTGCATGACGGTGACCGGATAGGGGGTGGTGGTGTCCAAGATGAAAAAGTAGTTCTCACCATTGTCATAACGCATGTTTCTCACATCGTTCTTGGCCTTTTCAATGGCGTCATGCATGGCCTCGTCCACATAGATGCCGGTGCCGAGAACCCAGTTCCACTCCTTGATGAGGCGGACATAGGAGAGCTTGAGCTGTTCCTCGGTCAAGCCGTCCTTTGTCGGGCGAGGCCAGGTGTAATCAACAAATCCCTCACCGTTTGCCATAGAGACGTCCACCATGGCCTTGAACAGATTTTCCTTGCGGCTCAGGGCCCGGTTGTATTTGGGGTCATCCATCACCTTGCCTTCCAGGGAGGGGTCGACAGGATGCATGATGATGGTGGGGTAGGGCCGGGTGATATCGGTGATGAAAACATAACCTGCGCCGTGGTCATACCGGATCTGGCGGATTTCATCAGCCGCCCACTGCTGGGCTCTGGCAACGGTAAATTCACCTTTGGCCACCCTGTTCATCGCCTCTTTGACCTTGCCCTCGGCAATATCGATGGTATTGGTCAGCTGCCGGCCGTAACGCCTGCCGAGATAAGCGGGGTCGGTGGCGCTGGCGTAATTGGACTCAATGGTCGTGTAGGCGATGTCTACGTAGTTTTTGAGGAGGGCCTTCACCTTTTCCGTTTCCTTGACCCGGAAGACATCGACCTCCTTCTGGGCATTGCTCCGGATATTCTGGATGACAATGGCTGAAGTCAAAAGCATGGCCAAGAGCAGGAGAATACCGCTGCTGGTAATGATTTTCCAGCGGATTTTTAGATTTTTGAACATAAAAAAGGCCTCCTTTAACATTTTCCTCCGGCAGCAGTGTCGCCTGTGGAGATACATTCATGGATGGAACATGCCATGAATAAATTTTTACGAATTATTCTTTTAACAGCTCAGCGCCTCACCGATTTTGAGGATGACCAGAAGATCGGCTTCACGCTGGATGACACCGCTCAGGTACCTGCTGTCGATATTGCCGAAATTGGCTGGCGGGGCCTGGATTTCTCTGTCGTCCACCGTGATCATGTCTCCGATCCGGTCGACAAAAAGACCTACCATTTCGCTGGTTGTTTCCTCTTCAATCTCAGCGGACTGGGGCAGCTGGGCAAGCTCTGCCGTTGTCTTGAGCACGATGCAGCGGGAACGGGGAGTGGGCTTACGGGCCGCAAAGCCCAGCCGGACACTGATATCGATCACCGTAATGATCTGGCCCCGCAGATTGAGCAGGCCGCGGATAAAAACCGGAGCCCCGGCGACTTCACTGATCTCCAGCTGCCGGTTGATTTCCTTGACCAGCAGTATATCTATGCCGCAGTGCATCTCGTCGATATAGAAGGTGGTAAATTGTTTTTCCATGGTCTCTCTTCCTGTGGCCGGCGCCGTTGATTACCTGCCGCCTGCCGGCGGCAGGTGCCTGTCTGGTCTGGCGGCCATGACTTCACCTATGGTCTGCAACAGATGCTCCCTGTCCAGTTTGGTTTCATAGGCGTCCACCCCGGCGGCCATGATGCGGGCACGGTCGCTTTCCCCCATGAGAGAGGTGAGGGCGATGACCGGCATATGGCTGAAAGCGGCCGCATCACGGACCCGTTCGGTTAATTCGATGCCGTCAAGACCCGGCATGACGATATCGGTGACCAGCAGATCATATTCGCCCTGGCCCAGCATCTCCCAGGCCTCCAGGCCGTCATTGGCCACAGTGACCTCGTAGCCCACGCTTTCCAGATAGTTATGGATTACGGTGCGGAAAAAGCCGGTATCTTCGGCCAGCAGGACCCTGAGGCCGCGCAGATTGACATGTGCGATCTCGGCCTTGGCCCGGTCCGGGTCCGCTGCCTCAAAAAGGCTGTAGATGTTGAGCACCACGATCAGTCCCTCTGCCAGCAACAGGGAGCCGATGATGCCGGTGCCCCGAATCGTTTTACGGTTGATCTCCTCGCTGGTGGCAATGATGTCCACAATCTTGTCGGCTACGATGCCCATGGGATCGGAAACCAGTTTTGGGATGATCACATAAAAGGTCTCCGGGGTTGCGGTCGGTTCCTGCACCGGCAGGAAATGATGCAGACGGAGAATGCGCATGGAGGAGTCTTCATGGGTGATGTACTCCAGGCTGCCGATCTGCCTGATGCTTGATGTGTGAATTTTTTCGATGCGTGCCACCATGGCCAGGTTGACGGCAAACAGTTCGCCCGTGCCGTTGCGAAAGAGCAGCAGGGACTGGGACTCCCGCATGGCTTCGCGTTGAAAGCGGTCGGCCTGGAGGGCGCCTTCTTTTTTAATGGCGTCTGTGAACCTGAGCCGTGCTGCCTCGGCGATGCCGGCGGCGTCAAGGATCATCGCCACCCGGCCGTCGCCCATGATCGTTGTGCCGCAATAGAAGTGGCAATTGCTGAAATAGGATGACAGGGGTTTGACCACGATCTCCTCGTTGTCAAAAAGTCGCTCAACGATGAGGCCGTAACGGTCCGTGCCGACCTTGAGCACCAGGATATTGAGGGCATTGGAGGACCTTTCCCGGCGGGGCGGCAATTGCCGCCTGTCCTGCATCTCTTTTTCGGTTTCGGTAGGGTTTTCATCGTCGCTGTCAGTGCTGCTCCCCCTCCGGTCGATGATGCCCTGGCGCAGGTCCGGACGGCGCACCCCTTTGCTGTCCACAAAGGTGCGTTCCATGCCAAGGGTTTCGTCAAGTCTGATCAGCGGCAGCAATTTATTGCGCAGGCGGAGAACGGGATTATTCTGGATTTCCTCAATTTTTGCGTCAATATCCTGGGCCCTGATGCGGACCAGTTCCTCCATGTTGACCTGGGGCACGGCAAAGGTGCGGCCTCCGGTGCTGATGATCAGCGAAGGAATGATGGCCAGGGTCAGGGGCAGCTTGAGGTTGATCCGTGTGCCCTTGCCCGGAGTGGAGTCAATCACCACCTCGCCGCCCAGTTTTTCGATGTTGGTGCGCACCACGTCCATGCCGACGCCCCGGCCGGACACATCGCTTACCACCTTGGCGGTGGAAAGGCCGGGGGTGAGGATGAGCGCCATGGCCTCCTGCTCGGTCAGCATGGCCGCCTCTTCCCTGGTGATGCATCCTGTGGAGATTGCCTTCTCCACAATGCGCTCCACATCAAGGCCGGCCCCGTCATCAATGATATCGATGTTGACCAGGCCTGCCTCATGGTGGGCCCGTAAGAAAATTTTGCCAAACGAGGTCTTGCCCGCGGCAATGCGGACCTCCGGAGTCTCGATGCCATGGTCCGCGCAGTTGCGGATCAGATGGGTCAAAGGGTCGCCCAAGGTTTCGATGACCGATTTGTCCAGCTCCACATCGCTACCTTCCACAGTCAGCTGGATCTCCTTGCCCAGTTTTTTCGCCATATCGCGGATGATGCGGGGAAACTTGGAAAACACCGCATCAATGGGCTGCATGCGGGTGTTCATGATCGTGTTCTGCAGCTTGCTGGTAACCAGATCGACATTCTGCATGAGTCCGGAAATGCCGGGCATGTCAATGAGATTGAACCCGAGTGAGTAGCGGAAGTTGTTGAGAATCTGGCCAAGCTCCCGGTCCACCGAGGCCAGCAGGCGATCATTTTTCTTGTTTTCGTCTTTGAGGCGCGGGTCGCTCTGAAGAGAGCTGTGCAGCACCTTGCGGGAGTTGACCAGCCCCGCCTCAAAACGTTTGAGGGAGGCAGTGGAGGAAAGCGCGCTGGAGATCTTGCGATTAAGGGCCTGTTTCATCTGGTTTCTGCCCAGGACAAGTTCTCCGGCCAGGGCCATCAGGTTGTTGAGCAGGCTGACCTTGACGCGAATGGTTTCAACCTTTTCCTGTTTTTTTGGTTTGCGCAGAGCAGCAGTAGCCTCTCCGCTCTCCTGTGGCTGCCCGGCCGGTACTTCCTGTGCTTTTTTGCCGTGGGCGGCAATGCTTGCCGTAACACATTGACCGTCGGCAAGTCCCATGGTCTTGGCAAGAAAATCCTGATCCAGCACCGTGGCATACAGGATAGTCAGGGTTGCCGGCTGCTCCTCTTCGCCGGTCAAGGCCGCGATATCAGCCTGGGGCGGATCAGCGGCAATGATGTCGCCTATCTCGGCCAGGGAGGTGAGCAATTGCGCGCCGTTGCGATTCCGGCCTCCCAGGTCTGCCGGACAAAGGATGGAGAGGTGATAGAGATGTTGGCCGTTGCGTATACGGTCGCAGATCTGCTCGGCAGTGAGGCCGAAACGGTCTACCGAGACGGCATCCGGGCTTTCCTGGGCGTTTTTTTCCACAACTGGCGGGGCGGGAAGAGCACCGTCCTGCAGGAGTTGCAGCAGACGATTGCAATCCGCCTCGATGGAGCAGGTCTCGGATGCCTTGGCATCATCAAGCATCAGGCGCAGTTTATCCACCCCGGCCAGCAGAGCATCGGTCATGGTCGGGGTGATGGCCAGTTTTCCGTCGCGCACCTGCATGAGCACGCTTTCCATGGCGTGGCTGAGCGCCTGGATGTTTTTCAGGCCGTAGAAACCGAAACCTCCCTTGATGCTGTGGATGGCCCGGAAAATGGTATTGATGATTTCCGAGGAGACCATGCCACCCTCCTTTTCAAGGGCAAGGAGGTTGGGCTCTATTTTTTCGAGATGCTCCTTTGATTCAATAATCAATTCATCCAGTATGGCATCATCAGTTGCTGACATCGTTTACGTCCTTTGAAAAGAGAAGAGAACTCGGCAAATACACAACGAAACAGGCTGAGCAAAAGATCAACTACCGGCGGAATCAAACAGTTAACTGATAATAAGTACAGGCTATATCAGCCTGTCTTAGTATGGAAAGATTCTATGATATTTAGATAATTAATGTCAAAAAATATTACATTTTGGAAATAGGGTATGGTTAAAACAGAAGGTTATGCGAGGCTCTCTCTTGGAAAGGAACTGCGGGCAGCGCCCATTATTCCGGCTCAGCAAATTGGGAAAAATTCTTGCAGGCCATTTGATCTCAGTTTGAGTAAACGGAATTCCTGCCGGACCAAAACGCAGCTAAGTTTTCATTGGCACTGAAAGTTTACTTCAGTCCTTGATAAGGTAAAACCACCAACCGGAGAGCCGGATGCGGGAGATCCGCAAGTGACCGGTTCGAGGGAGGGGCGGGGCATTCCAATGCTCCGTTCCTATCCCTATAGCAGGCGCTTGAAGAGCCGGGATGGTCGGACCGGATGACCTCATGTGATCTGGCAGCACTGGGCCCGTAAGGCCGGGAGACAGATTAAATTTTTCCTCCAGCCTGAGGGGACTGAATTTTTTTCGCGGTTTTGGCGAAAATCATTCTGTCCCCGGCTTTGGCAAAGGAAAAATAAAATCGGTCCCCTCTGTAGCTCATTTTTAAGTTAATGAAATTGATTTAATACTTGGTAGTGCGAATGTTGAAGTTAACCCTAGGGAGGGGCGGGGCATTCCAATGCTCCGTTCCTATCCCTATAGCAGGTGCTTGAAGATCCGGGATTGTCGGACCGGATGACCTCACGTGATCTGGCAGCACTGGGCCCGCGTATCACTCAGCATATCAATCCCTATGGACGTTTCGAGTTGGATATGGAGACCCGACTCCCGCTTGCGGCCTGATTGAAGAGGCGGTCATCGGACAATTTAATACTCAATGTCGTTAACTTAAGGCCGGGGACAGATTAAATTTTTCCTCCGGCCTGAGGGGACTGAATTTTTTTCGCGGTTTTGGCGAAAATCATTCTGTCCCCGGCTTTGGCAAAGGAAAAATAAAATCGGTCCCCTCTGCAGCTCATTTTTAAGTTATTGACATTGATTTGATACTTGGTGGTGCGAATGTTGGGGTTACCCCTAACAGCCGACATTATGCTCTCTTTAAGATGATATGACTACTTCAACCTCTGTGTTGGTAATATCTACTATTGTATCAAGTGAAAGAATATCGACGGGATCCGCCATTGCAATAGTCAGCACCCCTTCTATCTCAAACAGAGGGATTACCTTAAAATAATAGGCGACTGGCGGTGGTATGAGCTTGACAGCCTGTTCGAATTTGTCCGACCGGCTCCTCTTCCGTATTGTCACTGTCGCGGTGCTGATCCTGATCTGCTCTCTCGACATCTGGTGGGCAAGAGGTGTTCTGAAGGCCCGCGAAAAGGAGTCCTCGCATCCGGATCCATGGGGTTGAAAATCGGCGCTATTTCCACCACATAATCCGAATGGTTCGGTTTCTCGGGGAAAAGCAGGCTGATATGACCAGCCGAAACCCTCCAGAGTGAGCCGATCGATCACATCATACGAAATCAGACAGGCTCCCTGACAGCGGTTTCTCTATCCAGTTTTTGTCCTTCCAGTTTTTCCAGCAGGGTAACGGCAATCGGTTTACTGGCCTCGCCAAAATAGAGCGTCTGATGGGGAAAAGGGATTTCGATATTTTGGGCATCAAAGGCGAGTTTGACACGGCGCAGGAATTCCCGGCCAACCTCCCACTGGCGGATCGGCTTGGTTTTGATGCGTCCTTTGATGATCACTGCCGAGTTGTCGAACTTGTCAACCCCGAAGATTTCCGGGACATCCAGCATCAATCGCCCAAGCTCCGGGTCGTTTTTCATCTCTCTGCCGATCTGCTTGAGCACCTCCACCACCTGATCCGTGTTTTCCTTGTAGGCCACTCCGATATCAAAAACATAGGCAGACCATTCATTGGTGAGGTTGCTTAGGGTCGTGACCGATCCATTGGGGAAAACATGCACAATCCCGGCAAGGTCGCGCAGCACGATGGTCCTGAAATTTATGCGCTCCACCAGACCGCCGGTTCCGTTGACAATGGCAACGTCCCCCACCCGGACCTGGTTTTCCAGAATAAAAAAGAAGCCGCTGATCACGTCCCGCACCAGATTCTGGGCACCGAAACCGACCGCCACCCCGACAATGCCCGCACTGGCGAGAATGGGACCGATCTCAACCCCGATTTGTTTCAGCAGGATGAGCAGCACCGTCAGCCAGAGACCCACCAGCGTTGCCTGCCGCACCAGCCGGATAATGGTTTCCACTCGTTTGGCCGATTCCGTCGGCGGTTCACCGACCGCCTCTCCCTGGCTCAGGAGTCTCCGTTCCAACCGTTTCAACATGGACTGCAGGATTGCCATGCAGAGCCAGGCGATGCCCAGTATCAAGAGAATGCGCAGGCTGGTGAAAATCAAAGTCTGCCAGTTGAACTGCTTGAAAAAATCTATGAAAACATCCATGAATGATTTTCCTCCTTCTGTTTTTGCGATGGCAGGGGGTAAAATGTGCCAGGTGTCTCAGGGATTAACCCCTAAATTTTGACAGGATTGTTCGTTTTGTCAAGGGATACCCCCCTAGCCTATCAAGCTCTCATGACCATGCAACAATCGAAAATACTTTGATTTTTTGTAATTTAATCCTGCTCTCTTGCGTCGATCAAAAATATTTAAAGGCAGCGGCATTTTTCATCGCGAAAGCCGTGGACAAAGCCAAGCTGATACGTACAATTTCTTTTGCGGGAGATATCCATTGCCCTTCTTACAGGTCAAGGCCAATGCGGCCGAAATACAGAAGGTCATAGTGTTTCTCCTTGTCCAACCCGTCATACAGTTTTGATTCATATTCATGCTCGATTCCCAATTCCAGCCCCAGGCCTCTGGCAATGGAGAGATTAATCTCCCATTTTGCCTGGGTCTGGGTCCGGTATTCTCCACGCTCGTTCAAATCGGGAAAGATAAAGAATTTTGCCGACACGGAATGGACGCTGTTCGCCAACCAGTGACATTCAAAGCCAAGCTGCGCCTCAGGATTAAAATCATCTTCCTCTCCCCAGGTTCTGTTGCCACCGAGACCTATTCTGCCAAGAAGCTTGAATTTTTCCTCATCAAAAAAACTATAGCCCGTACCGCCTATCAGGGAAACTCGCTGCTCCCAGGATTTGAATTCGTCATAATCATATCTGCTGTAGGAGTAATAAAACCAGGGAGAGTCGGAAAAAAGCCAGTCCCTGACAAAACTTCCATTTCCTTTGCTGGTATTTCTTTCATGGTCCTGAGATTCATAAAAATAGGCGGCACTGAGGGCCAGACGATTATCCTTGTCTTCATATGAGGCATCAAGCGCCCCATTGAGGTTGAGACTGACATCATTGCCTTCTTCCCCTTTGACGCCCAGCGCCACGCGGCGATTCCATCCTTCAAGAAAATTCGTGCCGAAAACTCCAGGTGTTGTTTTTTTGGCCGGTTGTTGCAAGGTTATCTTGTCTTCGTCGGATTTAATCTGGCTTTTGGGCAGGGTCAAAACGCCGAGGACTTCATGTTCCAGGGTTACTGCCTCCCCGGTCACTGCCACAATTTTTCCTGAAAGGGTATCGCCGTTTTTCAATATGACAATTTCAGCCAAGGCGACGGAGGGAGAAAGAAAAATAAAAAGCAACACAGCGGAAATTCTGCAAAAAAAAGGCATGAGCACCTCAAGTCGGGGGTTAATAATGTATTGGCTGGGCTTTGTCTGGCAGTGCGACTTTGGTAGCGTTTTGTGAAGATGGTACAGCATAACAAGAAATGATTTTTTTGCAAACCGCTGGCCGGATATGGAAATAACCTTGCAGATTAACCAAGTTTATTCAGCAAGCCATAACTTGCCGTTTCTGTTGAGATAGTTGACATAGAGGTTGATGTCTATTTCCGTATGCGTCTTGATTTTATTTGTAGTTTTATATTATTCTCTCAAAGTCAGTCCAATACATATTTTATTAAAGTCAGCAGGGACTTCTGCTTGATAAATCATCATCACTTACCTGTAACTTCAATTTCTATTTGTTGGTTCACACACAATGTCATTAACTTAAGAGTATTCGAAGTTTCCCGCCGTCACCCCGGCGAAGGCCGGGGTCCAGAACTCCTGCAAATCTCTGGATTCCGGCCTTCGCCGGAAAGACAACCCGAGGCTTCTGCCATTAGAAAAAGCTAAAGTTAATGACATTGGGTTCACACAAACAACTCACCTATTTTTTCAAATCGCACCAATTTGACCTTATTCCTGTCTAATCAGGTCAAATCAGATTGACAAAGTATTTGTTCGAACAATATAATGCGTCAGGTAATTTGACAAGAACAAGTCTTTGGGA
This sequence comes from Pseudomonadota bacterium, assembly GCA_018897105.1. Classification (GTDB taxonomy): domain Bacteria; phylum Desulfobacterota; class Desulfobulbia; order Desulfobulbales; family SURF-16; genus SURF-16. The sequence goes on from JAHILF010000007.1 coordinate 65,534, forward strand.
GCGTTTAATATGGAAGATCGCTGGTTATCCGTTGAGGAAATAGCCAAATACTTAGGTGTAAGCAAGGACACCATATACAACTGGATCAACGGGAAAAGTATGCCTGCCAATAAAATTGGACGATTTTGGAAGTTCAAGCGTGAAGAGGTTGATGAGTGGGTTAAATCCGGTGGAGCCGCGGAAAGTGACAGATAGTAAATACAAAATGTCCTTCACTTCCGGAGGTCTGTTTTTCAATGAATCTCTTCAACTCGCTGAGTTGTTTCATGAAACTGGCGATTGGCAGAAAACCCGTGACCAAGCTTTGTCTGAGAACCTTCTGCAGGCTCGAACCGAGAGCAGTTCCAAGCGTAGAGTCTGGGAAATATGCTCTCGCTTGGGGTTGTTAACAGAAGATCAGCTCCAATTGCTTCTTTTCAGTTCGCGACAGGAACAGCAATATCTCCTCTGGGTAGCTGTCTGTAAGTGTTATCCCTTCATTCGAGATTTTATGGTCGAAATTGCACGGGAAAAATTTCTTCGTATGGATCTGCATCTTCAACCTCAAGATTTCGAAATATTCTTTGAAGATAAAGCCGAATGGCATGAAGAGCTTGAACAACTCCGTGACTCGACGAGGAAAAGACTCAGGCAGGCCCTCTTTCAAATCATGCGGGAAGCAGAAATTATTTCACCCGGGAATATGATTATTCCCTCCCTGCTTACTAAACAATTAACCAAGGTGCTTGCAGCAGATAACCCCTCCTGGCTTGCGGTGCTCCCTATATCTGACGCGGATATCAACTCATGGTTAGCATTAACTACGACATAGGCTCATTTTCAATTCAAGACAGCTTCGATCATCTGCTGAAACTCATCAGCAGTGAACGGTTTCTTAAGAAGCAGGGGCTTGGCAATGAAGTTCCCTTTTTCATATGTCCCTTCCCACCTCAGAAAGCCGCAGACATGGACAAGCTTCGTATTCAGTTGCGAAATAAACTCGAACAACAGGGCATTCGTATACTTGACATAAACCTCTATGATCTGGCGGTTGACCTCCTGAAAAAACGTAACATTTGGGATCGCATCCTTGAAACTGAGAAATCTGTAGATAAAGAGCAACTCAAAGAACTCCTGCAAGGAGTTCTTGATTCACAATCACACTTAGTTCCTGCCATAGCAGAAGAAATGGCTAAGACTGATTTTGATGTGATGTTTATCTCAGGAGTTGGTGAAGTCTTTCCATACATCCGCTCCCACAATGTCCTGAACAATCTGCAAAGTACTGCCAAAGACCAGCCAACCGTCATGTTTTTCCCAGGTGCTTACACCCATTCCTTAGAAACTGGAGCATCCCTGGATCTGTTTGGTCGCTTACATGATGATAAGTATTACAGAGCATTCAATATTTTCCACTGCGAGATTTAAACCGTATAAATCACGTTCTCATAAAAGGAAAACTCATGCTGTTAAATGAAATATTCGAGAAACCGGTAGGTCGATATATCGAAGGTGTTATCAAGGCTGATGACGAAGCCAGCCTGCGCTTGGAAGTAGAGGAATACGTTCTCACCAATGAGGTTGCCAAACGGCTGGAAAGCTTTCTTGATGCCTATAAAAACTATGACGGTGCAAACGGTGTCTGGGTGTCCGGATTCTTTGGTTCCGGCAAATCGCATCTCCTGAAGATTCTTGCTTTGCTCCTTGAGAACCGTTCCATTGACGGCACACCCGTACTCGACATGTTTCTTCCCAAATGTTCTGACAATGAAATCCTGCGCGGGGACCTTAAACGGGCAGTAGCAATTCCTTCAAAATCCATCCTCTTTAATATTGACCAGAAAGCTGACGTTATCAGCAAAACCCAAATCGACGCCCTTCTCTCCGTCTTTGTAAAGGTGTTTGATGAGATGTGCGGTTACTACGGGAAACATGGACATATTGCCCAGTTTGAGCGTGATCTTGACAGCCGTGACCTGTATGGCAAATTCAAAGATGCCTATAAAAAAATTGCCACCCAAGAGTGGACTGTCGGCCGGGAACAGGCATTATTCGAAGGTCATAATATTGCCAAAGCCTACTCGCAGATCACGGGTACTGACGAAGCGGCCGCAAATGGCATTCTGGACAAATACCGCAGTGATTACAAACTCTCAATTGAAGATTTTGCCGAGCAGATTAATGCCTATATCGAAGGGCAGGAGGATAATTTTCGCTTAAACTTTTTTGTTGATGAGGTGGGGCAATACGTTGCTGACAACACAAAGCTCATGACCAACCTGCAGACTGTGGCGGAAAGTCTGGCCACCAAATGCAGAGGTCGGGCCTGGGTCATTGTTACTGCCCAGGAGGTTCTTGATGATGTTGTAGGTGAAATGCACAAAAAACAGGCCAATGATTTTTCCAAGATTCAAGCCCGTTTTGCCAACCGCATGAAGCTCACCGGTGCTAATGTTGACGAGGTTATCCAGAAAAGGCTTCTGCTCAAAAACGAAAGTGGCGTGTCGACACTGTCTGATGTCTATCACGAACAGGTAAACAACTTTAAGACCCTGTTTGATTTTGGTGACGGCTCCCAGACCTACAAAAATTTTAGGGATCGGGATCACTTCATTCACTCCTATCCTTTCATCCCCTATCAGTTTACCCTGTTCCAGGCCGCTATCCAGAATCTGTCTCAGCACAACGCTTTCGAAGGCAAACATAGTTCCGTAGGCGAGCGATCAATGCTTGGCGTGTTTCAGCATGTGGCAAAGCATATCGCCAACCACACTATCAGAGAGCTGGCCACCTTTGATCTTATGTTTGAAGGAATTCGCACTGCTCTTAAATCACAGATACAGAAGGCTGTCCTGGTGGCGGAAAAGAACCTTGGTGATGAGTTTGCCGTCCGTGTGCTCAAGGCGCTGTTTCTGGTGAAGTATGTCAAGTCTTTCAAGGCCACTGTACGTAACATCAGCATCCTCATGCTGGATAACTTTGACCGCAATATCTCCGATCTGCAAAAACAAGTGGATGCAGCCTTGAACCTGCTTGAACAGCAAACCTATATCCAACGCAATGGTGAGCTGTACGAATTCCTCACCGATGAAGAAAAGGATGTGGAGCAGGAGATTAAAAATACGGATATTGAAAACTCGGACGTTTCAGATGAGCTGGCTAAAATTGTCTTTGACCACACCTTGAAATCAAGAAAGATTCGTTACGATGACAATGGCCAAGATTATGCTTTTTCCCGCAAACTTGATGACCGCCTGTGCGGAAAGGCGCAGGAGCTTACCATCCATATTATCAGCCCGTTTCATGAGCAGGTTGGCAACGAAACCACCCTTGCCATGCAGTCCATGGCAAAAGATGAACTGTTGGTTATCATGCCCGCAGATAACCGTTTTCTCCATGACCTGCTGCTCTACAAAAAAACAGACAAGTATGTCCGTCTGAACATGAATCAGACCCAGCAGGAGACCGTTAAACGAATTCTTACCGATAAGAGTTTCCAGAATATTGAGCGATACAAAGATCTGCAGGATAAGGCCAGGGATCTGCTCGGCAAGGCAAAACTCATTATCAACCTTAAACCCCTTGAGTTAAGCAGCACCGATCCCCAGACCAAAATCACCCAGGGCTTTTATGATCTTCTGCGGCGCACCTATCCAAACCTGAGTATGCTTCGCGGGATCAAATACAATGAGAATGACATAGCAAATTATCTCAGACCAACAGGCGCAACACTCTTTGGTGATGATGACAAAATGATGAGTGAGGCAGAGCAGGAGATGCTCTCCTTTATCCAAGGCAACAGCCGTAATGGGGTGCGAACAACTCTGAAAAATTTGGTGGAGCGCTTCGAGAAGAAACCATATGGCTGGTATTTTGCCTCTATCCTCTGTATCACGGCAAAACTCTGCGCCCGTGAAAAGATCGAGGTCAGATCCGATTCAAACATTCTGGAAGATGCGGTACTGGAAAAGGCCCTGCGCAACACCCAGGGGCATGGCAATGTCATCCTTGATCCCCAGCTTGATTTTACATCATCCCAGGTTCGGCAGTTAAAGGAGTTTTATGCTGACTTCTTTGATGCGCCGCCCAAAGCAAACGAGGCAAAGCCGCTGGCCAAGGAGACTGGAGCCGCTTTCCAGGATCTCTTGCATGCTCTTGAGCCAATGGCAGTCATGGTGTCACATTATCCATTTCTGATAGTACTGAAAGAACCAATCAGTCAACTTCGGGAGCTTGTCGGCAAAGAGTATAGCTTCTATCTGACTGCACTTGCCAAGCTTGAAGACAAGCTTCTCGACATGAAAGATGATGTGGTGGAACCGGTACGACGTTTCATGTCAGGTCACCCTAAAGATATATATGACGAGAGCAGGCGTTTCATTGAAGAGCAGCATGCCAATTTCTCAGACCTGAAAGGTGATGAAGGTCAACAAGCCCGTGACATCCTGGCAGACAGTCAATGTTTTAAGGGCAACAGGATGCAGCAGCTCAAGGGCCTGGTTGATAAGCTGAAAGAAGAAGTGGCCACCCTGCTTGATGAGACAAAAAAACAGGCTCAAGAGACTGTTCAAGCACTCAAAGATGAACTCACTGGCATGGAAGATTATGAGCTGCTCGATACAAACCGGCAGGATGAGTTGTTGCAATCTTTCACCACATTTGAACAGAACCTACAACACCAGAAGATCATAGCCGTTATTCGTGAGAGTGTTCGCAAATTTAAGGAAAATGAATATCTGCAGCTGCTTTCCAGGAAAGACGGCTGGATACAGGAACAACAGAAAAAAGCCGAACCCGCCAATGACGAAAAGAAAGATTCCGGCAAGAAGGTTGAAACCCGGGAACGAAAAATTGAATACATCAGCAGCAAAAAGATATCTGTTGCTTTCAGCAAAACGCTCCTTGTTAATGAACAGGATGTGGATAGTTATTTAAAGGCCTTACGTGAGGCCTATCTTTCAGAGATCAACAGTGGAAAGCGGGTTCAGGTTTAAAAAGGTTGAAAATTTATGAACACCAATGAACTGAAAAAATTTGCCCAGGCTGCCCGCAGACAATTAATGGAACAGGTCGGAGCACGACTGAAGCTTGTTTTGTTAATGGATAGTGCCGAGATCCGTGAGAAGGAAAAGGTGGTCAAGGATCTGCAGGAGCAGATTGGCAAGACTTCTAAGGATGCGGTGATCGAACGGGTGGCCTATATCTGGTTCAACCGTTTCTGTGCGCTCCGGTTCATGGATGTCAATCGTTATACCAAAATCGGAACGGTGAGCCCGGCTGAGGGCTTTTCCCAGCCCGAGATCCTCCAGGACGCCAAGCAGGGCCATATTGATGATGAGTTGCAGGTGGACAGGGAAAAGGTCCTGCATCTCCTTGGCGGTCAGGCCAAGGCCACTGATCCCCAGCAGGAGGCCTACCGGCTGCTGCTGGTGGCGGTCTGCAACAGCTATCATCAGTTGATGCCCTTCATGTTTGAGCGGATTGCCGATTATACCGAGCTGTTGATGCCGGATGACCTGCTTTCGGAGAATTCCATTCTCCAGGCCGTGCGCGGGGCCTTGACCGCAGTGAGCTGCCAGGATGTCGAGGTGATCGGCTGGCTTTACCAGTTCTATATCTCCGAGAAGAAGGATCAGGTCTTTGCAGGCCTGAAGAACAACAAGAAGATCACCCCGGAAAATATTCCGGCCGCTACCCAGCTCTTTACTCCGCACTGGATCGTCCGTTACCTGGTAGAAAACTCCCTGGGCAGGTTGTGGCTGCTCAACCGGCCTGATTCCCAGCTCGCCGGGCAGATGGATTATTACATCAGACCGGAGGAGCCGGAAACCGACTTCCTCAAGATCAACTCACCCGAAGAAATAAAAATCTGCGACCCGGCCTGCGGTAGCGGCCACATGCTCACCTATACCTTTGACCTGCTTTCTGCCATTTATGAGGAAGAGGGCTATGACGCCAAGGATATTCCAAATCTGATTTTAACGAAGAACCTCTATGGCATCGAGATTGACGAACGGGCCGGTGAGTTGGCAGCCTTTGCCTTGACCATGAAGGCAAGGGCGAAGTACCGTCGTTTTTTCCGGAAATCTGTGCAGCCCAATATCTGTGTTCTGGAGAATATCGTTTTTTCAGAAGATGAGCTTAAGCCTTATATAGACGCGGTTGGCCGGGATCTGTTCACCATGAATCTGCAGACCACGCTCCATCAGTTCCAGGAGGCGGATAATTTCGGTTCCTTGATTCGACCGGAGGTGACCGATGTGACTCATATCAGACGGATTATTGACGAGAAAAGACTTGGTTCAAAGCTCTTTTTGGCACAGACGCATCCCAAGGTTTTAAGGGCGTTGGAGCAGGCCGATTATCTCAGCCAGAAATACCATGTGGTGCTTGCCAATCCGCCGTATATGGGTGGCAAAGGTATGAATGGAAGGCTTGGGGCATGGGCAAAGGATAATTACCCGGCCAGCAAGTCTGATCTCTTTGCCATGTTTATTGAACGTAATCTTGATTTGGTTCAAAAGCGGGGCATGGTAGCCATGATCACCATGCAGAGCTGGATGTTTCTATCGTCCTTTGAAAAACTACGGGCTCGGCTGCTCGGTGAGAATACCATCCTTTCTATGGCTCACCTTGGAGCCAGGGCATTTGATAGTATCGGTGGAGAGGTCGTTTCAACTACGGCTTTCGTTATAGAAAATGTAAATCGACCTGAATATAAAGGGGGCTATTTGCGGTTGGTTGATGGTAATTCGGAAGCAGAAAAAGAAGCTGCCATCCATGAAAGCATTACAAATCTAAACTGCGGGTGGCTTTATCGTGCCTCTGCCGCAGAGTTCAAGAAAATCCCCGGTAGTCCCATCGCATATTGGGTGAGTGATAACTTGCTAAATTCGTTTTCATTTGATGCGAACGTCGGAGTCATAGCTAAACCAAGGCAAGGTATGGCCACAACAAACAATAATCTTTTTCTGCGTTTTTGGAGTGAAGTTAATCTGAAGAAAATCGGCTTTGAATGTGAGTCAGAAGATGAGGCGCACGAGAGTGGAAAAAAATGGTTCCCATACAATAAAGGAGGACCTCTAAGAAAATGGTATGGCAATTATTTTCATGTAGTAAATTTCAAGAACAGAGGAGAGGTAATTTGCAACTATATTGATAATACTCCGGGAGCTCGAGTAGGTTCCAATGGACGAGTAATTAACCGTGAGTTCTATTTCAAGCCTGGGATTACATGGTCTGATATCACTACTGATAGTTTTGCTGCAAGGGTTAGTCCCCGTGGATTTATTTTTGATATTAAGGGGTCATCTGGATTTCCTAGTCTTGATAATCGGTATTCTGTTTTGGGTTTACTTTCAAGCAAACTCACACCAATTTACATGAAGGTTCTTAATCCAACATCAACTTTTCAAGTTGGTGATATTTCTAGAATTCCTTATCAGCACACTAATGTTAATAATATTATTGACAGTCTTGTACAAACAAGCACGAAAGATTGGGACTCCTACGAAACCTCTTGGGACTTCACGAGGTTTCCGCTCTTACATCCCGATACCCGCCAGCCAACCCTGAAGACTACCTACCAGAAACTTCGCGACCACTGGCAGGAGATGACGTTGGACATGCAGCGACTGGAGGAAGAGAACAACCGTATCTTTATCGACGCCTACGGCCTGCAGGATGAGCTGACGCCAGAGGTGCCGCTCAGCGAAATCACCCTGACCTGCAACCCCCATTACCGCTACAGCGGCGACAAGAGCGACGAAGAGCTGGAGGCCTTGTTGCTGGACGACACCCTGAAGGAATTTCTCTCCTATGCGGTGGGCTGCATGTTTGGCCGCTATTCCCTGGACAAGCCGGGCCTGATTTTGGCCAACCAGGGGCAAACTATCGAGGATTATCTGCAGCAGATCCCGGAACCGAGCTTCCCACCCGACAAAGATAACGTCATCCCCATCCTCGACCAGGACTGGTTCATCGACGACATCACCTCCCGCTTCAACGAATTCCTCAAGGTCACCTTTGGTCAGGATCATTACGAGGAAAATCTGAAATTCATTAAAGAGTCCATCGGCAAGGACATCCGCAAATATTTCCTCAATGATTTCTACAAAGACCACCTGAAAACATACAAAAAACGCCCCATCTACTGGCTCTTCTCAAGCCCCAAGGGCAGTTTCAACGCCCTCATCTACATGCACCGCTATCGCCCGGATACCGTTTCCATCGTGCTTAACGATTACCTGCGGGAGTTTCACACCAAACTCATCTCCCGTCGTGCACACCTTGAGGCCATCAGCATCAGTGCCTCCGCCTCCCAGACTGAAAAAACCAAGGCCCTCAAAGAAATAGAAAAACTCAAGAAAATCATCGCGGAACTGGATGATTACGAACGAGACATCCTCTATCCCCTTGCCACCCAGAAAATCGAAATCGACCTCGATGACGGCGTAAAAGTGAATTACCCTAAATTTGGCAAGGCGTTAAAAGCATTGCCGGGGTTAAGCGAATGAATATAAATGAGTTAAAAAAACAGGTCTCTCTTGGTGAAGACAGCCGCTGGCAATTCAAGGCGGATGTGCACAACGCTGATTCATTGGCTGCCGAGCTGGCTGCTTTTGCCAATAGTGAGGGCGGCGCCATTTTCATTGGAGTGGCGGATGATGGCTCGTTGCCGGGATTATCAAGTAAAGATGTAAACCGCATTAATCAATTGATCAGCAATACAGCCAGCCAGCATGTGCGGAGCCCGCTGACCGTACAGACCGAGAATATCCCTGCCGGCAACGACAGAATTATTATTGTTCTGACAATACCCAAGGGAATCGACAAACCCTATTTTGATAAAAACGGGGTCATCTGGCTGAAAAGCGGATCGGATAAACGGCGGGTAAATTCCAAGGAAGAACTGCGCCGTCTCTTTCAAAGCGTGGATCAATTCCACGCTGATGAATTGCCCACCAAGGCTGGTATCGATAAGCTTGACAAACTCCGGTTCAGGGACTTCTTGCGAGACATCTACCACCAGGAGTTTCCCGAAGATCCCCAGAGCCTGACCCGGCTCCTGCAGAATATGAATCTAGCGGCAGATAACGGGATGTTGAACCTTGCCGGAGTCTTGCTGTTTGCGGAAAAGCCGGAGTGGATTAAACCGCAATTCATAGTCAAAGCGATCCGTTATCCAGGCAATGATATTCATTCTACAACATATTTGGATACGGAAGATTTTTCCGGACCACTGGCAAAAGTATTCGATGATTCACTCGCCTTTGTCATGCGAAACCTTCACAAAATCCAAGCCGGGCGAGGGGTAAATGCACCAGGCATCCCTGAAATTCCGGAGTCGGTTTTTGAAGAACTTCTGGTTAACGCCCTGGTTCACCGTGATTACTTGATCAGCGCTCCGATCCGCTTGTTTATATTCGACAACCGCATTGAGATTACCAGCCCCGGCCACCTGCCAAACAATCTGACAGTGGAAAAAATTCTGGCAGGCAACTCCAATATCCGTAATCCAATACTGGTTTCATATATTGCGAAAGGACTGCTGCCCTATAAAGGCATCGGTTCAGGGATCAGAAGGGCATTAGACGATTGGCAGAAAATTGATTTTATGGATGATCGTGAAGGATGTCTTTTCACCGTAACAGTTCACCGAACCGCGGAGAAAGGTTCGGGGAAAGCCGTTCTTTCCCATGAAAAAATAGCCTTACAGCTAGAAAGTTCGGGGAAAAGTTCGGGGAAAAGTTCGGGGAAAATATTGGAACTGCTTACCGATACCCCGGATATGACAATCCCGCAACTGGCACAGGAGCTCGGATTAAGCACCAGAGCCGTTGAAAAACAGATTGCCAAGTTACAGAAAGACAACCAGCTAAAACGGATCGGACCGGCAAGAGGCGGCCATTGGCAAGTTAATAAATAAAGTATTCAGTAAGCAGTTGTCAGTTTTCATCAACTGCACACTGAAGACTGACAACTGATAACTTTTTATATGAGCAATATACAAGACCCCCTTACACGACTCTTCAAGAAACACCGCATCGTCTTCTGGTATGATACAGATAAAGATCTGCGTGCCGATTATGAATCTCTTGATTTGCCCAGTATCGAAAAAATCGAACTGGACAATAACGAATTTAACGTCAAGCACCGAATTCTGCGGGATGAATCAAATACACAGTTTCTTCTTTACCATGAGGGGCCGCAACCTGCTGATCTGGAGAATTGGCTCCTCGATGTCCTGTTGTCCCAAGGTGAATTCCGTACCGATCAGGCATCCATATTTCTTGGTGAGCTTGGGCTTGGCCCCGAGTTCAGCGATCTGGTTCGTGGCCACCTGGAATTCTTTAATAATGCCAAGCGCAGGGAAAAGCTTAAAGAATTGTTGAGGCCTGACGACACTCCAGGGACAATCCGTACAAAAATGCTTGCTGTTTGCAGTTGTGCCGAACCTCGGGTTGATGTTATCTTGGAAAATTTCCTTGGTGAACTGGCGAGTAATCAAGACGAGAAGTTTAATCTCATCCAGCGATGCGGGCTTGATGGCTTTCTCTGGGAACAGTTGAACCGTTATTACGGCTATGAATCGACGACAAAATCCATCCGTGATTTTGTCATCGAGCTGTTTGAGTCATGCTACAGAATGGAGCTTAACCAGCCCGCGGCCCTGAACAGTGAGGCCGTTATTTTCCTTAAGCGCTGGAAGGATTCCACCCGGCATCGTTCCTCCTTTGAGTCACTTTCCGAAGAGTGTGCTGATGCCCTCAGCATTGAGCATGATCTGCAGAATCGCGATTATAAATCATTGATAGATGTTGATTATTTCCGTCTGATTGATCTGAAAATCATCAGAGAGCTGGTGCGCTCCATTGCTGACAGGACGCTGAGTACAGGCGAGTGTGCTGTTTTTATCAGAAACAGACGTCAGAGCCACTGGTATCAGGAATATAGCCATCATTATGAGTCGGTTGAATATGCAGCCAGGTTTATCCAGGAACTAGAAACCGTGAATCTCCAGGCAAATACTTTGTCTACAGGAATAGATCGTTACAGTAATGCCTGGTATCGTGTGGACCAGCTCTACAGAAAATTCATCTATCATTCCAGGAAATCCGGTCAGGCATCTTTACTGGAAAAGCTTTCCGGCCAGATAGAAGATCTTTACACCAACAGTTTTCTCCTACAGATGAATGATAACTGGCAGCAAGTGGTGGATGCCTGTCAAAGCTGGAAAAGTCCCCTTGTGCCCATGCAAAAAAGGTTTTACGAGAAATGGGTCAGCCCGTATCCAGCCAAAAACAAAAAGGTTTGCGTTATTATTTCAGACGCTCTGCGCTATGAGATTGGAGAAGAGCTCCTAAGGTTGATCCGCCGTGAAGATCGCTATGAAGCTCAGTTAGAACCAATGCTCGGTATGCTGCCGAGTTTTACCCAGCTCGGTATGGCTTCGCTTCTTCCCAATAAAGAGCTGCGTTTTGCAGATAAAGACTCTGCAACAATCCTTGTTGATGGTGTCAGTTCTCTGGGGACTGCAAATAGGTCAAGGATTCTTGGTAATTATGTTGTGGATGGCGCCACCGCCATTCGGGCTGATGATTTTCTTAATATGAACAAAGATGATTCCCGAGAGCTGTTTCGGGAGAATAGTGTGGTTTATATCTATCATAACCGTATTGATGCCACCGGGGATAAGAAACAGACGGAAGAGCAGGTCTTTGAGGCAGTGGAGGAAACACTGCAGGAACTGATTAAGGTGATAAAAAAACTCGCTACGGCTAATGCAACCAATATGCTTATCACCAGTGACCACGGCTTTATCTATCAGAACAAGCCGCTTGATGAGTCTGACTTTACTTCTGCAGAGCCTCAAGGTGAAATAATCTTACACCGGGATCGTCGTTTCATTGTGGGGAAAGGGTTACAGAAACATACGAGTCTGCGTTATTTCACAGCAGAAGAACTTGGTCTTGCCGGCGATGTGGAGATCCAGATATCCAAATCCATTAATCGCATGAGGCTGAAAGGTTCCGGCAGCCGGTATGTTCACGGCGGGGCATCCTTGCAGGAGGTTGTTTTACCTGTCCTTATGGTAAACAAGAAACGCCAAAGCGATGTGAGCAGTGTGGAAGTGGATATTTTACGCAGTGGCAGTACGGTTATCACCTCAAGCCAGCTGTCGGTTGCCTTCTATCAAATTGATCCTGTTACAGGGAAAAGACAGTCTCGAACATTACGTGCTGGAATATATAATAAAGATGGTGAATTGATTTCAGACAGCCATGAGCTGATCTTTGATTTTACCTCGAATAAATCAAGGGAACGGGAGATACAGGTTCGTTTTCTTTTGACCAGAAACGCTGATGACGTAAACGGCCAGACTGTTACCTTGAAACTGGAAGAAAAACTGCCTGGAACTGCAAAATACAAGGGCTATAAGTCTGTCAGCTATACCATGCAGCGATCCTTCACCACAGATTTTGATTTTTAGATCCTTTGAAAGGATAGCAAAAAAATGGAGACAACAAATATAAAGACTACAGCCCTGCCCGCCGCTGCTTTTCTGTGCTGTAAAGGGTCTTATCCTGTGTTTAGGGCTAAAGGAAATGTCCATGAGTGAACTTGATAATAAAATTAACGAGCATTTCCCTGGGCTGGTTGTCCGCAAGGATCTGGTGAAAATCGTCAAAGGAAATGCCATTGTTCCCTCATACGTGCTTGAGTATCTGCTGGGCCAATACTGTGCCACTGCTGATGAAGAGTCGATTAAAAGCGGTATTGACACGGTAAAGGAGATTCTACGTAAGCATTATGTTCATCGGAATGAAGCCGGGCTTGTTAAGTCTATTATCAAGGAAAAGGGACGTCACAAGGTTATTGATAAGATCAGCGTTGCCTTGAATGATAAGGCAGGAGTCTATGAAGCAGCCTTTTCCAACCTGGGCGTGAAGAAAATTCTGGTGGACTCTAATACTATTAAAAAACATCCTAAACTGCTGGTAAGTGGCGTTTGGTGTATTGCTGATCTTGAGTATGAAGTTCTGGATGATCCCAATGCCTCTCCCTGGGTGCTGAGCTCCATTAAACCAATCCAGTTATCCCATTTTGATTATGATGGCTACATTGAGGCCAGAAAGAAGTTTACAACGGATGAGTGGATTGACCTGCTCATGCAGAGCATTGGCTTTAATCCTGAAATGTTTGGTAAACGTAGCAAATTATTACAGCTTGTCCGCCTGATCCCATACTGTGAAAGAAACTATAATGTTATTGAACTTGGTCCTAAAGGTACAGGGAAGTCACATATTTATTCGGAGTTTTCACCGCATGGCATACTGATATCAGGTGGTGAAGTTACAGTGCCAAAGCTTTTTGTCAATAATAATACCGGAAAGCTTGGACTGGTCGGCTACTGGGATGCGGTTGCTTTTGATGAGTTTGCCGGTAAGCAAAAGCGGCCAAACAAGGCACTTGTGGACATCATGAAAAATTATATGGCCAACAAGTCCTTCTCCCGTGGCGTAGAAACACTGGGAGCAGAAGCCTCTATGGTGTTTGTCGGTAATACCCAGCATACCCTGCCATACATGCTCAAACATGCAGATCTTTTTGATGAGCTGCCTGAAGCCTATCACGATTCGGCATTTCTTGATCGACTCCATTTTTACATCCCAGGCTGGGAGGTGGATATTATTCGTGGAGAGATGTTCTCTGAAGGATATGGATTTGTCGTTGATTACCTGGCAGAGATCCTGAGAACACTTCGTAATCATGATTTCTCACAGCTCTATGTGGATCATTTTGGTCTGCTCAGTGATATATCAACCAGAGACCGTGATTCCATTAATAAAACGTTTTCTGGACTTATGAAGATCCTCTTTCCCCATGAAGAAGCCTCAGAGAAAGACATTGAAGAGCTGCTGCAGTTTGCCATTGAAGGTCGCAAGCGGGTTAAAGATCAGCTGATGCGAATTGATCAGACTTATGAACCTGTGCGGTTTGGATATACCCGGCAAGGGAAAAAAGAGCCGATTAGAGTAAAGACCCTGGAAGAAAAACAGTATCCACAGCATTACCATAAAGACGGCGTTGAAGAAGATGAGAGTGGCGCTGACGATTTTGCAGACTCCGAGCCCGCACAGAAGCAAGCTGCAAAAGAAGATGTCCTCAAAGAAAAGCATCTCGTTATCCAGGAAAACCAGAAGGGCATAAGTTTTGACGATCTTTTCGGACCTTATTTGAAAGGGGCAACTAAGATCACGATTACTGACCCATATATAAGGTTGTTTCACCAGGCAAGAAACCTCATGGAGCTACTTGAGACTATAGCCAAAGTAAAGCCTGATGATGAAGAGGTGGAAGTCACCCTGCTGACGGTGGAAGATGAATTCAAGGGCGAACAGCAGAAAGAATATCTGATGCAGATCCAGGAGAACATCTGGGGCGCTGGAATCAAGTTTTCATGGGAATACGATGAAGGCAATACAATCCATGCCAGACATATTGTTACCGACCACGGCTGGAAGATTCTGCTGGACCGCGGGCTGGACATCTTCCAGCACTATGACATGAATCAGGCCTTTGCCATAAACAATAGGATGCAGAAATATCGTTCTTGTAAGGCTTTTGAGGTTACTTTTTTGCCGGTAGTTTGATTTTGGAGAAGCACGATGATGAAAGGCTTACCTTCTTAATGGAGCAGGATGCTGCGCCAGCGCCCTGTTTCCCTCTCTCCCCAGCTCTTATGTTCCGAGCAAGGCTTGTTTTTTCTAAGCTACACAGGCTTGCCGAAAGTACACAGTGATTCGAAGAAGAGTTCCGGTGCTATTTTTAAAAAGCGAAGTTATATTGCGTGAAATCGCAGCTATGTTTTCATTTGCTATAACTTATGTTTAGCGGGTTAAGGGGTTTGAAGTCTAATGGAACGAAAACGTACGCTAAGGAATTGTGCGAATCATCGGAAGACCGTGCTTATCAGGTAAGCGGTATAGCAGATGTAGCAGACCAGCAGGGCTCCACCCTCAACACGGTTGATACGGCCAGGTCCCTTGAATCCATAACCGATAACGAATAGCGAAACGGTTAACGCAGCCATGACCAGGATGTCCCTGGAAAAAACTTCAGGCCCAACAGCCATTGGATGAATCGTCCCAGCGATCCCTACCACGGCTAGTGTGTTGAACAGGTTGGAGCCTAGAATATTTCCCAGAGCAATGTCATGCTCGCCTTTGCGGGTGGCAATGATAGACGAAGCCAGTTCCGGCAACGACGTGCCGACCGCGACAATGGTCAGACCGATGATCAAATCACTAACACCCAATCCATGGGCGATCTCAACCGCACCCCAGACGAGGATGCGGGAGCTGACAATCAACAGGACAAGACCGACGACAAGCCAGAGGACCGCCCGGGGCAATGGCATGGCTTGGACATCCAGTTCCTGCTCCATCTCTCTACCCAGTGTATCGTCTTTCTTTCGCATGCCTTGCCAGATGGTCCAAGTCATCAATCCTGCGAATACACCGAGCAGCACAAAGGCATCGACACGAGTGATTTCCCCATCCCAGAGCTGCCAGGCGGCCAAGGTCGAAATGGCGGTGAGGATAGGGAGCTCCTTGCGCAACACCTGCGAATGTACGGTGATGGGGCTGATCAGCGCCGTAAGACCAAGAATCAATGCGATGTTGGTGATGTTTGAGCCGTAGGCGTTACCGAGGGCAATCGCTGGATTTCCCTGGAATGCTGATATGGCCGAAACTACCATTTCCGGCGCGGAAGTTCCAAACCCGACGATCACCATGCCGATCAACAGTGGCGGCATGCCGAAATGTCGTGCAGTAGAGGCTGATCCCTCAACAAAACGGTCGGCGCTCCAGACGAGGAGTGCCAAGCCTGAAATCAAAGCAAGAATGGGCAATGTCACAGCTTCTTGTTTCCTTAATTGCAGTTTTCGCTATTAGGGGTTGTAAGCCCAAAACCGCTAAAATTATTGGTTCCTTTAAAAACAGATACTTACATACACAGTGTTGCAATGCACAAATCGTTGCTGTAGCTCAACATGAGACGGATTTAAGGATTGGTTTTGTATGACTTTTATGTATCCAACATATCAAAACTACAATGTTTTTTAAATTGTTTTCCAGCAACCAGGTACAGCCTGAGAAAATCTCTCAGGGAAATTCCGCGGGTTTGGGCGTAGAACCCCAATATTAACAATTAAATAATGATGGTCTCGTAAAAACTCTGTTTGCTCAATAAGAGGTTTGTCGACCTCAATTATTTTTTTGTTTCATTTGGGACAGGTTTTATTTCGTTTTTTCTCATGCGCGACAAAAAATCGTTCTTTGATAGCCAATATACTCCC
>JAHILF010000029.1 GCA_018897105.1 Pseudomonadota bacterium
GCCAGGGAGGTCAGTGAAGCTGAGGCGCCTGATCTGCATCAGATGGTGAGTTATCTGGCCGACAGGGCGGGGTTGCCCAAGCCCCGGGTCTATATCATCAATGACCATACACCCAACGCCTTTGCCACGGGCCGGAATCCCGAGCATGCGGCCGTGGCGGTGACCAGCGGTTTGATGCAGCTCCTCAGCCGGGATGAACTGGAAGGGGTACTGGCCCATGAGCTGGGCCATGTCAAAAACCGGGATATCCTCATCAGCTCCATTGCCGCGGTCATGGCCGGCGCCATCAGTTACCTGGCCACCATGGCCCAGTGGACCATGCTTTTTGGCGGCATGCGCGGGGATGACGAGGAAGGCGGCGGGGGGAATATGCTGGCCGGACTGGCCATGATGATCATCGCCCCGCTGGCCGCCACCATCATCCAGCTGGCGATTTCCCGCAGCCGGGAATTCCAGGCGGATGCATCCGGCGCCGCCATCTGCGGCCGTCCCCATTCCCTGGCCAATGCCCTGGCTAAGCTGGAGCAGGGCAATCGCCGCGAGCCCATGAACGTCAACCCGGCCACGGCCCAGATGTATATCGTCAATCCCCTTTCCGGCGGGCAGATTGCCGGCCTGTTCGCCACCCATCCGCCGATCAGGGAGCGTATTGAACGTCTGCTGGCGCTTCGGTAATTGATCCCGGGGGTTGGCCTCTTTCCCAGTTAAAGGGAAACCGGGCGGGACCCAAGGGCAGGCATGAAACCGGGGCGGTTCGCGAACCGCCCTTACGGGGACTCCTTCAGGACAATGGCCCGGGAGGTAAAGGAAATGCCCTGCTGCATCTTGGTGCCGATCATCACGGTTTCCACCAGCGGGGCATTAACCGTTTTATCCGCCTGCCAACGTACCAGGAATTTCGCTCCCAGCCCGCCCTGGGTATCCGACTCCTTAACAATGTATTGGATGGGAAGGGGTCAAATCGCCGTTTGACCTTTTGTTCGCTGCCCCGACCTCGATCACAGGCGTGACCTGTTTGGCCAGATCGAGATAGAGTTACTGCAGGTTCTTGGAGCCTTCGGCCAGACCGCCGCCTGCCGCTGACTTGGCCAACTGGTCACTGTCCACAATGGTTGTGGTGCCTAAGGCCGAAGTAGATTGGGTGAGGGAGGAAGCCTGCAGGGCGTCGCCCGCACCGCCGAAAATATCGGCCACCACCGCCCTGGCGGTAGCGGCACCCATTTTGGAGACCACCCGGCCGGAAAGCCCAACCTTGCTATCGCTGTCCGTCACAAATCCCTTGACCGTGGTATCAATCACCGCCTGCCCATTGCGGCCGATGCAGGACAAGG
Source organism: Pseudomonadota bacterium (assembly GCA_018897105.1). Lineage (GTDB taxonomy): Bacteria > Desulfobacterota > Desulfobulbia > Desulfobulbales > SURF-16 > SURF-16. The sequence continues at coordinate 1,332 of JAHILF010000029.1, forward strand.
ACACCAGCCGCACATCGGCCCGTTCCTTATTGAGCCGCCCGACTGCCTCGGCGATGATGAAACAGCCGCGCAGATTGGCCTTCACGTCATTGGGCAGCACCTCCGGAGCCTGGATACGCAACAGGCGCGGTTCAGGGTTGTTTTTGCCTTCCCCCGAAGTAGAATCGTCGAAACCGGTCAGCAACATGGCCTCCATAAAGGATGGCGGCAGATAGACCGTCCGGTTCTCTTTTTTATATCAGCCTGGTCAGCAGCAACCGGAGACAGAGCACTCTGGTTGGAGAGAATACCGATGCCGCCGATGATTTTTTATTCCAGCGGAGGCGGCGGAGGCTGCTGGACGGGAGGAGCCGGGAATCTGGGAGGAACGGGAGTACCGAAATAAGGTGAGGATGCAGACTGTTCCACCTGATTAGCGGAAGGGATCTCCGGCAACTGGCTTTCAACTTGAACCGGTGGTGGAAAATTTCCCGACTGCCGCCTGTCTTCCTCATCATTTGCGAGTTTCTTAATCTGGGCCTGCATGTCCTCGATCTCTTTTCGTTGTTCCCGCAGCATGGTTTTCTCGATCAGATCCGGGTCCAGGGAAATCTCCCGCGTTTTTTTCAGTCTCGCGGTTGCCTCGGATTCCGGATTACGGCTGCTCTTATATCCCGCCACCACGATAATCAGCACTGCCGCGCCCACCAGGTACCAGACGCAGATTTTCTTCCGGAGAGGGCTCAGGGCATTAAAACGTTCTTTCAGGCTCACGAATCCTCTCCCCGTTGCTCGACAATAAAGACGCGGGACGGCTTGCCCGACGCAATGGAATGGTCTTCGACCACCAAGCCAATAATCCGTTCACCCAACTTGGATTTCAGAAAATCTTTTTCCGTGACATGGACAGAATTACCTGCCGCCGGTCTTACCAGATATTCTTTCAAACGCAGGCCCACCCCTTCAACATCCACGATCTTTTTCAGACGTACGGTCATATCCGCGGAGATGTTGACTTCCACGTCAGCCGCGGTTATCCGATAGCTCTCCAGGTACTCCTGCAGGTAAGCCTCGCGCACCAGTTGCAGCACCTTTTTCTCAAAAGGCATACTCTGGTAGTGGTCGATATTCTGTTTCAGGTCCTGGGATGGAGAAGGGGCAAGGCACAGAGTGAATGAAGGGATTCTTTTGAAGATCTTCCTGGAGGGTATTGTCAATATTTTTTTTGACATATTGCTCTAAATGTTTGATCATCAAAAGAGCATGTTTTACCCAAAATGAAAGAAGTAATTAATGAGAAGTTTGCAGTAATTTTCCGACAATTTACAGCCATGTTCTTTGGAGGAGAAAAAAATGAAGAGAACACGTTACCAAGGGAGTATTGTTTTTTTCCTGGGGTTTTTCTTCTGTGTACTGCCCCGTTTGGGGTGGTCATTATCCACTACCTGTAATTCCTGCCTAGATTGCACGACGAAGCTCAACAGCGGCACCTGGGACGAGGTCACTCTATCAACCGATATTATTGACCACGAGGGCGGCTGCATCTACATTGACTCTGATGATGTCATTTTTGACTGTGCCGGGAACAGGGTTGACGGCGACGGCCTTGACCTCGATCCGGAAGATGGTATTTTTATTGGCCACAGTACGGATGTCACGGTACGCAATTGCCTGGTCAGTGATTTTAGCATCGGCATTCATCTTTTTGATACTACCAGCAGCGTCGTGACCACAAGTGAGGTCTATGGGAACACGAACAGCGGCATAGATCTCTCCACCGCCATGTTTAATGTGATCAGCACCAACAATGTGCATGATAATACCCAGGGCATTGTGTTTTACAGCGCTTCCAGTAATTCCGTATTTTCCAATACGGTCTGCGGCAATAATCCTGATTTTAATATTTACAGCGGTACGGGCAACTCTGGATATCTCAATGCCTGTAACGAACCGGATGGCTGGAATGACGACGGCTACACCGGATGCAGCACCATGTGCGCTGGAACCACGACCTGCTCCTCTTGCTCGGGATGTACGGCCAAACTGAACGGCGACTATGATACGGTCATCCTGACTGCCAATATTTGGGGACACAGCGGCACCTGTATTTCTTTTGGGACCAATGATACAATCTTTGATTGCAACGGACATACCATTGACGGTGACGACAGCGGCATTGACTATGGAGTCAGCATAGTCTCACGCTCAGGAAACACGGTACGCGACTGTACTATCAGTGATTTTTACAATGGCATCCATCTGAACAATGCCTCGTCCAATACCCTGCATAACAACCATTCCTTATCCAATACAAACCACGGCATCAGGCTTGAGGAATCCGATTATAATACAATCGGCAATTACAATCTGCTTACCTCAAACGCGGTTTATGGATTGTCACTGCTCCATTCCCACAATAATGACATCTTTTTTAACACCGTCAGGCTCAATCTGACCGGCGGCATCCGCCTGGACGAATCAAGCCGCAATGATATCGGTCAGAACACGGTGGAGGAAAACCAGAACACCGATTCCTACGGCATTACCCTGTACGGCGGAGCCTCTGGAACCGAATTCAACTATGTTACCGGTAATCAGGTGGTTAATAATTATTACGGTATCCTGCTTGACGATGCCTACAGCAACTATATAAATTCCAACACAGTCTGTTCGAGCATGTCCCGTGATATCCGGCAGATTGGAACGTTTGCCAATGCCGGGGACCTCAATACCTGTGATTTTGCCAGTTCCTGGGATGATAACGGCAGGACGGACTGCACCTTCCGCTGCTCCAAATGCACGGACGGTATTCAAAATTACGACGAAGAAGGGGTGGACTGCGGCGGTATGTATTGTCCGTCTTGCGCTGACTGCGATACCTCCGCCAAGTACGGACCTCCAGATTCAGACTGCCGCAATCCCTGGAACAACGGTGAAGGACCAGCCGTCGATATCAATACCCGGGATGCAAGCTGCGATCTTTTCGAGGTCTGTGATCCTAATCTTGACTACATCGTTGAAGACGCCCTTGAGTGCTGTGAAAATGAGGATTACCTTACCGTTATCACAGGTGACCACTTAAGCGGCAGACGTGAGGCCTGCTCCTATGCCCATGACAACTCATATGATTACAATTTTCAGGATAACTTTAATGCTCTGTCCCTGAAGGAGTGTGTCGGCCGTTATATCATCAAGGCCTTTGGCCAGGGAGCCGTCTATATGCAGGGCTATTTTAGTGGTGAATTCTGCTGCTACGGCTCTGATAAGTTCTGCGGCGAGAGTACGCCGGACTGCCCTTACTGGCAGACAAAACCCTTTGCCTGGGAGATGGGCACCCCGGACAGCTGTTCCCATCGTGTTGAGGAAACCCCTGATTTCGACATGGGAGGCCACCATTGCGAATACAACTATTTCCTCTGGTGGGAGTGGGGAGAACCGGGATACTGGCATTCTGACACCGGCTATACGTCCAACAACGACAGCAAGGCCGATCTGCCTGCCCATGCCTCGATCAATAAACTATCCACCGGCACCTGCGTGGATTACGCCATTTCCACGGCAACAATGCTGCGTAAGGCAGGTTACCTGGAAAATGAGGTGTACGCGGTAGACGGGGACGGTCATGACTACAATCTGGTCCGCTTTCCCGACTATGCCAAATGGTATTATACGGATACCACAGGCAACCGGGGATCGGTGAAAGGCGACCCTGATTTTCACTGTTGCAAGGGAATTCCCGATTCCTGTGATCTGATCACAAACGAAGATCCATGCAACGACGCCGAGGGCTGCAGTTGGTCCGGCGGCGTCTGTACCGGCACCCCGGAGGACGGCGCCTGCTCCGATGCATTCTGGTCAAACGAAGCCGATTGCACCGCCACCAGCGGCTGCAGTTGGGAGGTCTGTTATTATGATTACTGCAGGTCCCTGGACCAGGGATGCTACAATGATAACATGTCACCGAGCAGGGACAATTGCCCGCCAAACGATGAAATTCACGGCTGCGAAGGCATTGACGCCACCTCTGCAAGTACTATTTCCGTATCGGCTCCTGTCTTCCCCACAAGTTCGTCGGCAGAATCTGTATCAGCTGAAGATAAGGTGGCGGCTGCAGAGGCATCATTCCTGTCCATTGACGGAGAATGTACCGAACTCAATCCATGCACCGGGGAAAACATGGACGATGTGCAGGCACCACCACCTGCGGTCAATCTGAATGTGACCAAGGAAATTAATGACGCACGCATACTCCTGGGAGAGGAAGTGCAGGTGAAGGTAACCGTGAAAAGTTATGAAAAGGTCAAGGTCTTTGTCCGGGTGCAGGAAAATTTCATTCCCGGAGTTCACTATATCGGCTTGGACCCTGAAGAGGAGATGTATGAAAGCCTCCGCGTTCTCTCCCATACTTGGCCGATTACTTTGTTGCCTGGGGAAACCCGTATTCTGACTTTTGAGGTTGAGCCCCAGTCCCTTGGCCTTTTCTCCCTGTCGTCAACCCTTGTAGCGGCAGGAAATACGATTCTCAAGGCCACCTGTCCGAGCATAGAGGTGAGGTGCGACCCGGACGGCGTCTGCAGTCTGGGAGAAAATGCTCTTTACTGCAAGGATGATTGTCCCGGCGGCGCGGTGGATGGCGTCTGTGACCGCCAGCTGGACGGCATTGACGATCCTGATTGTCCGTACGGTATTGATCCAGACTATAACGATAAAGCGGATACGGACGGTGACTCGGTTATGAATTTTGAGGATGACTGCCCCCTGACAGGAGCCGGAATGAAAGCAGACAGCAATGGCTGCGCCTGCAACCAGAAGTCGTGTGATGACGGTAATGATTCCACCCTTGACAGGTGCTCAAATTCCACTGGGGAATGTTATTACCTGATCGATGCGGACCGTGATGGTGTTGCTGATGGCAAGGATAACTGTCCGGGAGTGTTTAACCCGGACCAGAGGGATAGTGATAAGGACGGCATCGGCGATCAGTGTGAAATTGGCGTTATCACCAAGGACACCGTGCTCGACAAGGGAATCTATTATATCAATGATTATGAGAAAAAGGGTGCTGTCAGGTTCGGCGCTTCCAAGGTCAGTCTGGACTGCAACGGCTCCATCATTATCGGTAACGGCAGCGGCTATGGTATTTATCTGCCGTCAAGTTACGGGATGCTGACCATCAAAAACTGTACGCTGCGCAACTATGAGTATGGCATCTATCTTGATAAGAGCGGGGAAAACCAGCTTTTGCGCAATACCCTTGAACAGAACAGCGTTGGTATTATCCTGGGAGGAGCCGGCAAGAACAAGCTCGAACAAAATGACGCCAATACAAATGCCCGAGCAGGGATTTCACTGGATTCCTCGACTGACAATATCCTTTCAGCCAATAAAATGACGAAAAACGGTGCCGGTATACTGCTACAGACAACGTCAGATAATGATGTTTCAAACAACTATGTCTGCGAAAATACCTATTCTGATTTTTATGAGTACTCGTCGATAAACTCGGGAACAGGCAATACCTGTGATAATCCTGACGGCTGGAGCGATGATGCAACTCTGGGCTGCACATCGGCATGTCCCAATATCAAATGCGAAGGAGATCTCGACTGCGACGGAGACACTGACGGGCTGGATCTTGCTCACTATATCGAAAATACAGCCACTGTCTTACTCCGTGATCTGGCCGATGATTTTGGCCGTACAGACTGCACGGAGTGTCTTTATCCATAAGGAAATGTGGATGCCCTGAGTTTCTGAGGGCGGTTTAAAGGGAAGAACAGGAATTTTGGTGGCTTGTTGCTGAAATCGGTAGACTGATTGCAGCGGCTCTGCGCCGAGCCGTTTGAATTTCATCTTCATTCAACTGCCAGCCGAAGGTTTTTGAACGCATCAGGTTGTCATCGGAATCCTGTCGATGACCAGGGCCAAGGGCATGCCCTAACTCAAGGGCCGTGGTTCTCGCCGTGGGGTCTGCTGAAGGATTACTAAAAAAGAAACATAGAGGAAGGATTTGTACGATATTAGATTTTGATGACAATATAAATCCAGCCTTTGCAATTGTTAAATTTGAAGACACAAATAGAACAGGCAAAGTTGATATAAGTGATCTTGTTTCAATAAACTAAATTTAGAAAGATATTGTATAAAAAATTCTTATGGCGCATACCGCAATGCAATTCTGGTTTGTGTGAGAAACTGTGTGAGAAAAAATTTATGACATATCGGAAGTTGAGGGAACTTGCCTTATTTTATGGAAAAGATATTTCTCGTAATTCTAAGCTATTGTTAAATGATAAGGCATTGTGAAACCTGAAGTTAAATGCCTGCGAATCCGTAGGTCTCACGTTCGAATCGTGCCGGGTGCACCAGTAAATTCAAGCCTTTAGCTCAATATGAGTTAGGGGCTTTTTTGTTTTGCTAGTCCGCGGTTATATGAAATTCCTTATGAATCAAGATAGTCATGCATGACGGGTGGCACATAGATAATCAGTATTGCCGTAAAAACCTCCAGGACTTTTAGGGTGCAGCGGTAGCTGAAATGTTTGCAGCGTCAGTTTAACCAAAAGCCCGGCAGGGCATTTAATGCCTTGTCTTGATCAGCCGAACCGCCCTGGTACGCGATCCGTATGCCGGGTGGTGTGGGGCGCCCCTATCCTGATATTTTCTGAGCAGCTCAGCATAACCTTTGACGTCTATCGTCTTGTATTCTAAAGATATTCCTGTCCCCTCAAATCTTGCGTTGATAGAGTGCAGGAATTTATGGTTTTCCCTGTCATGTTGTAGTAGTTTTTTCTTGCAAAATGTGAAAATGTGAGTTTTTCTGGGTATATGTCTATTTTTTCAAGTGAGCTGGGAAATGGGCACTCTATTCCGCATCCTTGTATGTGCAAATACATTGCGAAAACGAAATCACCTTGACGAGGTGAGGGAGTCACAGGGGGAGGGATTCTGGTATGGGTAACGGTGTGCGCTGTAAATTGGATGATGTTCGCCGCAGGGAACTGGAGATAATCGCAGACCGCCGGGACCGCATCCGCAAAAGGGTGGGCCGCCCGACAAAATCGGTGGAAGCTTCCAAGACCCTGGTGGGGTTGGCCCTGTCCGGGGGCGGCATCCGTTCGGCCGCCACCAACCTCGGCATCCTGCAGGGCCTGTCCAAGTCAGGGATGCTGCAGTTTGTCGATTATCTGAGCACTGTTTCCGGCGGCGGCTATATCGGTGCCTGCCTCTCCTCCCTGTTGAGTAATCCCCGCGATAATTTCGGCAAAGTCACGACTGAGCCGACCTATAAATTCTCCTCCGATGTGGACTCGGAAGCCCTCTTCAATACCTCCTGGGAATCCTTTCCTTTCCGGGATGATCATGTGTCTCTTCCGGCCAATCGCCAAGAGTTAAGCGGCCAGGAGCAGATGGAGCATATCCGTACCCGGGCCAGCTACCTCACCCCCCGGCCCAGATACCTGAGCGATACCCTGATGCGGGCGGTGGGCGCGGTTACCTTTACCACCTTGACCCCTTTTCTCTGGTTTCTGCTGGTTATGATCCTGCTTACCTCTGTCTATATGGGGATTGTTGCAGGACTTGCACCGGCCATGAAGAAAACCCCGACTCCGCAACAAATCTCTGCAAAGGCCTCCATTGGCGAAGACGGCAGCCTGAAGGTGGCCTGCGAGGCGGCTGATAAACAATCAGCCGGCAAAGAAATAACAAATCATCAATCCGCGGATGAGGGTGATGAAAAATTCTCTGACACGAAAGGGGCCTGGAAAACCATTAAACACTACAGCAAGCAGCCGTTTATAGACCTTGTTGACAATCTTCCCTGGAAAACCTGGTTCATTCCCCTTGCGGCGGGCGTGTTGCTTGGTGTGGGGCTGCCTTGTTTCTTCCTCCGAAAGCCGGCCAGGAAAACTGCTAGTGGTGAGTCTGCTCAGCAGGCATTGCCTGAAGCAGGCGGAGAGGATCCGGAAGGGGTGGCCAACCGGAAAAGATTCAGGGCGATCTGTTTGCTGATTTCTATTTTTCTCGGTGGTGTTCTTTGTCTTGCGGCGGTTGCTCTGCGAAAGTGGGGGATGGGATCAGCGCAAGGCGCCATGCTCTTGCTGCCAGGGGTTTCCCTGGCAGGCGCCTACTTGGGCAGTGGACTGTATTATTTTGCCATAATCGAGGTTATGCGCCCTATGCGCAGCACTATTTTGGGCATGTGGCCGGATGAGATCCTCATAAAATGGCGTAATCAAGTTTCGCAAAGGGTGATGAACCCAGAGCTCTGGACCAAGGAAAATCGCTCCATTCTCAACATGATTCAGGGGGCCTGCTTTGTTGGGCTGGTTTTTACCCTTCTGCTTGCATTGCTGCCTGGACTTATCCTGGCAAGCGACGGCGTGTATGTCGCCTGTGTGCAGGTGCCGCTCATGTTCGGCCTAAAATTCTGGCTGGCCGGCCAAGACAAGAAGGCTTCCGAAAAAAAAGGGAAAAAGATTCCGGAAAAATTCAAAAACTGGCTACTCGGCTTGTTGGTGCCGTTGGTTGTACTTCTTGCCGTTGTATGGGTTGGCAGCATTTTGACCAGCAAAATCATCGCTCCAACCTGGCCTGAGATGTCCTCTGGGTGGGCGCGATGGAAGCTGCTTTTTGTTGTGCTGGGCAGTGGTGCTCTGCTGGCGGTATTCAGCTGTTGGGTGGATGTCAACAAGGCTTCGCCCCACTATTTTTATCGGGATCGGCTAGCCGAGGCGTTTCTGCGCACCTTCGGACGCAGGTTGCCGGAGGATGTGGGATATGGCTATGTATCCAAGCGTGACGATACGGAGATGGAGCTGAAGGAGCTGCACGGGGTTGATGCGGATGATCCGAGAAAGTGCAAAGGCCGTGGCCCCTACCTGCTGATCAATGCGACCCTGAATCTTACGGCTGCCCATGATTTGAAGGGCTTTAACCGCAAAGGCGAGGTGTTCACCTTTTCCAGGTGTTATGTGGGTTCCGAGAGGACGGGGTATGTTCGGACGGAGGATTATGAGAAAGGGGAGCTGAAACTGGCCCGGACCATGACCATCAGCGGTGCCGCCGCCACCTCGGTGATGGGGGTGAATTCCTCACTGCTGCTCTCTTTTGCCAGCACCATCGTGGGAATTCGCCTCGGCTATTGGCTGGAAAATGCATTTAATTGCCGTTGGAACAGCAGATGGCAAAAACTCTATAAATTGTTCCCGGCGGCCGGGCAGTTGCTGCAGGAGCTTTCTAGCTACACCGACGACAGGGGACCGGAGATCTATCTCAGCGACGGCGGTCACAGCGGCGACAACCTGGGCATTCTCCCGCTGTTGCGGCGCAGGGCCAGGATCATCATCGCCTCGGATGCGGAGTGTGATCCGGATCATGCCTTTGACTCCTTTAACAGTTCCGTCAGGCAGGCCTATGTGGATGAGGGCATCAAGATCAGCATATCACTGCAAAATATCTATCGTAATGAAGACGGAGGGTCTGCAAAGCACTATGCGGTGGGTCGAATCCTCTATCCAGATCGTCCCTGGCAGCACAGCTGGATTATTATTCTTAAAAATACCATGACCAAAGAGGAGGTAGCACCCCTCATCAACTATCAGCACAAGCATAACGACTTCCCTCATGAGAGCACCGGTGATCAGTTCTTTACCGAGGAGCAGTTTGAGTCGTACCGGGCCTTGGGCCGCCATGCTGCGGATGAGGCCTGCAGGGAGCTGTTCCCGTGGTCTGTGGAAACCGAAGAACAAAAAAGGCTATCGGTATCTGGACGGGATAAAGACCCATGGGAGGTACTTATGGAGAGAATCTGCAAAGGGTTGAACGTGGAGAAGGTTTCACATCCTTGGGATGATTTGCTGGTAGCCATGTGGGAAGGCGAGCAGGGCGGCTTTGCAGACTGGGGCAGCTTTAAAATCATGCTGGAACGCCATGCAGTGACGCTGGCCTGTCTTGCCCGCCATGAAACGAAAAGGGAGTTTTTCCGCAAAGAGGGCAGTGCAAAGGATTTTGTCCGCAATTTTAGTGTCGAGCGAACCAGGTGTCAGGGGATTCCTTACGGAGAAAGGGAGTTCTGGTCTCTCTACCAGTATGTTGCCGGGTTGAAACCGGATGATCTGCAGAAAAGAGACCCTGTTCCCAGGTCAATGAAGGAGTTCAGGATCCTTTGATGGAACGGAGCTAAAAGCTAACCCCCATCTCCGCAAGCGGGAACAACGAAGCATGAAAGTTCGCGGGCAAGGCCCGCTCTTACTGCAGGATGCATGACGCGCTTGGGAAAGGACTTTCATATAAATTTGCGGACAACCCATTAAATATTTTCTTAGTGGTTGGCCAATAAATTGTGATTATAAAATTGATGATGTTGACGAGGCTGAAAATTTGTGAGGCGAGAGATCAACCGGCGCATCATGGGATTCAGACAGTGAATTCCGGAAGTAATGCTAACATCTCGTGTCGCAGAAGAATCTTCGGCACGAAAGTGATCATAAGTTCTGAACATCACTGTTTGAATCAGCCCTTTCCCTGGTGAAGATGCTTCCCAACAGATAATGGCTGCAATTGGTAAATTGTCCGGATTTACAAAAAAACTCAACATAATATTGCAAGGGTATATAAATGCCGCCCATCCTTCTCATGCATTGTGAATTGCATTCGATCCAGTATGGGCATCTCGACTCGTTATTTTCAGAGAAATGAGACATACGGTGACCTCCCAGTTTGTGTGCAGGAAGGTGGGCGATACGGTTTAGTTTTATCGTCTCTTTCCAGCAAAAGAAGTATTGTTGATATAATAATGACGTAAATAATATCCGGATGGTTCCCGGAATAGTTTTGATTTCCGAAAAAATGGTTGGAGATGGCGCGAGGAGGATGTGAACGTTTTCAATCCTTGCACCTTTTGTGCAAAGTTGGCTGGCGCTGAGGCGATTTTTCCTCCAATGACAGAAGGCTGAAGAATTAATTGTGGCGAAGAACAAGTCGAAAATAGATCAGGCAGTTGCCTGGGTCTTCACACTATGCAGAATAGCGATTGGAATTGTAGTGATTAAAACGGGATATGATCTGGCCAACGGAGCTGGTTCATTTGCTTATTATGAGTCTGACAACATCATGACCGGTGTTTTCGTCATGACCATCGGCATCTATTTTGTCTTCACAAGCATAAGGCGTCAATTTTTTGCAGATGAAGATGGCAGCTGAAAAAACTGAGTGAATGAATTGCCGCTAGTGGTTCCGCAGTTTTTTCGGGGTGTTTCAGGCAAGTGGGCAGGCGTTCTGGTGCAGGGGCAGTTCAATCGTCACCGTGGTGCTGCGGTCAGGTTCGCTGGCAATGTTGATTTGGCCGCCGTGGCCGTCGATGATTTTTTTTACGGAGAAGAGACCGAGGCCGCTACCCTTGGCCATGTCCTTGGTCTGGGCGAGCCTTCTGAAAGGCTGAAACAGGGTGGGGATTTTCTCCGGCGGTATGCCGACCCCCGCATCCTTTACCATGATAACACCACAACCATGCTCCCGCCGAAGTCGTATGTCAATGGCGTTGCTGTGTTCGCTGTATTTGACGGCGTTGGAGATAAGATTGTTTATGACCCTTTCCAGTCGTCTGGCATCACCCCACACCAGGCAGGGTTCTCCTGTGTAAACCAGATGATGACTGGTGACCATGGTTGCCTGCTTGGCGTGGATAGTCTTGAGCAGATCATGCAGGTCCACCTCCGCCATGGAGAGGGCCACGTTCCCGTCTTCCAGTCGCACGGTGTCGACAAGTTCGCCTATCAGTTCTTCAACCGCATCGGCCTGTTCAATGATACAATTAAGCAGGGGCATCTTTTCTTCGGCAACGGCCTGTTTCTTTTTCAACCTTCTGGCCGTCCCGCCGATGAGGACCATGGGATTCTTGATGTCATGGGCAAGAGAGGCGATGAAATGGCGGCGTTGCTGTTGCAGAAGAGAGATATTCTCGGTCATTTCGTTGAAAGCGCGGCTGAGCATGCCGAGCTCGTCATTGTTGTAGACCTTGGCCCGTACTGCGTATTCCCCTTTGCCGAAGCGCTCAGCCGCCTGACTCAGGGCAAAGGTTGGGATGATAATGCGCTTGAGTAACAGCACGGAGCCGAGAGCGGCAAAGCAGAGTACAACGAGAATCAAACCTATTGACCAGCGGTTGACCATGGCGTCGAGGCGTTTACTCAGTGCCAGGGTTTCGGTCATCTGGGTATGATTTCGTTCCCTGAATTCCTCAACCGCCCGCAGCAGTCTGTCGGCGGAACGGCTGACCTCTGCAAGGGGATGGGTAGGGTTGGCAAGGGCCTCGGTCCGGTATTGCTCAAAGAGTTGTCGGATATGCGAAGAGTTGTCGCTTTTACCCGATGAGGAGTCAGAGTCCGTCAGTTCCTGGATCAGGGGAGTCGATTTTTCCACAAAACTTGATTTCCGCGCAAGAAAAGCTGAGTCACCGGTGGCACGCCAGAGCAGATCCTCCCGCCGTTCACGGAGAATAGCGTTTTCAATCTGATGGGCCACTTCAATGGCCTGGGAATCCTTGAGAACCCGGGCATTCATGGACTGCAGTTTCGTGGTGCTGGCGATGAGCGACAGTGCCAGGATGATGAAACACAAGCCCAGGCCGCCCATCCAGAAAGATATGAATTTCTTTATGCTCATGGAGATGAAATGTGCTCCTTTCCTTACACTTTGTCAATTAATTCCTGCATGTCTAGGTTATGGCTCTGCAGCTGTAATAATTAAAGTGAGTAGTGGTGAAGAAAAAAAGTTTCAGCAACAGCTGTGCGGCAAATTTTGTGAGGTGATGTGGGTAGGAAAAGGTAATTCCCGTAATGAAGACGGGAACTGACGGAGAGCAACAGCGGGGTGCATCTGGCCGCAGTCGCATCGACCGCCGGGGAGGGGGCACTACTTGCATGGGCTTGCAGATGAATTCGCTCAGAACCGGCAAGGTTGGCCGGTGAGATGGCATAAGTGGAGCTGCTTATTCGGCAGGCGTGCGGCGTCTTCCTTCTGCTGCCGCTTCCGTGATTTCAGCGATGAGTTGTTCCCTTTTGCGGTCAGAGATGTAGGGTATCTGACGCGTTTCAAGAAGCTGATCGCTGAATTTTTTTTTTCTGGCCGCTGCTTCATTGATGAGGGCAATTAACTGGTCTGTGTCAAAAGGCTTCACCACGTAATCGAAGGCCCCCAGTTTCATGGCTTCCGTGGCGCTGGAGACCGTCGAGTAGCCGGTGAGCATGATGACTTGCTCTAGCGGATGCCGCTTTTTTATTTCCTCGAGGGTTTCGATGCCCCCCATCCCGGGCATTTTCAAATCAAGCACCGTCACATCTATATCAGGGTGTTGTTCCAGCTGAGCCAAGGCATCCTTGCCGTTTGAGGAGCAGGAAACATGATATCCTCTGATGGCCAGACGTTCGGCCATTACTTCAACAAATTCCGATTCATCGTCAACCAAAAGTATATGCGTCGCAGCCATGGCAACCCCGCCAGGATATTCCCCCCATGACGTGCAATGCAGCACGAGGGGTATTTTTTAATCATTTTTTTTAATTTAGTTATCAGTTATTCAAACAAACTGCTTGGGATTCATCTGCCCATGCCTATCCGATTAGCACAGGTTCGTCTGGTTCCGCAGGATTCTTCGGGCCACCGGATACGCTTCAGATAGCGGGCGCAGGCCGTCTCATCAGGGAAGAGCTGCTGAAACTTCAACAGAGTACGGAGGTATATCCGAC
>JAHILF010000008.1 GCA_018897105.1 Pseudomonadota bacterium
AAAACTGACTACACTCGTCGTCACCCCGGCGAAGGCCGGGGTCCAGAATTGTCGTAACTACCTGGATTCCGGCCTTCGCCGGAATGACGAACCTGGGCTCAGGCAACCGGCGAAAAGGCTTAAGTTAATGACATTGAGTTGGTACCCAAAAAAAATTTGAGTCGGAACATTATTTTATTGACGCGCGACACTAAAGCGTGACATGTTAGTGTCGTTATATATTGTCGCATGCCGTAATGAGTGGCGTGCAAATCTACATTTTACAGCACACTTCTGGGGATGCCATGTCACGCATTGTGCCTACTGAAGAATTGGATCTGATTGAACGGGTAATTTCAGAACATCCCGAAGGGCTTGGAATTTCAGCGCTTGAAAAAGCGCTAGCCAATCATATATCCAATATCAATCGTCGAACATTGCAGCGCCGCCTGAAACGACTCCAGGAGGACAGTCGGATCATCACCGAAGGCGAAAGTATCGCCTTGGTTTACAAACGTGCGCCCATTGTCATCACTCCTCACTCCGCAGTTCACAAAATGGCATCAGATGTTGTGAGGGTGGAATCCTACGTCCCGGTCTCAAAAGAGGGCAGGGTCATTCGAGATCTCGTGCGGCAACCACTGATGGAGCGCAAACCGGTCGGTTATCAGCGTGCATTTCTGGAGGAGTACGAACCGGGCGTCACCTTCTATCTTTCCGACTCCTTGCGCACCCAGTTTCACGAGATGGGTCGCACAGCAGCCGAGGAACGCCCTGCAGGCACCTATGCCCGAGGAATTCTGAACCGGTTGCTGATTGATCTTTCCTGGTCTTCTTCCCGTTTGGAGGGAAATACCTACAACCGCCTTGATACTGAAAATCTGATCGAATTCGGTCAGGCCGCAGAAGGGAAAGACTTACAGGAAACCCAGATGATCCTGAATCACAAGGCGGCCATCGAAATGCTCATCGAAGAGGCTGACCAGATAGGGTTCAATCCGTTCACCTTTCTCAACCTGCATGCCATCCTGTCGGAAAATTTGCTCCCTGACGAAGACGCCTCCGGACGGTTACGCCGCAGACCGGTAGACATTTCCGGGTCGGTCTTCCATCCGCTGGCCATGCCTCAAGTTTTGGAAGAGTGTTTCCGTCTGCTGCTGCAGAAAGCCGCGGCCATTGACGACCCATTCGAGCAAGCGTTTTTCGTGATGGTGCAGTTGCCCTACCTGCAGCCGTTCGAGGATGTGAACAAGCGTGTCTCTCGGCTGGGAGCGAACATTCCGTTGATACGAAATAATCTGTGTCCCCTCTCTTTCATCGATGTGCCCGAACAGGCCTATATAGATGGCACTCTTGGTGTATATGAATTCAACCAGGTCGATCTGCTGCGGGATGTGTTTACCTGGTCTTATGAACGCTCATGCCAGCGGTATCTGGCAATCACCCAAACCATGGCTGAGCCGGACCCGCTGCGTATCCGATATCGGGAGGCATTGATCAATGCTGTGCAGGCCATCGTCCGTGGCCGTAAGATGCCATCAACGAAGAATATTGAGCAACTGACAGATGAACTGGTACCTGAAAATGATAAGAAAGCCTTCAGTAAAATGGTGCTTGATGCCATGCAGCGCCTGCACGAGGGCAATGTGGCCAGGTATCGGCTGAAATTGTCTGAATTTCAGGCATGGAAAACAATCCATGATCACCCAAGATGAGAAAAGTGAACTGGTCGCAAATTGCGACCGGTTCGAAAACTTTAAACATTCTAAAAGGTTACCTGATGCTTTCACGGAACAGGGAGTCGCCATGTTGTCGGCGGTATTGCGGAGCGAAACCGCTGTACATTTCGGCGCTTCCCTGAAAGACCTTGGGAAAAAGTGGTTCGCCTTCTCGAAGATGGATATCGAAGCAGTGGAGATGCTTGGCAAACTGGAGAAACTGACGAAGGTGAAAATAGATGGGTGAAAGAAGAAAAATCGGGCGGATCGATTCTAATTCCACCGAATTCGGGGGAATGAAAAAGGAAGTCTTCCATTTTACCGTTGCTCAGTTGATTGATGTCTTGCAGGCCCTGCCACAGAATTTGCCGGTATTGGCCAGCGGATATGAAAACGGTTATGAAAATTTCTATCACCCGGAAATTGTCGAATTGAAGCAGGTGCCTGAAAACCTGTATTACGATGGTGAATTTCAAGCCGCTGAGACGGGCGATGCGGATACCTTTGAAGCAGTCGTTCTGCAGAGGGTGCTGAGGGATGACTAGTAAAAACCGAATAATCCTGATACAGGGCACGGATGTCACTATTCGCGATCAGGGAGAACGATTACATTTCCCCGACCGATATGCTGAAGGCCAGGAATGGGCACAGAGCAGCGCTATCTCCCCAGGGAAAGCGGTTCGAAATGACCATGCCCGGATAAGCCAAGAAGCAGCAAGCAAAGGTATCGGCTGACGGAAAGGGGAAAACAGACTTGAGCCAGGATAAATGAACCACGGAAGGCACGAAAGGACACGGAATAAAAAGAATGTAGAGAGAAAAATTTTCTGTGTTTTCCGTACCTTCCGTGGTTAATAAAAAAACATGTTGATTTTCGAAAAGCGAAAAGCTCACCCAGGTTTATAAATCCGATTTGATGTTGCCCCTCAGGGCCAGGAGTAACAGAACTGTGAGAAAGAAAACAAATCATGTTTCAATATGCCGCATCTTTCCATGATTTGTGGAAAAAAAGAGGATTACGGCCATGATTGAGTCCAACCGTATTGAAAATAAACGGGAGTTGTCCGATTCGCTGGAAAAAGAAGTCATTGCCTTCCTGAACAGTGCGGAAGGTGGTGTCATTTATCTGGGTATCGACAAAGCAGGAAAAATTATGGGCCTGGAAGATGCCGATGAGGTACAACTCAAAGTAAAAGACCGGTTGAAAAACAATATCCAGCCATCTTGTCTTGGCCTGTTCGATGTCATCCATGAAAGCCACGATGGTAAGGACATCGTCAAGATTATCGTGGCCAGTGGTTCTGAAAAGCCCTATTACCTCAAAAAGTACGGAATGTCCGAAAAGGGCTGCTTTATTCGTATCGGCAGTGCAAGCGATCCCATGCCGGTACGCATGATCGAAGAACTTTTTGCCCGTCGTACACGCAACTCCATCGCCCGTATCCGTTCCCCCCGCCAGGATCTCAGTTTTGAACAACTCAAAATTTACTACCAGGAAGCCGGGCTATCCCTGGGCGACAAGTTCGCTGCCAACCTCGAATTGCTTACCGAAGAGGGTGCTTAGGGACTCGGAAAATGCCAAAATACCATAACGCATCCCGTCTTCAGGCCATCTTTGGCCGTGCCTCAATCGCAAAATCCTCGCCGGAGCACTGCTACGCCTGCGGTTTTGCTCAATCGGCGCAACCAAATCTGACCC
>JAHILF010000030.1 GCA_018897105.1 Pseudomonadota bacterium
TTTAAATTAGTACGTACATTTTAATTGACGCACTATGCGTTCCGTGCTATTATCCAGAGAATCCATCATCAAACCCTTTCCCTGGAGGCATTTTATGGAACAAGACGCCCTGTTTCTAAAGTATGAAAAGGAAGTTGCTGAGTTCAAGCTTGGCCTAATAGCCCGTCTGACAAAGGAGCTTCCAGCCGCCAAGAAAACCGGTGCTAAGCGTACGTCTAATTTTGACATGGTAGAAAAAGTTCTTTCGGCCGCGGGCAAACCACTACACATGTCCGAGATCATTGCTGCCGTGAAGGAGGAATTCAGTGTCCAGCTGGACCGGGATTCCTTGTCCTCAGCGATGGTTAAACAGATTCGGAAAGGAATACGGTTCAACCGGGTAGCTCCCAACACCTTTGGATTGCGACAGGAATAGCAGCGTACGGCAACGGTGCTTTGTCCAGTTGGTCCATTCAACTCGTGTAAGGGGGCAATATGATAAGTCAGCTCTGTCTGTTGCTGAAGACGTTTCGTCAGGCTTTTCCCCGGTCGGCAACTTTCGAGTGGTTCGTCGTGGCAGTTTTTGGCTTCATTGTTCGGCTCGACCATCATGGTGTGTCGTCGAGTATCCGCTGGTTGCGGCTTCTTCCCGATACGTACGAGGCTTTTCTGGCCTTCTTCCGCTCCGAAGCGTTGAAGATCGACAGAATCGTTACACATTGGCTGAAGCTGGTCGCGCAACAAGGGGCGTCGCGTACCCGTTCCGGCGCTTTTATCCTGATTGGTGACGGAATCAAGGTCGCCAAGGAGGCGAAATACATGCCCGGCATTAAAAAATTGCACCAGGACTCCGAAAATTCCAGTAAAGCACCTTGGATTTTCGGGCATCATTTTGGCGTTCTCGGAATGCTGGTTGCCAACCGGAACAAGGCATTTTGTGTGCCGGTGATTGCCGAACTTCATGAAGGAGCGGAGGTTATTCGGCAACTCCAGCAAAAGGATGCCGATGCCAAAGAGACCGAGAAGATTACAGTGATCACGCTGATGGCAAACCTCGCCAAGGGTATCGCCGGGAAATTGAAAGAGCCATGTATTGCCGTGCTGGACGCTTACTTTGCCGTAGGCCCAACCTTTGCGATTGCTAAAACCTTGGGGGGAGACACCGGACAACGCCTGCTTCATATTGTAACCCGCGCTAAAAACAACATCGTCGCCCGTGAAGAACAGCCCCAGGCCTATAGTGGCCACGGTCGACCGCCCAAATACGGCAAAAAGATAAAACTGGAAAAACTGTTCTCGACTCGAGCCAACGACTTCTCGACCGTCACTGTCAGAACTTACGGCGAGACCAGGAAACTGGAGATCCTTTGCCTCGACCTTATTTGGCAATCGATCCAGGAAAAGCTTCGATTTGTGCTGGTTAAAGACGATACCAGCACCTTCATCCTGATCTGTTCCGACCTGAACATGACGCCGGAAGAAATAGTTGAACTGTACGCCAGCCGGTTTAAAATTGAGGTCACCTTCAAAATGGTCAAACATATCATTGGTGGACTCTATTACCATTTCTGGACCAAAGCCTGGCCTGACAATCTGGGCAAGGCACTTGCCGAGGCCGACGCGGAGCATATGACTGACAGAAGCAAGAAATTGATTGCCAACGCCATGAATGCGATTGAAGGATTTGTGAACATCGCGCTGATTGCGACGGGGATGTTGCAGATACTTGCCCTGCAGCACGCGGACCGCATCCTCCATCTCCACCATTGGTGGATGCGGACTTATCCTCTGGACGTCCCCTCGGAGGAAATGGTTAAGACTGTCATTCAGCATGAGTTCTACCATAATTTTCGCAAATTCAAGCATACAGCGATATATCGAATAATTCGGAATAAACGTAGTAAAAACGAGCCAGACTTAATAAAAATGGCAGCTTGACTGGCTTAAAACTTTAGACTGTCAAGTTACGAAAAATAATGAAAAAACATCTGAACACACTGTTTGTCACCACCCAGGGGGCGTATCTGGCCAAGGAAGGCGAGACGGTTGCCGTCAAGGTAGAGGGTAAGGTTCGCCTGCAGTTGCCGATTCACACCCTGGGCGGCATTGTCTGTTTCGGACAGGTATCATGCAGCCCCTTTCTCATGGGGTTCTGCGCCGAAAATGACGTTGCCATAAGCTTTTTGACGGAACACGGACGCTTTCTGGCCAAGGTGCAGGGGCCGGTCTCCGGCAACGTACTGCTCAGGCGTGAACAGTACCGCTGGGCCGATGATCATCGGAAATCAACGTCAGTGGCCCGGTCAGCCGTGATCGGCAAGATAAGCAACAGCCGGACAGTTCTGCAGCGCGCCCTGCGTGACCATTTTGACAAAATCGATGTGCCGGTTCTGCAGGCTGCGATTGACCGGCTTAATTCCATTCTCATGCATGTACGCGAGGACATCCCGCTGGATACCATCAGAGGCTATGAGGGCGAGGCAGCCCAGGTGTATTTCAAAGTCTTTGACAACCTGATCACTTCGCAGAAGGAAAATTTTCTTTTTCACGAGAGAAGCCGCCGGCCGCCGCTGGACAGGGTAAATTGCCTGCTGTCTTTTCTTTATACTCTGGTCATGCATGATGTTCGATCGGCCCTGGAATGTGTAGGGCTGGATCCGGCTGTCGGATTTCTGCATCGTGACCGTCCCGGACGGCCGAGTCTGGCCCTGGACATGATGGAGGAATTCCGTTCTTTTCTTGCCGACCGCCTGGCCCTGTCGCTGATCAATCTTTCCCAGGTAAAGGATAAGGGTTTTCGGATCATGGAATCCGGGGCGGTGTTGATGGATGACGAAACGCGCAAGACAGTTCTGGTCGCCTATCAGAACCGGAAACAGGATGAGATCATGCACCCTTTTATAAAGGAAAAAATGCCGGTCGGCCTGTTGTTCCATACGCAGGCACTGCTCCTGGCTCGATATGTGCGGGGTGATCTTGACGGCTATCCGGTTTTTCTCTGGAAATAGTTTTTGCAACTATGTCTGTATTTTTGTTGGTTGGCCCAAGCTGGGGCGCGGATTAAACTGGAAAGAGAACCTATGTTTGTTCTGGTAAGCTATGACGTATCGACCATGGATAAAGCCGGGCAGAGAAGGCTGCGGCGAGTGGCAAAGGCCTGCAAGAATTTCGGGCAGCGGGTCCAGTTCTCCGTTTTTGAATGTATTGTTGATCCGGCTCAATGGACTGTTTTCCGGCAGAAGCTGCTTGATGAGATTGATGAAGAGGCGGACAGTCTGCGGTTTTATTTTCTTGGGTCGAACTGGCAGCATAAGGTAGAGCATGTCGGGGCCAAAAAAGGCATAGATCAGGAGGGGCCGTTGATTGTTTGAGATGGGTGCGCGAACCACGAGTTCCCATTAAATTCCAGGGATGTTCGCGCTGTCTGTAATTACGTGGGGAAAAGTTGATTTTGACCTGGAATGTGTCTCCCGCGATGGGGATTTTTGTTTTATTTTTCTTGATTCGCGGAATAACCGCGAAAAGAGGAGGTGCCATAACGAATTGAAAGGAAACAGTCGCCCCCCTCGCGGGGGCGTGGATTGAAACGCTAGCGAGGATGGCGGTGGTGCAGCTGACGGAGGTCGCCCCCCTCGCGGGGGCGTGGATTGAAACTGTCAGCACCTTCAATGGGTACGATGACTGGCAAGTCGCCCCCCTCGCGGGGGCGTGGATTGAAACCCCATAGTAGACTGATTAGTTGTCCCTGTCGTGGGTCGCCCCCCTCGCGGGGGCGTGGATTGAAACAAGTTTCAGGAGTAGACAAGTTGAGGTTTTCTATCGTCGCCCCCCTCGCGGGGGCGTGGATTGAAACTTGAAAATTGGCTTGCCAAGGCAGAGGGCCGGAAGGTCGCCCCCCTCGCGGGGGCGTGGATTGAAACCCATTCTCATCAGTCTGCATGGCCTGCTCAAATAGTCGCCCCCCTCGCGGGGGCGTGGATTGAAACAGGACCCCGATGCTGATTTTATGGTGGTATGTGGGTCGCCCCCCTCGCGGGGGCGTGGATTGAAACATGGCTTGCTATTGTGGCCATTTGTACGTTTCTTTGTCGCCCCCCTCGCGGGGGCGTGGATTGAAACCAAACTACGGATGGAAGCCGGGTCAGAGATTTGAGGTCGCCCCCCTCGCGGGGGCGTGGATTGAAACTTAGTTGTATCCAAAACTTCCCGATCACTGAACAGTCGCCCCCCTCGCGGGGGCGTGGATTGAAACAGGACCCCGATGCTGATTTTATGGTGGTATGTGGGTCGCCCCCCTCGCGGGGGCGTGGATTGAAACAGGAAGAGTATGGTTGTCCTATTCTTCACGCTGGGTCGCCCCCCTCGCGGGGGCGTGGATTGAAACATATTCCATTGGCTTATAGAAATCATAGGATGGTGTCGCCCCCCTCGCGGGGGCGTGGATTGAAACGAGCTGCTTATGATCGAGGATAATAGGCATTACGTCGCCCCCCTCGCGGGGGCGTGGATTGAAACTAAATATGATCTGCAGCAACACCGGCAGCGATGGGTCGCCCCCCTCGCGGGGGCGTGGATTGAAACTGGATCTCCGGTCCATCCCTTAACACCAGCAGGTGTCGCCCCCCTCGCGGGGGCGTGGATTGAAACTTAAAAAGGCTGAGGCGGCTGAGAAGCCGATGAGTCGCCCCCCTCGCGGGGGCGTGGATTGAAACATACGACGGGCGTCCTGCCTCCCCATGAGCCAGGTCGCCCCCCTCGCGGGGGCGTGGATTGAAACTGTTATTCTCCACGCGGCAAATGCAGAGGCGACAGTCGCCCCCCTCGCGGGGGCGTGGATTGAAACTTGGTGGGATTGGGGTTGACAAGTTATGGGGCGGGTCGCCCCCCTCGCGGGGGCGTGGATTGAAACCGAGGTGGAAGCGGCAAACAGGCTGGAACAGGTCAGTCGCCCCCCTCGCGGGGGCGTGGATTGAAACGGCGCCCATCCAGCCGTGCCGCACATGGGATCGGGGTCGCCCCCCTCGCGGGGGCGTGGATTGAAACCAAGCCTTCGCCGCCTACCTTTATTAAATCTAACCCGTCGCCCCCCTCGCGGGGGCGTGGATTGAAACAGCTGACCAGAAAGGCCGGCAAGTGGACCGGAAGTCGCCCCCCTCGCGGGGGCGTGGATTGAAACATCTTACCCGTATCAATTAACGGATTACTGGAAGTCGCCCCCCTCGCGGGGGCGTGGATTGAAACCCCCAGCCATCAGGATCGGTGAAATGATAGGCGATGTCGCCCCCCTCGCGGGGGCGTGGATTGAAACGTTCCCGAGTGAAATCGTCCGGAGCTCCGACAACGTCGCCCCCCTCGCGGGGGCGTGGATTGAAACTCATTGTTGCCCAGTCAATATCCGCTGATAAGGAGTCGCCCCCCTCGCGGGGGCGTGGATTGAAACAACCTATTGATGGTTGTTTTCATGCCTGCTGCGGTCGCCCCCCTCGCGGGGGCGTGGATTGAAACGAGCGGTAATTTGTGAAACGTCTCGTAGACAAACGTCGCCCCCCTCGCGGGGGCGTGGATTGAAACATGCTCTGCATCATCTGTCCCAGCCTGATATAGCGTCGCCCCCCTCGCGGGGGCGTGGTTTGAAACAATTGTTTGCTGTTGGCCGTCTCCTCGGTGACGCGTCGCCCCCCTCGCGGGGGCGTGGATTGAAACGATTGGAAGAGGTCGTTCGCTGTGCAGTCCCCCGTCGTCGCCCCCCTCGCGGGGGCGTGGATTGAAACCCGATCCCCTGGTCAGCGCCGGGGTGAAGCTGAGTCGCCCCCCTCGCGGGGGCGTGGATTGAAACGGACTTGAGTTGTCAGGAAACAGCATTATCTTGGTCGCCCCCCTCGCGGGGGCGTGGATTGAAACAGCTTTCACAAGGCATGGCGATCGGCGCCTTGCGGGTCGCCCCCCTCGCGGGGGCGTGGATTGAAACTCAGTATCATCTCTTTGATTACCATGGCGCACCGTCGCCCCCCTCGCGGGGGCGTGGATTGAAACCTTCTGATTATGATTATATCTTATCCAGGGATATTTTGTCGCCCCCCTCGCGGGGGCGTGGATTGAAACTCCGATTCGTCCATGTTGAGGTTCCACCACCAGCGTCGCCCCCCTCGCGGGGGCGTGGATTGAAACCGCTATGCCATCGAGTCCATGGGCGGGGCTAACGTCGCCCCCCTCGCGGGGGCGTGGATTGAAACTGCGGCCTGCGCCGATCTCGACAAAGCCGTCCGGTCGCCCCCCTCGCGGGGGCGTGGATTGAAACCTCTGCTTCCTCTGCCGCCCGGTAAACAATACCGAGTCGCCCCCCTCGCGGGGGCGTGGATTGAAACTCGGGATGGCGGCGCGGTGGGTGACATCACCCGAGTCGCCCCCCTCGCGGGGGCGTGGATTGAAACTCGGGATGGCGGCGCGGTGGGTGACATCACCCTGGTCGCCCCCCTCGCGGGGGCGTGGATTGAAACATGAAACTACGGACAACATCGGAAAAAGCAGGATGTCGCCCCCCTCGCGGGGGCGTGGATTGAAACTCGTACTCAGCCCATGCCTGTCCTTTGACTTTCGTCGCCCCCCTCGCGGGGGCGTGGATTGAAACAACAACTCAATTGGATTTCCAGCCGTAGTTATCGTCGCCCCCCTCGCGGGGGCGTGGATTGAAACCCTCTGGACAATCAATTGCTCAATCCCAGGGGAGTCGCCCCCCTCGCGGGGGCGTGGATTGAAACGGCGCTCGATATTGTCAAAAATCTTGATGCTAAAGTCGCCCCCCTCGCGGGGGCGTGGATTGAAACGTAGTAATGGGCAAACGCCATCTGTCATGGGGAGTCGCCCCCCTCGCGGGGGCGTGGATTGAAACAGGGATTCCATCAGAAACACGAATAGCCCTGTTGTCGCCCCCCTCGCGGGGGCGTGGATTGAAACAAGTTCTGCCATTTTCTTTTTAGCATAGTCTCTCGTCGCCCCCCTCGCGGGGGCGTGGATTGAAACACCGCAGGCAGTTAAACAAAAGATGTTTCCCTGGGTCGCCCCCCTCGCGGGGGCGTGGATTGAAACCTCGGCATCCTTGACAATCGAGCCGACCGGCACAGTCGCCCCCCTCGCGGGGGCGTGGATTGAAACTGTCACCACTGGATGTTGCCGCGTATGACTATAGTGTCGCCCCCCTCGCGGGGGCGTGGATTGAAACATCCTCATATTGAACAATTGTAATTCCCTTTTTAGTCGCCCCCCTCGCGGGGGCGTGGATTGAAACATTTGCGTCCTTGTACGGCAACTCAATCACCTTGGTCGCCCCCCTCGCGGGGGCGTGGATTGAAACGGGGTGTTGTAGAAAGAGGTGGGATTGTAATCTCGTCGCCCCCCTCGCGGGGGCGTGGATTGAAACCGCGTCTAACTGGTCGTCCGGCACCTCACTACGCAGTCGCCCCCCTCGCGGGGGCGTGGATTGAAACGCTATACCCAACTTGCGGCCGACAAAAAAATCGAGGTCGCCCCCCTCGCGGGGGCGTGGATTGAAACCTCATTGCTTGTGTAAACTCGTACCCCGTCAAAAGTCGCCCCCCTCGCGGGGGCGTGGATTGAAACTTTATAAGATGGGAAAGGCCGTTTTGGGCCTCGAAGTCGCCCCCCTCGCGGGGGCGTGGATTGAAACATAATCATCACGTCAAATGTCTCGGTTTTTTCGGTGTCGTCCCCCTCGCGGGGGCGTGGATTGAAACCGTGTAATGCCTGTTGACCTTGCCCAACATGGCGGGTCGCCCCCCTCGCGGGGGCGTGGATTGAAACATTAAACCAATGTGCGACCCATTTTTGGCCATGGTCGCCCATCGTGCATCAGTACGTGGCTTGAAGTTGATCATTGTTTATTTTCAACAGCCTATTCCCCTGACCAGCGCATTTGTGCTAAAGTGGAAAAAAAATTGAGAACTGACGAGATATCCGGGCTTTTGTGGCGAAGAGTCCTGGATGAGTGAAAATGACGGTTGGATTACGGGCGTAAAGGGAAGAGAAATGAAGAAGAAATATAAAATATTAGTAATTGATGATGATGAGACGGTACTGGAAATTATCGAGCATATACTCGCCTCGACCGGCTACCATGTACAGACGGCCTTAAGCGGCAGAAAGGCCCTGGAACTGGCTGAGATTGCCAACGGCGATGTTGATCTGGTGCTGACGGATGTGGTTATGCCTGAGATGAACGGGGAGGATATCGCATTGATTTTCAAGCGAACCTATCCTGCGACAAAGGTGCTCTTCATGTCGGCTTATCTGAGGCCCGGCGCGGTAAGATATTCGGAGTTGCATGGGAAAGTGGAGTTTATCGTCAAGCCCTTTACCTCGGAAAAGTTGAAAGGCGAGGTTAAAAGAATCCTGTCCTGAGAGTTTTCCCCGGTGTTGCCGGGGGTCCATTGTTCAACTTCCCTTCTATATTCTTGATACCTAATGGTATGTCCGGATTTTTTTTCGACAAATTGGAGAGAAATCCGGCAATTATCTCTGAATTATTTGCACCGGGCGTCTTTTTCCAGTAAAAATGGGTCTTAAAAGCAAAAAATGGTTCTAAGAGCTTATTCGTAATGAAGCTTTTTAGGAATCACGCTGTATTTTGAGATGGATTTGGCTGTGACGATTGAACGCCCCAAGGGCATTTGCTTCGCGGCTCAAAACCGCAGGCGTAGCTACTACGGTGAGGATTTCGGAGTCTCGGTTTGCTCGCTTACCTGTGATTGAGAAGCGGTCAAAGCTGGCCAAAAGACAGATGCGAGAACAAAAGTTTTATTCACGAATAAGCTCTGAGTAACGGCGGTTTTATTGAACGTGCGGAGGGTATATGGCTGACCAGGACGAAACAAAGGTGCATTCGGCTTCAGTGCAGGAGCTTTTGCGGGCAATTCCCAAGGTTGATGAGTTTTTGAGCTGGGTGGACCACATGCAGGCGCCGGTGCGTTTTATCAAGGCTGCCGTCCGGGAAGTTTTGAACATTGAGCGGGAGATTATTCTGGGAGGCCGGGCCGGCAAGCTGGAAGAGCTTGGCCGCGAGGTGCTGCTGGCAAAATTTGATAAACGTCTCAAGGGCAAGTTGACCCCCAATTTTCGCACGGTGATCAATGCCACCGGGGTCATCATCCACACCAATATGGGCCGATCTCTGCTGCCGCGGGAGGCCATGGACGGCCTGGTCAAGGTGGGCAGCCGCTATTCGAATCTGGAGTTTGATCTTACCACCGGCAAACGGGGCAGCCGCTACAGTCTGGTGGAGGACCTGCTCTGCGAGCTGACCGGGGCGGAAGCCGGGCTGGTGGTCAATAATAATGCCGCCGCGGTGCTGCTGGCGCTGGATACCCTGGCCAAGAATCGTGAGGTGATTGTTTCCCGGGGCCAGCTGGTGGAGATCGGCGGCTCTTTCCGCATCCCCGAGGTGATGGAAAAAAGCGGCGCCTTTCTGCGCGAGGTGGGCGCCACCAACAGAACCCATCTGTGGGATTATGAAAATGCCATCAATGAACAAACCAGCCTGCTGCTGAAAGTTCATATGAGTAATTACCGGATCATCGGTTTTACCTCCGAGGTGACCCTGCCGGAAATGATTGAGCTGGGCAGGAAGCACAATCTGCCCGTCATGGAGGATCTGGGCAGCGGCAGCCTGGTGGATCTTACCCGCTTCGGTCTGCAAAAGGAACCGACCGTCGGCGAGGTGGTCAAGGCCGGGGTTGATGTGGTAACCTTCAGCGGCGACAAGCTGCTGGGTGGTCCCCAGGCCGGTTTGATCCTCGGCAAGCGGGATATCATCGGCCGCATCAAGAAAAATCCGCTCAACCGGGCTCTGCGTATTGATAAATTTACCCTGGCGGGACTGGAAGCCATTCTGCGGCTTTACTTTGATGAGGAGAAGGCGCTGACGGTCATCCCCACCCTGGCCCTGATGGGGCTGCCTCCTGCGGTGATCGAACGCCGGGCGGTCCGTCTGATCCGCCGGATCAGAAAGAGTCTGGCTGATTGCTGCGAGATGAGCACTGTTCCGGTCGCCTCCCGGGTCGGCGGCGGGGCCATGCCGGAGCAGGATCTGCCCAGCAGGGCGGTGGCCCTGCGGCCCGTGTCCATGAAGGTGACGGAGCTGGAAAGAAAACTGCGGGAGACCTCCATGCCGGTGATCGGCCGGATTGAAAACGAGGCCTTACTGCTGGATATGCGCACCGTGGCTGATGATGAAATACCCCTGCTTGCCGCTGCCCTGTTTGATGTTTTTGAGGTGGAGGAGAAATGAGCTTTCCTTTTGACTTGCGCAGCAAGAAGCTTGATGAGGTTGATATTGATCTGTTCAGCCTTGAATTTGCCGAGATCGTCAGCCTCTTTCTGCCCTGCCGCAAGGTGCACTTTGCCGGGCCGCATCCGGGTGGGGATCTCCATGCTGCCTGGAAGGCCGGAATCGAGATGGTGCGCAATGCCCAGAAACCGGTGGTGGACGGCGGCGAGGTGGAGCACCTCTACCTGCCCCTGTGGGACGGGGAAACACTTTTCTGCGTCGCCATCCTGGACAATCCGCCGGACACCTATCAGGACTCCTCCTCATCCATGCTGCTGGAAAAAAGCCGGCTGATTTCCGCGGAAATGGCCAGGGTCAAACAATTCGCCCTTGATTCCGTCACTGGCCTGCCCGGCGGTCCCATGCTGCATAACCGCCTGCAGGCCCTGCTGCAGAAGAAACGCTCCCAGGAAAACGGCAATACGCCTTTTTCTCTGCTGTTGCTTGAGATCCATCCCCGCGCCCGGGACGGTGAACAGGCCCTGGCAATAATCGCCAGGAGCGCCGCTTTCCTGGATTCACTCATCGGCCATCTCTTTACCCCCTGCCATCTGGGCAGTGGCATTTTCGGCCTTCTCTGGGAGGGGGTCGGCGAGGCCCAGACCATGAAAATGGCTGATCTGCTGCTGCGCTGGTTGAAAAGAGAGGGGTTCACCAGGAGCCAGATCGGCATCCGTTCCTGTCTGTCCGAAGAGCAGGCGGTGGCCGGAGAGGTATTTATGAGCCAGGCCTGGAACGCCCTGGGCGTTGCCCGCAAACGTGGCCCTTTTGCCCTCTGTTCCCACCAGGCGCTCAGCAACCGCAGCGCTCATCCCCTCTGCCCGCCGCCGGCCAGGGTTTTTGTCGAACTGCGCAGGGTGTGGCAGGACAGCGATGGTTTCGCCTTGCTGCTGGTGCATGCTGACCATAGCGATGAGGGGATCGTTTCCTGGCCTGACACTGCGGGTGCACCGCTGGTGCGCATCGATGAGCATGAGGCCTTTGTGTATCTGGAGGGGGCTGATCGGCAGTCAGCCGAGGCGTGGGGCAGGGATTTCCAGGCCCGGGCCGCTGCCGGCAATGCCAGTTTTTCCCTGGGCATCGTCCTTTATCCCGATCATGGCTTCAAAAAGGTGGAAATGGTGGGCAATTGCCGCAAGGCCCTGCTGCATACCGGCTTTTACGGGCCGGGCAGCATGACGGTTTTTGACGGGGTCAGTCTCAATATCAGCGGCGACATCTATTACAACGAGGGTGATCTGGCCCGGGCGGCCAAGGAGTACCACCTGGGGCTCCAGCTTGATCCGGCCAATATCAATCTGCTGAACAGCATGGCCGTTACCCTGGCCCAGATGAATTTGTACCGCAAGGCCATTCCCCTTTTTCAGCAGGCCTTGGCCCTGGAGCCCGCCAATTTCATGGCGCTTTACAACCTCGGCTTTGCCTATCTGGCCATGGGGGAAGAGGGCAATGCCATGGAGAATTTTGAGAAGGCCCTGGCTGAACAGGATGATAATTTCGATCTGCTGCTGCAGCTTGGCAAGCTCTATTGCAAGGCGGGCCGCTTTGCCGATGCGGTAAATGTGCTGCGCCGGGGTGAACAGGTGGGTCCGGGTGGTGTGCGGGATATCAGCCATGGCGCGGTCCACCGTTTTCTGGGCGAGGCGTACAAGGGGCTGGGCGAAAATGGTAAAGCCATGTCCTGCCTGCAGAAGGCGGCTCGCCATAATCCCCGGGATGCCGCGGCGCTCAGCATGCTCGGCGAACTCTTTCTGCTGGAGAGGCAGGGGGATGATATCGCCCTTACCCTCTGTCGCCAGGCGGTGGAGCTTGATGAGGATGACTGGCGGCACTGGTCCCGGCTGGCTGCGGTGCTGACGGGATTGAGAGAATATGATGACGCCCTGCGGGCGTTGCGCAAGGCCCTGGCCCTGGACGGCAGGAACAGCAGGCTCTTTGCCCGGCTTGGCGCCCTTTATGAAAAACGGGGCAATACCGGGCTGGCGGAAAAGATGTACAGGAAGATTCTCCGTTTTGATCCGCAGTGCCGGGAGGCGACTGAACGTTTGGTCGCCTTGCAGAAGATATAGTGGCCTGGTCCGGAGCCGTTTGGCTCGCGGTTTACCGTTCCTTCAGCAATAAGACTCAGGTGAGGGTAAAGAGATGATGCGATCCGGTGCGAACGGCGAAAACCAGCAGTACTGGCTGGACAGCTTCAAGGCAGGAGACTCCTGGCGGCTTTTTCGCATCATGAGCGAGTTTGTCGATGGCTTTGATGCCCTGTCCGCCATCAACAGGCCGGTTGTTTCCATATTCGGGTCCGCCCGTATCACCGAGAGTGACCCATCCTATCAGCTCGCGCTTGATGTGGGCCGCCGGCTGGCCCAGGCCGGTTATGCCATCATGACCGGTGGCGGGGCAGGCATCATGGAGGCCGGCAACCGCGGCGCCGCAGAGGCCGATGCCCCCTCCATCGGCCTGAAAATCAGCCTGCCCCTTGAAAAAAAGGTCAACAGGTATGTGAACCTGCCCCTGGAATTCAAGTATTTTTTTGTGCGCAAGGTGATGCTGGTCAAATACGCCATGGCCTTTATCGCCATGCCGGGCGGCTTCGGCACCCTGGACGAATTGTTTGAGGCCATCACCCTTATTCAGACCAAACGCATCAAGCCTTTTCCCATTGTGCTGGTCGGCAGTGACTACTGGGGCGGTCTGGTTGAGTGGATACGCCATACCATGCTTGCCTGCGGCAACATCAAAGAGGAGGATCTGCTGATTTTTCAGGTCATGGACACGGCAGACGAGATTGTCCAGTATATCCAACGCACGGTCGTTATCTGAAGTACCAGGTTTCCCGCCCCACTTTACACCATCCTTTCTGGAAAAAATAATTTTATCTATTTTCTCTTCATTCTATCCCCTATATTCCTACATAATGTTGTGTTTGCAATGTGGCACACAATATATGGTAAAAAGTTTCGCATCCCCATGTTTTTACCTGAAAACAGGGCAATATTTCTCCTTGACACTTCTCTGATTTGCCTCTTATAAGTATCATACTATGGTGTAAAGTGGGGCAATAGGGTGCAGAGGGGATGAAAAGTGAGTGAGACAGTCATTGTGAGTCAGTCAAGCCGCTTCAGAGGCAGGTCTGAACATGCGCTGGACGGAAAAGGGAGGCTGAATGTGCCGTCCCGTTTTCGTGAGGTGCTCCTGCGTGAATATGACGACCGGCTGCTGATTACCCCGCCATGGCGCACCTGTCTGCGCATCTATCCCCTACAGGAGTGGGAGCAAATGGAAGCCACTCTGCTGAGCAAGGAAAAAAAAGATCCCCAGTTTCAAAAGATGATCCGTTACCTGATCGGAGGATCGGAGGAGTGCCAGATCGATAAGAACGGCCGCATCATCCTGCCCATGCATCTGCGCAATCAGCTTGATCTGAAAAAAGATGTGGTGATGATGGGCATGGGACCGTTTTTTGAGATATGGGACAAGGATACCTGGCAGGCGGAAAGCAGTATCACACCACAGGATTTTAATGAATTTGACTCGACCCTTCATGAACTAGGCCTTTTTTAACATATGCGGACAAAGCCGGTACACCTGCCGGTCTTGCTGGATGAGGTAATCCACTACCTGGCTCCGCAGGATGGCGGCCTCTATGTGGATGGAAACCTGGGGATCGGCGGGCATAGCGGGGCGATTCTCGAGGCAAGCGGTCCCGGTGGTCGGGTGATAGGATTTGACTGGGATGAAGACGCCCTGGCCAGAGCCCGGGTCAATCTGGCCGGTTATCAGGGCAGAGTGGAGTTCGTCCGGCGCAATTTTGCCGAGATCAGTGAAGTTCTGCCTGATTTAGGCGTGGGCCGGGTTGACGGGTTGCTTCTTGATCTGGGGTTATCGTCCCTGCAGTTGGATGTAAGCGGCCGGGGATTTACCTTTCAGGGTTCCGAACCCCTTGACATGCGCATGGATGTCAGAAGCATGGAAACAGCGGCAGATTTGTTGAACCGGGCCAGCGAGCAGGAGCTGGCAGACATTTTCTACTTGTACGGAGAGGAGCGTCAGGCCAGGCGGATTGCGTCTTTTGTGGTTGACGTCCGCAGGAAGACCCCACTGGCGACGACTGATCAGTTGGTAAAGATTGTCGAAAACGCTGTTCCGCGCAGATTCTGGCCCAAAAAAATCCATGTTGCCACCAAGGTTTTCCAGGCACTGCGTATCGCGGTGAACCGGGAACTTGACAATCTTGAAAAAATTTTAGAGAGCGTGGCGGATATTGTTAAACCAGGAGGGCGTATCTGTGTAATTTCTTTTCATTCCTTGGAGGATCGTCTGGTGAAGCGGACTTTTAGAAATAATCCTGCCCTGGAGCTGGTAACGGCAAAAGCAGTTACGGCGGCCGATGTTGAGATTCTGGCAAATCCGCGGTCAAGAAGCGCCAGGCTTCGCGTTGCCGCGGTGCGGGGGCAGTGATGGTCGCGCAATTCTCTTCACGCTATAAGCCGAGCCTTGGCAGAAACCTGGGTAAAAAGGGGCCTGGCCAGAAATTGACCCTGGGAAGCTGGTTCTGGAAGTTGACCGGCGTGGTGATCATCAGTGCCACCCTGGCCGGTATGGCGGGCAGTTACTGGTTTTCCTGGAACATCAGACGTGGTCTGGACTCTTTGACCGGAGTGCAGGGGGAAAAGCATGCATTGCAGCAGGTGAGCAACAAGCTGCTGGGCCAGAAGGGGCAGCTGCTGGACAGAAAACGCATTGAAACCGTTGCTGCAGCAAAACTTGCACTTTACCCCACTGTGGAACAGAGTGCCGGGGGCGGGGTCATTGTACGGATTCCCGAACCATGAAAGGCTACAAGGGACAGTTTGAGAGTAACTGGGGCAAAGGAGGGGGTTACAGGCAGGAGGAGGAGAAGAGGAAAAGGATTGCCAGACTGCAGCTTCTGGCCGGCCTCGTGGTCATTCTCATCATGGCCGGGACCGCTTTCCTCTTTTTCCGTCAAAACACTCCAGGAGAAGGTGACCGAGCAAGAAACAAGACGGTCAGGGTAAATGAGGATGTGCGCCTTGCCATACCGCAGAAAAAGGAAGAAGTCAGGCGCAGAAATATTTATGACAGCAATCTTAATGAACTTTCCATCAGCTTTAAAGTTGACTCGATCTATGTCAAGCCCCTGGAGTTTGACAATATTGAAAAAACGGTTTCGCTGCTGGCTGACGCCTTGGATCTTGATGAAAAAGATGTGCTCGAAGAACTGAAAACCCAGAGGACCTACAAATGGGTGGTGAAAAATATTTCTCCTGAGAAGGCAGCCGCGGTTGCGGCCTTAAATCTGCCAGGAGTTTATTTTTATGAGCAGGAACAGCGCTTTAATCCCAGCCGGGCGAACATGGGACAGATCATCGGCGAAGTAAAAGACGGCCACGGTCTGTCCGGTGTAGAACTCTTTTATGACAATCTGCTGCTTGGCGATTCGTCGGCACCGGATTCCGCAACCAGGGGTGGCGGCGGGAAAAGTCTGGTCCTGACCCTGGACGCCAAAATGCAATTGCTGCTGGAGCAGGAAATGACGACACTGCTTAATGACATTCGGCAGGATGATCAGACCTCTGAAGCGATGACCGGTGTGAGTGCTCTGCTGATGGACGCCGACCGGGGCGAAGTGCTGGCCTACGTCAAACTGCCGTTTTTTTCCGCCACGAAATTGGGAACGGCAAACAGCTTTGAAGGCGGGGACCGGATGATGGCCGGCCATGTGGATCCAGGTGTACTGGCGCTCATTTTCAAGGATGCGTTAAACTTTGACCAGGCGCAGCAGATCATCGCCGCAGGCCAGACCGAAGAGGGGCAGATCCCGGTTGAAACGATCAAAACGCTGGCGCCGAGTATGATGAAAAAAATACGGGAAGGCCCGTCCAAATCACCATGGGTTCAACTGCGGGACGGGTCCTATGCATCTGACTGGCTGGCGGCTGCGCTTGATGATGAGCAGGCAGCGGCGGAAAACGGGCAGGTGGATTTTTCCGATTTCGGCAAAATCCTGGACAGAGTTGGTCAGTGCACACTCGACCTTCCCGGAGACAATGGCGGCAAGGAAACGGGGATAGGGCTGCTGTGCGGGTATGCCGCACTGGTAAACGGCGGCAATGCCGTCACGCCGCACATTTTGCAGGCCACTCTAACAGCGACAGGCAAGCTGGAAGAATGGCCATGGTCGTCTCAGGAGAACAAGGTCATCGGCCCAGAAGCAAGCCGGGACCTTGTTCTTTTTTTACGTGAAAAGGCCAACCCGGCGGATACCGTACTGGTGGGCGAAATTCTGCGGCCCCGGTGTGATATGGCGTCTACCGAGGGAAAGACTCCGCCTGCTGCAGAAGGAACCGAGCAAGCCCTTGCCGCGAGCGGAACCCCGGAGCAGGAAGCAAAACCGGACGTAGCGATTCTCCGGCATTGCGACGGGCTGGCCCTTGCCTCGGTAACGGTGAATAAGCCTGAACTGGTGATGCTGGTTGTCATTGACGACGCCAGAATTGATCTGATGCAGGCTTCGCCGGTGAAGCAGCACACGGATGCCTTCCTGCAGGCCGCCCTCAAATTGCATCATCGGAAGGAGAACGGCAAGGCGGTTCCCCAGTCAATATCCAGGGCGGAAATCTTCCAGCGCTGGATACTGCGCAATAAGCAGTTGGGCTTTGATGTGCTGGGGGGCAGAAAAAGTGATGCGGACACCATGATCGATGTGCGGGGCATGAGTATCCGCAAGGCTCTGCAGGAGCTGGATGGATTTGATGTCAAGGTGGTGATAGAAGGTTCGGGCATGATAAAAAGACAGCACCCCGATGCCGGCAGCAAGTTGAAAGAGGGGACACTGGTGATTTTAAAGGCTGAGACTAAACGGTAATTCATGGTACGGATGCGAAAAAAAAGACTGGGCGATCTGCTTGCCGCCGCTGAACTCCCCATCGTTTGTCTTGAGGGTACGCAGGATGTTGAGATCACAGGTGTGACGGACGACTCGCGAAAGATCGTGCCGGGGATGCTTTTTGTCGCCGTACCAGGCGCTACGGTGGATGGTCACCGCTTTATCAATGATGCCGTGGCCAAAGGCTGTGCCGCGGTGCTGGCCTTCCGCGGCTATGCAGAAAAATGTGCCGTGCCGCTGATGAAAATTGCTGATACCGGCAGGGCTTTGGGATATCTTGCCGCGGCTTTTTTTGATTTTCCCTGCCGCAGGATGAAGATGATCGGCATCACCGGCACCAACGGCAAGACCACCTGCACCTATCTGCTGGAGGCGATGATCAGCCGGGCAGGCGGCATACCAGGCGTGATCGGTACGGTCAGTGTCCGCTACAAAGGTTACGAAACCCCAGCCGCACTTACCACCCCGCAACCGGTGGAGCTGCAACAGATTCTCGATCAGATGGTCGAGGCGGGGGTTACCCATGTTGCCATGGAGGTTTCCTCCCATGCCCTGGCCCAGCAGCGGATAAACGGTGTCTGGTTTGATGTGGCGCTCTTTACCAATATCAGCCGAGACCATCTGGATTTCCACGGCAATATGGAAAGCTATTTTGCCGAGAAGGAAAGGCTCTTTACCTCTTATCTGAAAGGGGATGGCCAGGGGGTTATCGTGTTGGGTAACGGGGAAGGACAGGGTCAGCAGGGCGATGACTGGTGCGATCGGCTGAACCATGGTCTTGACAGGGGCAATCATGTCTGTATTTCCTGCGGCATCGGCAGAGGGCTGATCCAGGCCGGAAATTTCAGTTTCGATCTGCAGGGGATCAGGGCTGAGATCGTCACTCCCGAGGCACGGTTTGTGCTGGAAAGTCCGCTGGTGGGCGAATTCAACCTGCGGAACCTGCTGGGGGTTATCGGTTGCGGAATGGCGCTGGGCTATGATCTGCAGAGCAGCTGCCAGGGGGTGGCCGGGGTAACCGGCGTGCCGGGCAGACTGGAGAGAGTGTTGCCCGATGGGGACACGTCACGGGAAGGCGGAGCGGTGGCAACCGTCTTGGTTGACTACGCCCATACCCCGGACGCCCTGGAAAATGTACTGCTGACCTTGCGGGAGCTCAAACCTGCGCGGTTGATTCTCGTGTTCGGCTGCGGCGGAGACCGGGACCGGGGCAAAAGGCCGCTGATGGGCGGAGTTGCGGCGCGGCTGGCCGATGTGCTGCTGGTCACCTCGGATAATCCCCGCAGTGAGCCGCCGCAGCAGATCATGGCAGAGATCGAGGCAGGCATCAGGGAGGAAAAGCTGACAAAAGCAAAGGGTGCGCAGCTCATGCAGGCCCGGTCGGTCAAGGGGTATGACGTGATCGAGGAACGGGCTGAGGCAATCCGTATCGCCATTGGCGGCGCCGGAGCGGGGGATGTGGTGCTGATCAGCGGCAAGGGGCATGAGTGCTATCAGATTATCGGCAGCCGGAAGTTGTTTTTTGACGATCGACAACAGGCCAGAGAGCAGCTTAATATTGCCAGACAGGCAGCATAGGGGAAAAGGAGAAAGGGAGATGGAACTGCTACGAAGCACGAAAAAAGAGTGCTGCCGACTTGCAGCCGGTCCGGCAACGACCGATTTCGGCTATGGGTTCAATACGGTGCAGGATCCCGTCTGGACCTTGAGTCAGGTGCTGCTGGCCACAGGAGGGCGTTTTGTCTGCGGGGCACCGGAGGCGAATTTCCGCTCCATCTCAACGGATACGCGGACGCTTGAGCCGGGGGATCTCTTTGTTGCCCTGTCCGGCGAACGTTTTGACGGACGGGAGTTTGTCAAGGAGGCAGTCGCTAAGGGGGCTGCCGGCGTTATCGTCTCCAGCATAATGGAAGAAAAACTGCCCGTGCCGGTCATTTTAGTCGCTGACCCTCTGCAGGCTCTGGGCGATCTGGCTGCCTACCGACGGGCGGCCATGCCCAACCTGCAGGTCATCGCCCTTACCGGCAGCTCCGGCAAGACAACGGTCAAGGAGATGTGCGCCGCCATTCTGAAAGAGGAATACAATGTCCTGAAAACCGAAGGCAACTTAAACAACCTGATCGGTTTGCCGCTGACCCTGCTGCGGGTGGATGCCTGCCATGATGTGGCGGTGCTGGAAATGGGCATGAACCGGCCCGGGGAAATTGCCAGGATGACCGAAATCGCAGATCCGGACATCGCCTGCATCGTCAATATCCAGAGCGCCCATCTGGCCGGACTGCATACCATCGACGGTGTGGCCAGGGCCAAAGGCGAGCTGTTTAAGGGCGGCAAGTCCTGGGCCAAATTCTGTGTTAATAACGATGACAAGCGGGTAAGGGCTCTTGCCCGCAACTGCAGTCAGGAGCAGATAACATTCGGCCGGGACCGCAATGCTTTTGTGCGGGCAACCCATGTGCGGAACATGGGCGAGGAAGGGATGCTTTTCACCCTGCATGTGGGCAGCGAAAAGGTGCGAATTACAATCCGCAGCCTGGGCGAGCATAACATCGGCAACGCGCTGGCCGCGGCGGCCATGGCCCACGCCGCCGGGGTAAAGGCCGAACAGATTGCCCAGGGGCTGATGAGCTTCACCCCCTATGATAAAAGGCTGCAGATGGAAACCATCGGCGGACTCAAGATCATCAATGACAGCTATAACGCTAATCCGGCATCCATGCTGGCGGCGCTCGAGACGGTCCGGGCCATGAAGAAAAATAAAAAGAGCGTGGCCATACTGGGCGACATGCTCGAACTCGGCGAGAGCAGCGACTCGGCCCATCGCCGACTCGGTGAAACAGCAGCCTGCAAGGCATTTGATTATCTTTTTGCCTATGGGCAGTTTGCCAGAAAGGTGGTGGAAGGGGCACTCGATGCCCGGATGACCATAAAACAGGCAAAACAAAAGGAGAACAAAGAGGATATCGTGGAGGCCATTGTCAAGCTGATCGCCCTGGGTGAACTGGGAAACGGGGATCTGGTGCTGGTGAAAGGGTCACGGGGCATGCGCATGGAAACAATTATCGAGCAGTTCAGAAACAGGCTGTAGGCGGGCGTTAATGCTTTATCATTTTCTCTATCCACTCCATAACCTTTACGGGGGCTTCAATGTCTTCCGCTACATCACCTTCAGATGTATCGGGGCGATTGTCACCGGTTTTTTGATTGCCATTGTGCTGGGTCCGTATTTCATCAGGCTGCTGCAGCGCAATCTGGTGGGACAGGTGGTGCGGGAAGACGGGCCGGCCAGCCACTTCAGTAAACGTGGTGTGCCCACCATGGGGGGGGTGCTGATTATTTCCTCGGTGGTCATTTCAACCCTGTTGTGGGTTGAGCTGAGCAACAAGTACGTCTGGCTGATACTGGCCATCACCATCTGGTACGGCGCCATCGGCGGTATTGACGACTGGCGGAAGATTAAGAAGAAAAACTCCAAGGGGTTGAGTGCCAAGGCAAAAATGGCGCTGCAGATCGCAGGAGTGGTTGTTGTCGGCGGTTTTTTACTGAATCAGCCGGGTTTTGATACCTCGCTGAGTTTTCCGTTTTTAAAGGACGTGAAACCGGATCTGGGAATTTTTTATATTTTTTTCATGGTGCTGGTAGTGGCCGGGGCCTCCAATGCGGTCAATCTGACGGACGGACTGGATGGACTGGCCATCGGCCCCACGGTGGTGACCAGCGGCGTATATCTGCTTTTTTCCTATCTTGCCGGGCATGCGGGACTTGCCGCCTACCTGCAGATCCCTTTTGTGCCGGGTGCCGGGGAGGTAACGGTGTTCTGCGGTGCGTTGGCCGGGGCGAGTCTGGGATTTCTCTGGTTCAACGCCTACCCTGCCCAGGTGTTCATGGGTGATGTGGGCTCACTGGCCATCGGCGGAGCCCTGGGCGTGGTGGCGGTTATTATCAAGCAGGAGATTCTGCTGGTGCTGGTGGGCGGGATTTTTGTCATGGAGGCTATTTCCGTGATCCTGCAGGTGGGTTATTTCAAGATTTCCGGGGGCAAGAGGATCTTTCTCATGGCCCCCTTTCATCATCATTTTGAAAAAAAAGGTTGGGTGGAACCGAAGGTGGTTGTCCGCTTCTGGATCGTGTCAATCATTCTCGGCCTGATGGCGCTTGCCACGCTGAAACTGCGGTGATCTTGGTATGGTTGGCTTAAAAGAATTCATCACCTCTCCGGCATCCTATAAGACCCTTGTTGTGGGGTCGGGCAAGTCGGGATTTGCCGCGCTGAAGTTCCTGGATAAGCTGGGCTGCCGGGTGGCGCTCAGCGAAAAGGCCAAGGAGTTAGCCCTGGACGGCAAACTGCTGGAGTGGCTGAAGGAAAGGGATGTCTACTATGAGACGGGGGGACATCGCAGGGAAACATTCCTCGATGCCGATCTCATAGTAGTCAGCCCCGGGGTGCCGCTGGACATTGACGAGCTTACCGCAGCCCGGCAGGCTGGTATTGAGATCGTTGGAGAGCTTGGGCTTGGTGCTGCTTATCTTCAGATACCAATTGTTGCCGTAACCGGCACGAACGGCAAAACCACGGTGACAAAACTGATTGGTGAATTGCTGCAAGGAGCTGGGAGAAAGGTGTTTGTCGGAGGAAACATTGGGACACCGCTGATGGATTACCTGCTGGGGGAGCAGGATGCAGAGATAGCGGTTCTGGAGGTAAGCAGTTACCAGCTTGATACGGCCGGCCAATTCCGGCCGGACGTGGCGGTGCTGCTGAATATCAGCCCGGATCATCTGGACAGGTATGCATCCTATGATGATTATGCGGCAGCGAAAATGAAGATTTTCTCCTGTCAGCAGCCGGAAGACCTGGCCGTGGTCAATGCCGACGATCAGGAGATCCTGCGCCTGTTGGATGCTGAGCCGATTGCCGCGAAAACACTGTGGTTCGGCAGGGAACTTGCCGGCCGGCCCGGTACGGTTATCGAAGGGGAAAAGATCGTCCTGAAAGGGATGTTTGCCCATGAGGAAAAATATGACCTGCCTGAGGGAATGCTGAAATCGCCGAATCGGGAAAATGCCATGGCGTCAATCCTGGCGACTCGGGTCATGGCCTGCCCGGATGAGGTGATCAACCGAGTGCTGGGGCAATTTCAGCGCCCTCCCCACCGGCTTTTCCGGGTAACCGAGATCAACGGGGTGAGCTATTTTGATGATTCAAAGGCCACCAATGTCGGAGCGGTGCAGTCGGCGCTGGAGGGGATGAGCCAGCCGGTGATTCTCATTGCCGGCGGGCGTGACAAGGGGGGGGATTATCTCTATATGGCGGAAGGTGTGCGGGCCAGGGTAAAAAAAATGGTGCTGATCGGCGAGGCCAGAGAAAAAATGGCTAAAGCCTTTGAGGGGATAACCAGCATCGAGATGGCGGACAGTCTGGAAGAGGCGGTGCTCAAGGCGGCACGGAGCGCACAGGAGGGTGATGCGGTTCTATTGTCCCCGGCCTGCGCCAGTTTTGATATGTTTAAGAGCTATGCCGACCGGGGGGAGAGGTTTCAACGGGCTGTCTGGAAGCTGATGAACTCGTAATATTCCCTGACGCCAAATTTGTATGACGATAAATCAGGAAATTATCGTGCACGGTACGGCTGTCGAAGGGTTGTTCTGATGAGAAAGTGAAAGTGAAAATGGAAAAGATATGTTGCCGCTGCAAGCGAAACGAACAGGCAGGCAGGTGGGTTGCCCTGAAGGACGCGGACACAAGTACCTATTCCTATGGGTTTTGTCCGAACTGCTACCAGGAAACCCTGGCTGAGATAAAAATGGCGTCACCCAAGTACAGAAGCAGGAAGACGCCGGAAATGACAGTATAATCCGTCAGGATTTATGGGAAACAAGGAAATCAGGTTGATTGTCAGCGGAGGCGGCACGGGCGGACATCTTTTCCCGGGGATTGCAGTGGCTGAGGCCTTTCTGGATCAGTATCCGGGCAGTCGGGTGCTTTTTATCGGCACCGGACGACAGACCGATGCACGGGTGCTGGCCAACAGAAAATTTGAAACCGCAACCATCAGCAGCCAGGGGCTCAAGGGCAAAAGTATGGGGCAGCGACTCTCAGCCTTGCTGCAGCTGCCGCTGTCCACCTTTTCCGCCA
Source organism: Pseudomonadota bacterium (assembly GCA_018897105.1). Classification (GTDB taxonomy): domain Bacteria; phylum Desulfobacterota; class Desulfobulbia; order Desulfobulbales; family SURF-16; genus SURF-16. The sequence continues at coordinate 23,362 of JAHILF010000030.1, forward strand.
TGGGGCTGTTGAGAAGGTTCCGGCCGCAGCTGGTTCTCGGGGTGGGGGGCTATGTCACCGGGCCGGTGCTGCTTGCCGCAAAGATGATGGGAATCGCCACCTGTATCCACGAGCAGAACTCGGTGCCGGGCATGGCCAACCGGAAGCTGGGGAGACTTGTTGACCGGATCTTTCTCTCCATTCCCGGAAGTGAACGCTATTTTGCCCCAGGCAAATGGGTTATGACCGGCAATCCGCTGCGCCGGGAACTGACTGCCGCGGCAGAAAAGAAGAGGGGACAAAAGGAAGGACTGACGCTGGTGGTGCTTGGCGGCAGTCTCGGCGCGCACAGGGTGAACACGCTCATGGTTGGCGCCATGGGAATACTGAAAAACACGACGGCTCATCTGCGGGTCATCCACCAGACCGGCAGGGATGATGAACAGATGGTAGCCGGCAGATATAAAGAGCTGGGCATAAAGGCGGAAGTGGCGGCATTTTTTAACAATATGGCTGAGCTGTACAGCCAGGCCGATCTGGTTGTTTCCCGGGCGGGAGCCACCACACTGGCAGAGATCACGGCCTTTGGCCTGCCCATGATTTTGATCCCGTATCCCTTTGCCGCAGATGACCATCAGCGCAAAAACGGTGAATATCTGGTGCAGGGCGGCGCGGCGCTGATGTTCACCCAGGAGGAGTTGACGGAAAAAAGACTGGCTGAGGAAATCAGCACTCTCCTGACCGATGAAAAGCGGTGTTTGCAGATGGGGCAGGCCGCCAGGAGGCTGGCCAGGCCCGATGCCACCAAGACGATTGTGGCACAGTGCGAGAAGCTGATGTTTGCCTGAAAGTTTGGCGAGATACCGTATTCGGTTAAGAGTAGACAAAAATAAACAAGAAATAGACAACATTGTATAAAAAAACAAAACATATTCATTTTGTCGGTATCGGCGGCATCGGCATGAGCGGTATCGCCGAGCTGCTGCTCAATCTGGGCTACAGTGTCAGTGGCTCCGACCTGAAGCAGAGCGATATCACCAGGCGGCTGCAGAGCCTGGGCGGTAAGGTTTATCAGGGCCATAACGGAACTTGGGTAGGCAATGCGGATGTGGTGGTTATCTCCTCGGCGGTCAAGGAGAACAATCCCGAGGTGGTTGCCGCACGGGAGGCCTTTATCCCGGTGATTCCACGGGCCGAGATGCTGGCCGAACTCATGCGCCTGAAAAAATACGGCATCGCCATTGCCGGCAGTCACGGCAAGACCTCGACCACCTCGCTGGTGGGCTGGCTGCTGGCCGAGGCCGGATTTGATCCCACGGTGGTGATCGGCGGTAAGGTGAACAGCCTGGGCACCAATGCCAAACTGGGCGAAGGGGAGTTTCTGGTGGCTGAGGCGGATGAAAGCGACGGTTCCTTTCTCCAGCTGTCACCGGTAATTGAGGTGGTAACCAATATTGATCTGGAGCATCTTGACTACTACCGGGATATTGATGAGATCAAGGAGGTTTTCCTTCAGTTTATCAACAAGATCCCATTTTATGGCGCTGTGGTGCTCTGCCTTGATGATGACAATATCGCTTCACTGCTGCCGCGCATCAAAAAAAGGGTGATTACCTACGGGCTGGTCACCCAGGCGGATATCAGCGGCCGACTGTTGAAAGCAGAAGGTCTGAACACCAGTTTTGAGGTCTGCCGGGGTTCCGAGGTACTTGGCGAGATCATGATCAATTCCCCGGGCCGACATAACGTGCTGAACAGTCTCGCGGCGGTGGCCGTGGCACTGGAACTTGAAATTCCCTTTGCCAGGATTGCCTCGGCACTGGCGACATTTACCGGGGTGCAGAGGCGTCTGCAGATCAAGGGTGAGGCGCGGGGTATCACGGTGATCGATGACTATGGCCATCATCCCACGGAGATCAGGGCAACGCTTGCGGCCATCAGAAGCGCCTGGCCGAGCCGCCGCCTGCTGGCCATGTTCCAGCCGCATCGCTACACCCGCACCCAGGGGTTGTTCAAGGAGTTCTGCACCGCTTTTCATGATGCGGATATTCTGATTTTGACCGAGATCTATCCAGCCAGTGAAAGTCCGATCGAGGGCGTGACGGCGGAGAATCTCATGGTCGGCATCAAGGAGCATGGCCAGCGCCAGGTGTTTCTTGTCCCGGGAGTGGATGATCTGGCAGGGATGGTGCACCCCATGCTGGAGGAGGGGGATATTGTGCTTACCCTGGGGGCCGGCGATATTCTGCGGGCCGGCGAACAGCTTTTATCCGCTTTAGGGGCCGTTGCGCAATGACCATGGCATTTCTAACCATTTCGTTACGGCCCTTTATGCCGGTCACGGTAATGGGTTGCTTTGGTCACTTTTACCACGGTATGGCTTGAGCTATGGAGACTGGAGGGATGTATGAGGCTGCAGCGTATACCGGGAAATGGGACCAGATGATGTCCCCGCCGGGTGGATCAGACTCACCACTGCCTGCGTGGGCGTCTGCCTTGCAGCAGGCGATGGCTGGCCACCCCGCAGGAGATATAGTCTGGCATGGTTCTTTGGCCAAGTACACCACCTTTAACGTCGGTGGCAGGGCCGAGGCCATCGTTTTTCCCACGGGCCGCGATGAGCTGTCCCAGCTGATCCGCAGCCTGCACGGCTTGGATGTGCCCTGGGTCATTCTCGGCCGGGGCAGCAATGTGGTGATTGCCGATGCAGGACTCAAGGGCGTGGTCATCGTGCTCGGACGTGAATTCGGGGAGATTGAGCAGGTAGAGGATGCGGCGGGCAGCATCGTGGTCAGGGTTGAGGCCGGCTGCAGTCTGGCAAAACTGGTGAGCTGGGCAGTGGAACGGGGACTGGCCGGGCTGGAATTTGCGGCAGGCATACCCGGCAGTGTAGGCGGGGCAATCGTTATGAATGCCGGGGCCTGGCAGCGGGAGATGAAAGACGTACTGCTCCGGGTCATCATCATGGATGGTCAGGGTGCCATCTCTGCCAGAGAGGTTGCTGCCATGCATTTTGCCTACCGGACCTGGGGGGAGATGCAGGGGGCAATCGCCCTGGAAGGGTTTTTTCGGCTAAAAAAAGACAACCCGGTCCTGCTCAGGGAAATGTGCAAAGAATACCGGCAGCGCCGCAAGATGCGGCAGCCGCAGAATATGGCCAGCGGTGGTTCCTTTTTCAAGAATCCGCCGGGCGGTAAAACAGCCGGACAGTTGATTGATCAGGCCGGGCTGAAGGGGTGCCTGGTCGGCGGGGCCATGGTGTCAACAGTGCATGCCAACTTTATCGTCAATACCGGCAGTGCCACGGCCCGGGACATCATTGACCTGATGGGGATGGTGCAGAAAGTCGTCTATGAGAAATACGGCATCGCGCTGGAGCCTGAAGTGAAGATTCTGGGCCTGGAATGAAAAGGAAGAAAAAAGGACTCAAGGTTTATCGGGCCAGTAATCAAAGCTGGTTCGGCGACCAGCTGCTGAAAATGATCAGCATCAGCTTCGCCATCTTGATTGCGGGGGGCATTATCGTCTTCATCGCTTACCAGGGGCTGAGCCGGTCGGTTTTTTTTCAGGTTGAAGAGGTTGATATTAAGGGCTGCGTCAGGACAACACCCAATGAGATTTTTTCCTGGAGCGGGCTGGATGTGAAAACCAATCTGTGGGCGGTGCGCATCGGGCGGATCAGGAAGAAACTGGAAACCCAGGACTGGATAGCTACCACAGAGGTGAAAAGGAATTGGCCGAACAAGCTGGCCATTGTCGTCCAAGAGCGCAAGCCCATTGCTCTGTTGAGTCTGAAATCCGGACTCTATTATGTTGACCGCGGGGGTGTTGTCTTCGCGCAGGTGCTGCCGGTTGATGACCGGGATTATCCCGTCATTACGGGCGTAGAGATAGATAATGTGCCGGGGGTCAAGGAAGAGGCGCAGTTGCAGGAGCCCCTTGATTTTATCATCTTCGGGGAAAAGGGGACAGTAGCCTTGCCCAAACAGAATATTTCGGAAATACATCTGACCTCAAAGGGGGATCTGGTCCTCTTCATGGCGGACCATGCCTTTCCGGTTTATCTCGGCAGGGGAGATATGAAGACAAAATATTATCGATTAAGCACGGTGCTTTCCTGGCTTTACCGTAAACAGAAGTATGACTTCGCCGTTGCCATTGATATGAATTACCTGGCCGGCTATGACATGGACGCGACAAGCGGTGGGAAGGTGCTGGTTCGCATGAGTGATTATAAGGCGGTTCATTGAGGAAACGTATGGCAAATGTGGAAAGAGGGCAGTTGATTGTCGGACTTGATATCGGGACGACCAAGATATGTGCCGTAGTCGGAGAGGTGATCGAGAACCGGGTGGATATCATCGGCGTGGGTAGCCATCCTTCCATCGGTCTGCGTAAAGGCGTGGTTGTCAATATCGAAAGCACGGTCAACTCCATCAAAAAGGCGGTGGGCGAAGCGGAAATGATGGCGGGCTGCAATATCACTTCTGTTTATGTGGGCATTGCCGGCAGTCATGTCACCGGGCAGAACAGCGATGGGAACATCGCCGTAAAGAACCGGGAGATCCGCCAGGAGGAAATCGACCGAGTGGTGGAGAATGCCAAGGCCGTTCCCATGGGGCAGGACCAGGAGGTTATCCATGTCATGCCCCAGGAGTTCAAGGTGGACGGCCAGGGCGGCATTCAGGATCCACTGGGCATGACCGGCGTGCGTCTGGAAGCAAAGGTGCATATCGTCACCGGATCGGTAACCGCGGTGCATAACATCATCAAGTGCTGCAACCGGGCCGGGCTCGAGGTGGATGATGTGGTGCTGGAGCCCATCGCTTCGGCCGAGGCGGTGCTCACCCCGGAAGAGCGGGAGCTCGGCGTGGCCCTGATTGATATCGGCGGCGGCACCTCCGATCTGGCTGTTTTCGCTGAAAACTGTATCCAGCGCACCTATGTGCTGGGCATAGGCGGCAACAATCTGACCAACGATCTGTCCATCGGCCTGCGCACCCCGCTGAAGGCGGCGGAACAGCTCAAGGAAAAATACGGCTGCGCCATATCTTCCATGATCGATAAGGATCAGGCCATCGAGGTGCCCAGCGTCGGCGGCAGGAAATCGCGCAAACTTTCCCAGCGGGTCATGGGGGAAATCCTTGAACCGCGGGTGGAGGAGATGCTGACTCTGATCAATTATGAGCTGGTGAATTCCGGGGTGAAAAATCTGGTCAATGCCGGGGTGGTGCTGACCGGCGGCACCTCAATGCTGGTCCATATTCTTGATCTGGCCGAGCAGATTTTTGATCTGCCGGTGCGTATCGGCTATCCGCGCAATATCGGCGGGGTGACGGATATTGTCAATACCCCGCAATGCGCCACCGGGGTGGGTCTGGTTATTTATGGCATGAAGAGCGAGTCGGAAAGAGGCTTCCGGGAACGGGGAGCAAAGGGCCTCGGCGGCCTGGCCAAGAAGATTAAAGGGCTGTTCGGTAAATTAATGTAGAATAATTGCGGGATTAGCTGTAAATTATAAGTTAGGATTTCTACGGGCGACGACGTTCGGCGAGGTTCATCAGGAAGGGGGGCGAAGTATGGAGTTTCAAATGGCGGAAGACACATCACGGGTAAAGATCAGGGTCTTCGGTATTGGCGGCGGTGGCGGAAACGCCGTAAATACCATGGTGGAAAGCAAGCTCCAGGGGGTGGAATTCATAGCGGCCAATACGGATCTGCAGGTGCTGGAACATTCCAAGGCAGACGTGCGGCTCCAGCTCGGCCCCACAGTCAGCAAGGGTTTCGGCGCGGGCGCCAATCCTGAAAAAGGGCGTGAATCAGCCGAAGAAAGTATTGATGAAATCAGGAATTGCCTGAAAGGCAGTGACATGGTCTTCATCACCGCAGGGCTCGGCGGTGGCACCGGCACCGGCGCTGCACCCATCGTGGCCAAGGTGAGCAAGGAGCTTGGCGCGCTTACCGTGGCGGTGGTGACCAAGCCCTTTGTCTTCGAGGGCAAGGCTCGCATGAAAAATGCCGAGATCGGCTGGGAACAGCTCAAAAAGCATGTGGATACCATTATCACCATTCCCAATGACCGTATCCTCTCCCTGACTCAGAAAAAAACCCGCTTTCTGGACGGCATGAAAATGGCCGATAATGTTCTGGTGCAGGCGGTGAAAGGCATAACCGATCTGATTAACCTGCCGGGTTACATCAATCCGGACTTTGCCGATGTGTGCACCGTGATGAATGAAATGGGACCCGCCCTGATGGGCGCCGGAGTAGGCATCGGGGAAAACAGGGCCATCGAAGCGGTCAATATGGCCATTGCCAGTCCGCTGCTGCAGGATATCAGCATTGACGGGGCCAAGGGTGTGCTGGTCAACATCTCCGCCCGGGAAGACACCCTGACCATGGCCGAGGTGACCGAGGCCACCAGCAAGATTTACGAAGAGGTGCATGATGAGGCCAATATCATCCTGGGCGTTATCTTTGATGATTCCCTGGGAGAGGAACTGCGGGTAACAGTGGTTGCCACGGGTATCCGGGTGGCTGAGGAACTGGAGCCCCTGCCTGATAAGGTGACTCCTCTGCCGAAAAAGGATCCGAAAGCTCTCGGCGGCACCCTGCCCTTCAGCCAGGGGAACAAGCTGCCCCATGTGGCAAACGGCGGCAGCTACCCTGACCCCAGGAACAAGTATAGCACTGTCAGAATTTTTGATGAAGACAAACTGGATGAGCCGACCTTTATCCGGCGTAATGAAAATTGATGGAATGCGGATTTCTGATTTCGGATTGCGGATTGCGGATTTGGGATCGGGGATTGCACTGGGACAGCATTTTCCCCGGAGCGCTGGAGCTGACGAGCTGAAAAAATTTTTAATTACAATTAGTTATCTCTGTGAGCTCTGTGCTCTCTGTGGTTAATTTTCAGTTTTAGCGAGTCATTCATTCCGTGGTAAAAATCCGCAATCCCAAATCCGCAATTGATGAAACCGACACGACCAGCAAGACCGGACGAAACCGGGGCCATCAAAAAAAAATGGACAGGAAAGCTCCCTGTTGCCCTGGTGTTTCCTAACGTTTACCATATCGGCATGTCAAATCTCGGCATGCAGCTTGTCTATGGCCTGGTCAACGCGCACCATGACTTTGTCTGCGAGCGGGTTTTTCTGCCTGACTCGCCATCTTCGCCCCGATCTGTAGAATCATCCCGTCCCCTGACAGATTTTCCGATACTGCTCTGCACCGTGAGTTTCGAGCAGGACTATGTCAACCTGGTCAAACTGCTTATCAGCGGCGGCATAGAGCCATTTGCCGACAAACGGGGCCAGGCGGATCGTATTGCCCCCGGCACCCCGCTGGTAGTGGGCGGCGGGGTGGCGACCTTTATTAATCCGGAGCCATTGGCGCCTTATTTTGACCTGTTTCTGCTGGGCGAGGCCGAGCCCAGCCTGCCGGAGTTCCTGAACCGGCTGCTGCAGCATGGCAGAGACGGGTTTGCCTCCCGGGACGAACTGCTGCTGGACATGGCCTTTCACCAGTCGGGATGCTATGTGCCTCATTTTTATGATATGGAGTACCAAGGCCACAGATTTGAGGCTGTTAACCGGCGCTGCGATGTTCCCTACCCGGTAAAAAAAACGACCCTGACCGACCCAGGGGTTGCCGGCCATTCGCAGCTGCTGACCGCGGATACGGAATTCAGCGATCTCTTTCTCACCGAACTTGGCCGGGGCTGCAGCAGGGGATGCCGTTTCTGCGCCGCCGGTTTTGTTTACCGTCCGCCGCGACTCTGGCAGGCGGGATCGATTATCAAGGCCCTGGAGGAAAAGGGTGAGCAAACAAAGCGGGTCGGTCTGCTGGGCATGGAGATGGCCCGGGCTGATGATCTGGCCAGGATCGCCGACGTGCTTGGCGCCTCATCCTGTCAGCTTTCCTTTTCATCCCTGCGGGCCGATGCCCTCAGCCCGGAACTGCTCAAGCTTTTAGGGGCAAGCGGTCTGAAAACAGCGGCCATAGCCCCTGACGGAGGCTCTGAACGACTGCGGCGGGTGATCAATAAGGGCATTACCGAGGAGGAGCTGCTGTGGGCGGCGCAGGAACTGGTCAAGGCTGGGGTGACAAATCTGAAACTCTATTTTATGATTGGACTGCCCACGGAAACAGATGTGGATCTGCAGGAACTTGTTGATCTGACTTTCCGGATCAGGGAGCGGATCGGCGCGGTGGGCAGGGCGCGGGGCAGACTGCCGATGCTGACCGTCAGTCTCAACTCCTTTGTGCCCAAGGCCTGGACCCCCTTTCAGTTCGCAGCCTTTGCCGGAGTGCCGGAGCTGAAGGGGAAGATAAAATTTCTGCGTAAAGAGTTTGCGGGACAGGCCAATATCCGCCTGAACGTGGATAATCCGGATAATGCCTTTTTTCAGGCGGTTCTTGCCAGGGGAGACAGAAAGGTGGGAGAAATGCTTTTTCATTTGGCGTCAGCGCCCGGTAACTGGCGTCAGGTTTTCCGCCGGCATGACGTGCAGCCGGAATACTACACCCGGGAGCGGGAGCGGCATGAGCGTTTCCCGTGGGAGGTCATTGATCACGGAATCAGGCGCGATTATCTGTGGGCCGAATACCGCCGGGCGCTGGCCGGCAAGAAAACACCGGTGTGCGATACAACGAGCTGCAGGCGTTGCGGGGTGTGCGATGGAAAATAATGCGGCCGACTCCGACATGGTCAGCACCAAGCCTTTCCGGCTGGTTAAATTTTTTTCCTACACCAGTCTGGTCGTTATCCTGGTCGCTTCGCTGGTGCTGTCGCTGGTTATTTCCAACTATACCAAAAACGTGCTGCTTGAACGTAGCGAGGCCTATAACCTGGTGCTGGCGGAAAATGTCAGCCACCAGATTTTCCAGCAGTTTGTACTGCCCCTTGCCCTGCAGAACAGGCAGATAGCGGTGGAGGACCCCCGGCAGTTCAAGCAGCTTGATAAAATTGTCCGCTCCGCTACCCACGGCATGAATGTGCATTCCGTCACCATTTTTTCCAAGAAGGAGAATCAGGTGTCGTACAGCACCATCAGTGAGATTATCGGGGAGAAAAATCTGGGTCAGGAGGAGTATGAAAGGGCGCTGCTGGGTGAAGACGTGTCGGTGCTGCGCATCAACGGTTCGCTGTTGAACCTGCTGCCGGGACGGGAGCAGATTACCTGCCAGCTGCGCACTTTTATTCCGCTACGTAAGGAAAAACCGTTCAGCCCGACCCGGGATGTCATGGGTGTCATCGAAATCGTCCAGGACCTGACCGGGGACCTTGATGCCCTGATCAGGCTACAGGCATGGATTATTTTTACCTCGCTTATCATCATGGGCGGTCTTTTCCTGGCCCTGCGGTTTATTGTCGCCAGGGCGGACCGCATCATCGAGGCCAGAACGGAAGAAAGAAGAAAGCTCGAGGTAAAGCTCAATCAGTCGGAGAGACTGGCTTCACTGGGCAAAATGGTGGCATCGGTCTCCCACGAGATCAAAAACCCCCTGGGGATTATCAGGAGCACTGCCGAGATACTGGGCAAAAGACTCGTCAAGGTCGCTCCGGACAATAGTCATCTGGCAAATATCATTGTCGATGAAACAACCAGGCTCGACGGCATTGTCCGTGAGTTTCTTGATTTTGCCCGGCCCCAGCAGCCTAGGCTTCAACCCATCATGGTTAATGATGTGCTGGCCAAGGTGATTGATTTCATGGCCACTGAATTTGACACGCGCAACATCGCGGTGAAACGCAATTTTGACCCGTCACTGCCGAAAATTCAGGGGGATTTTGATCAGCTTTACCAGGCCTGCATGAATATTCTGGTCAATGCCATGCAGGCCATTGATAATGGCGGGAGCATTTTTGTGACCACCGGCTTGGCAATCGACCAGAAAAAGGTATTTCTGTCCATTGCCGATACCGGCAGCGGCATGTCCGAGGAGATGCTCGCCCAGATATTTCATCCCTTTGTCACCAGTAAGAACAGGGGGACCGGTCTGGGGCTGGCGATCGTCAAGAATGTCATTGACAGCCACCACGGGGTCATTTCCGTGGCCAGCAAAGAGGGAGAAGGGGCTGAATTCATCATAGAGTTTCCCCTGTAACCAGAAGTGAATAAGGAGAACAGATGCCTGCCCAGGATCTGGCTGAATTTGTCAGCCGCAATCGAGACCAGGTTGCCCTGCTGGAGAAGAAACCTACAAACTGTCTAAGGGACTGAGCACCCCATGGCCGCCACGATTAAGCACATGGGTATAAATCATGGTAGTGGAAACATCGGCGTGGCCCAGTAATTCCTGGATGGTACGGATATCGTGGCCGCTTTCCAGCAAATGGGTGGCAAAGCTGTGACGCAGGGCATGGCAGTTGACCCGTTTGCTGATAGAAGCCGCCTGAGCCGCTTTTTTGATACTCTTCTGCAGACCGTTTTCATGAATATGATGCCGCCTGGTCGCGCCGCTACGCGGGTCCACGGACAGCCTCCCGCTGGGAAAGACAAACTGCCAGATCCATTCCCTGACCGCATTAGTATATTTCCGGGCCAGGGCATCAGGAAGGAAGACCTCGCCTAACCCCTGGGCCATATCTTCCTGATGCAGTCGGCGTATCTCTTCGAGATGCCCGGTCAACGGCTGTCGTAAGCTCTGAGGAAACGGCACCACGCGATCCTTTTGCCCCTTACCGTCACGAACCATGATCAGATTCTGGTCAAAATCCACATCCTGCACCCGCAGACGAACGCATTCCATGAGCCGCATCCCTGTCCCGTAAAGCAACGCGGCCATCAGGTAATGCAGAGAACTGAGCTTTTGCAGCTCCTGAAGCAGACGACTGGCTTCCGCCCGACTCAAGACCACCGGCAAGCGTCTCGGCCTTTTGGCTCGGACAAAATCACCAAGAATTCCGATCTCCCGTTTGACCACCTGCGTGAAAAAGAAAACCAAGGCATTCAATGCCTGGTTCTGGGTGCTGGCCGCCACCTGACCACGCACCGCCAGATCTTGCAAAAAAGAGGCGATTTCCGCCTCTCCCACCGCGGCCACTTCCCGTTCCCCAATAAACTGCAGAAATCGGCAGACCCAACCAAGATAGGCCTGTTCAGTACGAATGGAATAGTTTCTTTGCCGAATGACAGCAACCAGTTCATCTAAGAACTTGCCATGCCTGACGCATACCGCATTCAGCAATGGCGCTCGTCCGGACGGCTGGTCACTGGGCAGAATCCCACCCTCCCGCGCGATGGTCGGATGGGTATCCGTCAGCCCCTGGGCAGAGTTGCGCCAGTATTCCCAGTTTACCTGCGACCCACAGGCAGCATTGGCAGTTTGCAGCAAAATCTGTATAGCATCGATGATCTGCAGGAATTGCCAGTCCGGAATTCCATCTTTCCGGCCCTGCTCTTCCAAATAACGGTTGATGTCTGCGGGGGCATGATCCAGCAGTTTTTTGCCCTTGGCAGCCCGGATAAACGCCTCCGCCCGTTTGACATACCAGTGTCGTGCGCTTTCCTTGATCCCACGCTGGCTGAGTATGTCCAGGTATTTACTCCAAAAAATTTCAACATTTTTTTCCAAAGAAGTTGTTTTAGCCTGCTGCATCAAGTATCCTCAAAAGATATGTGTATTATGTTGGAAAGATAGAGACTGCATGACACATATTAAATAACAATAGACAGAACCAAAAAATAAATCAATAGACAGAATTTGCACGGCATAAATATTAGCGGATTCTGTCTAATACACTGATAAGCTCGCCCGCTGACGCGGACGAGCTTATCGCCGCTGTTGAGTAAACTCGAACACCTTGACAGGTTCCGCCTTAAGGCTACACCTATCAAGGCGTTCGAGCCACTGCGCTTCTCAGCTGTAGCACAAGCATAAAA
>JAHILF010000031.1 GCA_018897105.1 Pseudomonadota bacterium
ATGTGCCATATGAAAAAGGTGTCAAGGTTTGTGGCGACGAAAAATCAGACCTTGAACAACGACTACAACGCTCACCTATTCTGCGCTGGTGGGATATAACAATCGCCCCTAAAACGGTAATTTTATAATTTCGATCTCCCTAAGTGAACAGTATTGGAGCTAATGCGCCGAAGATGAAACATGAGAGGCCGGCATGATGATCTCGATCACCGGCTCTTTGGCGAAAAGTTTCAGGTAAAATTCATCATATGTTTCGAAATGTCACAGAAGCAAAAGTTGCTCGTTATTGTTCACCTGGTTTATGAGATCGCCCGCGGGGCACTCCTCTTATAAATCAGGGAGAGATTCCGAAGCTGGTCGTGAAGAGGATGATGTCATCGTTGTCAATATCTCCGTCTTCATCAAGATCCGCCGCCGGATCATAAAGCGGCTCTCCGCTCACCGTGCCGCTGGAAAAGGCCAGCAGGAAGAGATCCATGCCATCCACATCCCCGTCTCTGTCAATATCCCCGGTGATGATCAATCCCTGGCAGGCATCCCCCACCCCGTCCCCATCACTGTCGAGCTGATCCGGATTGGGCGTACAGGGGCAATTGTCACCCGGCTGCTGGGGGGAGGCCTGGGCCAGGGAGGTGAGGCCACTGTCCCAGTAAGTGGAACCGTCATCCGCGACAAAGAGATAGCCGGCGGTAATAGAGGGCAGGAATATGTCAGCCACCAGTCCTCCATCGTAAGTGAGGGTCAGGCTCTCCCCGGCGGCAATATCGATGCAGCCGCAGTCGTTGGCATCCACATAGAGATAGAAACCGGCGGCTGTGGTATCGGAAGCACCATCGAAAAGCATCTGATTATAGAGACTATACCAGCCGAGGGCGGTACTGTTGAAGTTGCCGAAATAGATAAAACTCTGGTCATTGGCATTAACTGGCAGACTCGAGGCGCAGTCCTCCACATCCCGTACGAGAAGACCGGTGGTTGAGGGGGCCACGCCGCCGCCCTCATCCGGTACCCCGTCGTTGTCGTCATCCGGGTCACAGGCATTGCCTAAGGGGTCGTCGTCGCAGTTCAGCTGGGCGCTGTTGGAGACCAGCCAGCAGTTGTCAAACATATCCGGTACGCCATCCCAGTCGTTGTCCCAGACCTGGACATAGAGACCCTTGGCTCCGAGGGCAGTGGCGTAGATGTCACCGGCAAAGGAACCGTCTTGACCCTGATTTGCCTCCAGGTAGGCCAGGGCCGACAGGATTTCAGGTCGACTCGGGTCGACCGCCATGAGAGCAAGGAGACACTCCACGGTTTCAAAGACACTGGAACCGGCAAGGCCGAAACCGCCGTCCGCCTGCTGTTGTTGGAGCAGCCAGCTGAGTGCGGCATTGAGGGAGCCGTCCAGGTCATAGGCGGCGTTGTAGCCACTCAAGGCCCGAACGACCAGGGCGGTGAGATAGACGCTTTCGTGGGAGGCGTCCATGCCAAAAGCGCCGGAGGCCAACTGGGCGGATGTGCAATAAGCGATACCCGGATTAAACACGTTTGCATCAGTTGTGCCGGCGGCGTGAAGAGCGAGGAGGGCCCAGGCGCTATGATAGATATCGCTGACATAGCCATGGTCAAAGCCCCAGCCTCCATCCCCGTTCTGAGCGGCGAGGATGAGTGCCAAATCCTCACTCACTTCTTCACCGGCCGTCGCCATCGCCCCGACCCGCCGGGCGATGTCCTGGACCCCGCGGATGTCTTCATCCCTGATAAAGGCGAGTCCGGCATGGTAAGCAGTGCCGGTCATACCGAGCTGGTCGAGGGCCATGACCGCCTCGACAGTTTCAACATAAACGGTTTCCGGAGCACTCCCCCAGGAACCGTTGGCGCTTTGAGTGCTCTCAAGATAAAGCCCGGCTGTGATGACGTCGGCCCGGGTCGACAGGGGGGCGGCCGTGGAAGCAAGAATCAAAAGCATTATCGGCAACTTTTTGGGGGACATGGTTTTTATCCTTTTCTTAAGGCAGTCTTAAAAATTTTCAATCTTCAGGACAGCCTTTACATATCACTTTGCCACCTCTTTTCCCGGCCGGAGCAGTCGGATGAAACTACGAGGCGACAGTTAACGGCGATAGTTCATTATCAGACCAATGAGGCCTGCCGCACCGGTAAAAACGGCCAAAAACAGAGTGAAAAGCGGCTGTTTTGTTGATTTCGTCCAGAGGACGACGACATTCACCGCACAGATCCAGAGAAGGGTCCAGGAGGCTGCATGCAATCCGGCATATTTGGTCCAGGGCCCTTTCCAGAAAGGATAGGAGAGAAAACCGCTCAGCATAACCACCCCGCTGACAATCTGAAAGAGCCTGGTGGCCTCCTTATCCATTGGCATATCCCGCTTGGTTCATCGGCAACGTTTGCGCAAACTCCCCCAGCATCCTCACCTTCTCTCTGCACAGGGCCGGAAAGACCGCCAGGGGAGGGTCGTCATCACATCTCTGCAGCTCCTCCTGTTCTCGGCGGGCGAACATGCCCCAAATGGCAAAGGCGAGGCCTACCACGCTCAGAGCAAGGGCCACGAGCGGGGAAAAAGACAAGAGGGATAGAGCGGCCACCAGGACAATAACACCCAGAATGAGGGAGATGCTGTTCGTTACCCAGCCGGTCCAGTTCGAGGGCGGATTGAAGATGAGACTGCCGATGGCCGTTACCAGGGAGGCAATGCCCAGGCCGAGTTGCCAGCCCGCCAGAAAGCCTCCGGCCGTGGTGGCGGCCGCAGCCAGGGCGGCACCGCCGAGAAGAGCGGGGATAAAGGCCCAGAGGAAAACAATAATGCCGATGACGGCCAGGACGATTGAGATCCAGCCGAGGATGGTTCCGAGGGTCTGCCAGATGGAGGTGGGTTGGTTGCCGTTCAGATCCACCAGGTTGACCGGGTTATTGAGGCAGTAAACGTAGGAATTGAGGTAGTCCGGCTGATGGGCACCATAGTCGGAAAGTATTTCCCCAGTCTGACCGTAAGGACTCTGACGCACATCGTCCGGTCCCCAGGTGAAGGAATCGGCCGAGAGGAAGCGCCCCACCTCTGGATCGTAGAAGCGGGCCCCAAAGTAAATAAGACCGGATTCCGGCTCCAGTTCCTTTCCAGTGAAACTCTGGCTGACCCCGTAATCATTGATTACCGAGGCGGAGCGGAGCGCTCCGAAAATGTCGTAGCCGTAACGAGCCGTGACAAGTCCGTCACCATCAGTGAGCTGGACCACATTGGAGAGCCCGTCCTTGAGAAAATAGCAGTACTCATCGGCGGCGGTCTTCAGGGCCAGAGGACCGGCCTGGGGCAGACCGTTCACGTAGGAGGCGGTGACAAGTCCCTGGGGGATCGTCTCCATAAGCAGGTCGGCACCGTCATAGAGATAGCGTTTCTCGCCACCGTCGGCAAGACGGGCGATCCGCTGACCGATGGCATTATAGCGGTTCTCCGTCACGGAACCGTTGGGCGAGGTTATCTGAACCAGTTCGTTTTTCAGGTTGTAGCTATAGGTAGCGGTCTGTCCTGCCTCGTCTCGTGAGAGGGTATTGCCGTTGTTGTCATAGCTGTAGGTGACTTCCCCTGCCGCAAGCAGACGGTTATCGGCATCGTAGCTGTAAGTCACCGTCTGTTCGTCGTTTGTCAGCGATACTCTGTTGCCCGCCCCGTCGTAACCGTAGACGGAGTGCTTCCCGTCAGGATAGTCTACCCTGACCAGTCGTCCGCCAGGGTCATATTGATAGCTGTGCTCCCCGTCAGGGGCGCTCATTGTCTGCCGGTAACCGACACTGTTGTATGTATAGCCGTACCGGGATATTTCCGTACCGTCCTGACTCCTGTTGACGAGATCAACGATGTGGTCTGCCCCGTCATAGACGAGTTCGGTTTCTATGCCGTTTGGATAGATAATGGTCCCTACCAGGTCACCGTCATACTGGTAGGTGGTGGTATGCAGATCCTGATCCGTGACCGCTTTGAGCTTGCCGTTGGCATAGTACTGATAGGTGGTGACGCCGCCCAAGGGATCGGTCATTGTCGCCCTGCGTCCAGCGGGGGTATAGGTATAGCTGCATTTCTGTCCGAAGACGTCGGTTCGTGTGGTCAGACGGGATGCTGCATCGTATTCGAGAAGGATGTCACCCTCTCCCCCGGAAATAAGGACGATATTTCCCACCGGATTATACCTGAAACTCTCGGTGCTGCCGTCCGCATTGCTTTTCTGCTCGAGCCGACCCATCGCATCATAGGAATAGTTCGTGGTATTGCCGTTTTTGTCCGTCTTGGTCAAAGGTTTGTAAAAGGGGTTATAGGTGAAGGATTTAACATATCCCAGGGGGTCGGTCACCTGGAGGAGGTTTCCCATGCTGTCATAGTCATAGGTGGTCACCTTGCCGTTGCCGTCCGTAAACGACGTCCGCCTGTTTAGGGCGTTGTAGGTAAAATGGCTCTCATTGCCCAGAGCATCGATGGTGGCCAGGACGTTGCCGGCCGCGTCAAGGGTGTAGGTTGTCGTGCTGCCGTCCGGCGCCGTTCTATTGGTGAGCCGTCCCAGAACGTCGTAAGTCAAGGTGGTGACGTTGGTCAGGGAGTCGGTAACCGTGGCAATATTGCCGTCCGGGTGATAGCTGAACACCGCCCGCAGAACACCGCCCTTGCTGAGACTCTGCATAAGGCCGTTGGTCAGATAGGTGTATTCCACCAGCACACCTTCGGCATCAAGGGAGGAGAGGAGGTTCCCGGCTGCGTCATAGGTAAAGGTGGTGACATTCCCCTCCGGATCAGTCGCGGTGAGCACCTTATTGAATAGAGGATCATAGGTATAGACGGTGGTGTGGTTGAGTTGATCGGTGGAGCTGAGGAGGTTATCCATGCCATCATAAGAGTTTTTTGTGATCCCGCCGTTCTTATCCGTGACCAGGACGGAGTTGAAATCGGCATCGAATTCGTAGAACTCCTCATTGCCGAGGCTATCGAGCCGGCCGGAGATTACCGCCATGGTGGTATAGTAATAGATGGTGCTGTTACCCTCCGGATCGGTGACTGTCGTCACCTTCATGGGATCGTTATAGGCGTAGGTGTATGTCCCGCCGTTCGGTAAGAGGTTGAGGCTCGTCTTGCCGTTACTGTAATAATCAATGGCCACCGTCCCGCCGGTCGGGTTGGTGATCGAGGCCAGCCAACCGTCCGTATTGTAAATGTAAGTGGTGGTCTGGGAGGCATTGTTGGTAAAACTCGCCAGCTTGCCGCCGTCGTAGCCATACTGCCAGCTGTGCCCGCCGGGGCCGGTGATGGAGGTAATCCTGTCATCGCCATCGTAGGTGAAATGGATGCTGCGGCCGGCCGGGTCGGTGACCGTGACGAGGAGATCACCGCTGTATGTCAGGGTTTGGCTGTTGCCGTTTGGATCCGTAAGGGCGACCAGGCGGCCCGTCAGGTCAAAAACACGCTGAAGTCCGTTTTTCTCCCGCAGGATAAAATCGGAGGCATCCTTACTGAGGATGGTGAACTTGCCTGTCGGCCGCTGGTAGGTGCCATCAGGGTTTTTCTTATAGAGAAATATGCCGCCATCGCTGGCCAGATAGGTTACCGAACCGTCGGCTTCGTCTTCATTAACCCTTTCACCATAGGAAAAAGACCAACCCCTGCCGAATGGCCCGTCGTTCGTCACCATGGAATTGTAATGGCGACTGAGGGCAAGGGGGGAACCTACCGCCGGGATGGAAAAATCATTGCTGCTGTGGAAAAAATTGCCGTTAACGACATTAACCGGATCGCCGGCAGTAGGGCCGCTGCCCGGTCCGCCGTTGTTTCCTGTGTCGTTGCCGGTTGTAGAGCCGCCCGCCCAGCCACCGCTAATTATATAGCCGGCGGAATTATCGGTCGGATCACGGTCGATGTAGCCTGCCCCGCTCCATTCTCCCACGGTGAGGGGATCTCGATGGACCTTGACAACATGGCCGTTGGCCACGGCGTTTTGAATAGCCGATTTTGTCGAACTGTCGAGGCTGAGGAGAGAAATCGTTGAGCCGATATTGCTGCTGTCTATGTCATAAATGGGCATGCCCTGCTCGCTGGCCAGGGCGAGCAACTTAACGGTGGAGATGGCGTTAAGGTTAAAGAATTCTTCAAAGAGATGATGCTCGAAAAAGGAGCTGTTGTAGCCACCTAGAATCATGAAGTCCAGTTCACGGCTATGATCGCCGCTGACCGACACCGGGGTATAGATGTTTCTTTTGGCATCAACAAAATAACCGCCCGGGCCTAGATCGCTGGGTGTACCGAAGAGGGTATAGACAACCAGGTTTTTACCGGTAATGGCGCCGGAGGTCTGTTTGAGAAAAACATCGTTCAATGCAGCCGCAAAGAGACGGTCTCCTGCGTTGACATCGTTAAAATAGCGCATTCCGGCAAGATAGAGTGCCTCGCCGGTGATCCCGTCCATGGTGGCGCTTGTTTCCTCGACATCGTCGGTCAGGGAAAGATAGTCCGCGGTGCGGCGGGCCAGATATTTGGTGGAGACCGTCTGGGGGTCGATTCCCACTGCATAATAGGCGCCCGAGATCACCGAGTAATCGACCACGTCCGTTCCATGGCGGGGAACGACAAAGGTTGTCCGCAGGGTATGGTAGTAGCCGGCATTAACCACGTTGCCGGTGGCCACCGTCGTGCCCTCGATCTTCAGTGAGGGAAGGAGGTTCACGCTGAGGGGGGCGACGTTCTCTATACCATCGCTGGCGTCGATAAGGGTTCTGCTTGCCTCATCAGCCGGAGGATAGGAAAAAGTCACCTTGCGCATGATGATGTCGCTTAAGTTCAGGGTATGGGAGAGGCTGACCTCTGGTACGGAGATGGTTACCTTATGGCGCAGGCTGTCCGGCAGTTCGGCATATTCGCCATTGACAGAGACGACCTTGAAATTGACTGTGGTGGGCAGGGTGCGGAAAAGCTCGGCCTTGAGAGTCCGCTTGCGAAGCACATCCTGCCAGTTTCCGCCCGGCTGGTTTTGGGCCAGGTAGTTGTCAAGGTCCAGTTTGAACTGTTCGGCCGGACTCAGTGCCTGGACCTGAGCGATGACCCCTTGGAGAAAGGTTTCACTGTTAAATCCCATGGAGGTGAGAAGATCGCTCCCTTCCCTGGTGTCGTATGCCTTGTACCAGGGTGAGAGGGGCACCCAGAGATCGCCGCTGCCGGCAACGGCACCGGCAAAGGGATCATAATCGACAAAGGCCTCGGCCCACATGTGCTCAATCTGTATGGCAACGGGTTGGCCCCCGGAGGTGATAATGGTTGCCGGATATCCGGCGCTGGCAAGGAGGGTGCCGATTTGGTTCGCATCATCGATCCCGGTGAGATTTTGGGCCTCGACCAGGCTAAGTTCGATGGTGCCGGTCACGTAGCGGCAGGGAATGTCTGCCGCCCTGAAGAGGGCTAACAGCAGGGAAACCGTATCTATATCGTTTCCGGCCAGTTCCGCGAAGGTACCCCGCGACCCTTTCATGGAGCCATAATAGAACTCCGTTTCCACATGGGTTCTCACCCAGGCGAAGATTCTGGCCGGGGAGTTGTTGAGCGATGCGGTCAGGTCACGCATTTCCTGGGTGATGACCACGTCCACCGTCTCCTGCAGATCTTCGGTTGCACTGGTCGAGAAGAAGAGGTCGGCCTTGTCGCTGTTCGCCGCCTCCTTACTCTCGGTTAAGGAAGAACGTTTATAGGCGGGCACCACCTTGCCGTCTGTCCGGGGAGGGATAGGGGGAAAATCGGCCGTCCTGAAGGAGGGGGTAGCCGGCGGATGAAGAGGCGTCTCCAGCAGGGGCAACACGTCGGTCTTGAGATGGTCTTCCAACCTGTGGGCCGCCTTCACAAAACCTGACAAAGTTCGGATGTCATCAAGCCGGCCGCTTTGGTAAACATTGGTCTGTTTCTTGAGAATGGCCTCTAGCTGGGTGCGAATGGGCACCATATGCTGCAGATATTTTTTCTTAAGGTTGGAAGCCGACTTTGCGTTTTCCGGCTGCTCTTCTCGGATCTGCAGATTGGAGAGCACTCTGTCATCGAGCAGGAGAAGGGTTGCGAATTTGGCTTGCAGCTCTTTGATGCCGGGAGCAAGCGGCCTGCCGTTTTCTGCCTCAGCCAGAAGATCAGCGAGGATGAGATGAATTTTTTTCAGGGTATGATTGAGCTCCCTGACCGCCTCCCTGTCGTAGTGCCGGGTATAATCTCTCAGCTTTTCTATGCCCTGCTCGTTGACGGGGGAAGGCGGAGAGGCAACCCGAAATTTATCGGCCATAGCCTCGAGAGTGTTACGTTCCCTAGCCCGTGCCTGGGCCAGGGCGGAGATGCTGGTAAATTGCAGGAAGAGAACAACAGCCAGAATCGCGGCACATATCCGCCGCCAGGGTTGGTGGGTGTGGCGCATTACTTTCAGGCTCCATTCGATGGGCAAGAAGAAAAACTTACCGCCCTGTTTGCTAATAAAAAATTGATGACTCAGTACCGATTTTGCCTATCCCACACATACTAACTCACACGGGCGATGTCAACGACAAAGGAGCTGTAAAATAATAACATGGCCACTTAGCTTCCAGTGGGGACGATTGAATAATTCCACTAAGGCGGGATGCGGGATGGGCGGGATGGGGTCGGACCGAATTAACTTGCTGATTTCATAGAAATAAAGCTGAAATTTGTGGTGTTTTTGAGCCTTAGAAGGAGTTTTTGTGGTGAAAAAAGGAGTTTTAACAGGCGATCACCATGCCGAGAGCTAACAGATACTTCGCTCCGGGATATGTGTGGCATATTACTCACCGTTGCCATAAGAAAGAGTTTTTGCTGAAGTTTGGGCGTGATCGGCAGGTTTGGATTCGGTGGCTCTTTGAGGCGAAAAAAAGATACGACCTTGAGGTCCTGAATTTTACGATCACCTCAAACCACATTCATCTCTTGGTCTATGGAGGTGAAAACCGTGAAGCCATCCCCAGATCGATGCAACTGGTCGCCGGAAGGACCGCGCAAGAGTATAACCGCCGCACACAACGAAAAGGCGCCTTCTGGGAGGATCGCTATCATGCCACGGCAATAGATACAGATGACCATCTTGTGCGGTGTCTTGTCTATATCGACCTGAATATAGTTCGTGCAGGAGTCGTGCAGCATCCGAGTGAATGGTCGCACGGAGGATACAATGAAATTCTCAATCCTCCTGCCAGATATCGGCTCCTTGCCAGGAATCGGTTCAAGGAATTGCTGTCCGTTAATGAAGATGCGCTTGGTTCGGTGTATTCAGGTTGGATAGAAGAGGCATTAAAGGCAAAGGCTTGCCGAGAGCCGGAATGGAGCGAGAGCGTAGCAGTCGGCGGTAAAAAGTTTGTTGAGGGAATTAAGGAAGAACTTGGTTTCAAAGCAATCGGGCGGAAAATCCAGGAAGGTTTGCTGGCCGGAACGAACACTTTGCGAGAGCCAGGCGTATCTTACAGCGTTGATTTCGGCATAGAAAATAAGGCTCTAAGCGATGATAATAGTCTGTTTTGGAGCATATTTCCCGAATTATCAGATGGTTAATTCGGTCCGACCCCGACCAGGGACCAGGCGACCACACCCTGGTCCGCGCCCTGGCCCGTCTCGATAACGACCAGCGGCCCCGTACTCTGATCAGTTCCTCGGCCATCGGTTATTACGGCTCGCGGGGGGAGGAAATGCTGACGGAATCGTCACTGCCGGGCAGCGATTTTCTGGCCACGGTCTGCCGGCGCTGGGAGGAAGAGGCCATGAAGGCCGAGGAACCGGGCATCCGCGTGGTCACGGTACGCACCGGGGTGGTGCTGGGCAAAGACGGCGGCGCCCTGGAGAAGATGCTCACCCCTTTCAAACTCGGGCTCGGCGGCCGGCTCGGTAACGGCAGGCAGTATATGTCCTGGATCCATATTGACGACCTGATCGGCCTCATGCTCCATGCGGCGCAGAATCCGGAGGTGCGCGGGCCGCTAAACGGCGTGACGCCCAATGCAGTGACCAACCGGGAATTCACCGCAGCCCTGGCGTCCGCCCTGCACCGGCCGGCCATCCTGCCGGTGCCCGGCTGCGTGCTCAACGCTGCTCTCGGAGAATTTGCCGCCGTGCTGCTCGGCTCACAACGGGTCAGGCCGGACAAGGCCATCGACACAGGCTACAAATTCATCTATCCCCTGCTCCAGGGCGCCCTGCAGGCGGCGATCAAGGGTTGACAGGAGGAAGGAACCATGCGTATCTGGGACATTGATCCGGGCTATCTGAACCGGCAGAGTCTGCTGGGTGAGCACAGGGAGCTGCACGCCATCTTCGTGGTGCTGACCCAGCACAGAAAGGGCTATGCCGCCCATCCGGAAACCAGGCGCTGGCAAGGCCATCTTGCCGCCCTTGCCAAACGTCACGACCTGCTGGTGGAGGAGATGCGGTTAAGAGGATACAAGCATCACAGCCCGCTGCCGACGGTCCCCGGCGAAACCGTCTGGCCGAAGACCTTTATCGACCCTCCCCATGCCCAGTTTGCCATCCTGCAGGAGAAGTACCGAACCAAGGAATCCGGCCGCATTCCTTTGCCCTCCTCGGCCAGAGAGCTGTGGGCCCAGCATAAATATTCCGTGCTGGCCCGTGACCCGGGGCTTTACCAAATTATCGGCCCCTGGCTGGCAGCCGCAGATGATCCGCGCCGCTTTAATGCCGTCTGCTGCCGGAACCCTCGCCGGCAGCAGCCGGCCCACAGGCGAAATGTTTACTGATGGCCAGGCAGGCGGCTTCGAGGACTGCTTGAGCCGGCTGCTCCGCCTCCAGAACAACGGCGGGCACGCCGATTTCCGCCAGGTAGTCGAGAAAACGGAGATATTCCAGGGCAACCCGCTCAAGCAGATGCGGTCTTTCGTGAAAGGCGCGCAGCCGGCGCGTCTGCCTCAGCTTCCCCTGAATACGCTTATCAGCCACGGCCGCCGGCAGACGAAGATAGAGATACATGTCCGCCAGGCTGCGTCGGGTCAGGGTCAGGAATATCGCCACCCGGCGCCGGGGGGTGATGGAGCGGAGGGCGGGAAGGTGGGCGGTGGGCAAGGCACAGTAATCGATGACGCTGTCACGGTCTTCCAGGCAGATGTCCGGCCGGTACCGTTTGAGCAGGCCCGGCAGCCGCTGCAGAATCCAGTGCCGTTGCAGATTCCGGAAGCTGTGCTGCAGCGGATGGGCGGTCTCCGGCAGGGGACCGAGGAGATCCAGCCGCTCACCCCCCCTGGCACGGAAGGTGACACGCTGGCCAATGCTCATGACGCTGCAGGAAGCCGCAAGCCGCTGCTCAAGCCCTGCCACGAGAGTGCTCTTGCCGCTGCCGTCAATGCCCAGGATGCCGACCCGAAACGTCATTGGCGCCGCCGCGATGGGCTTATTGCCCGGCCGCTCTCTGCCATAACCTTTTCTCCACTTCGACAATGATATAGGTCAGCAGACCGGCGGCCAGGATCTTGCCCCAGGCGACCAAGCCGATGGGCTCACTCTGGAAAAGACGGTTCATGACCGGCAGATAGGTATAGAGAATCTGCAGAATCAGCATGGCGGCGGCGCCGCCGAAGACCCACATATTCGAGAAAAGTCCGAGCTGAAAAATGGATTTGCTCAACGAACGGCAGTTGAACAGATAAAAGAGTTCGATGATGACAAAGACATTGACCGCCACCGTACGCGCCTGGTTGACAGTGGCGCCTGCCGCCAGTTCCCACTGAAAAAGCCCGAAAGCGCCGATGAGCAGAAGCGTGCCGACCAGGAAAATGCGAAAATTCAACGTCCGGGTGAGGATGGGTGTGGCAGGGTCCCGGGGCGGACGCTGCATGATACCGGGCTCCTTGGGCTCGAAGGCCAGCATCAGACCGAGAAAGCCCGCGGTTGTCATGTTGATCCACAGGATCTGCACGGGCAGAATGGGCAGCATGACCCCCAGAAAGATGGCGACCAGGATCACCAGTCCTTCGCCCAGATTGGTGGGCAGAGTCCAGACGATAAATTTTGTCAGGTTGTCAAAAACGCCGCGCCCTTCCTCAACCGCCGCCTCGATGGAGCTGAAGTTATCGTCGATGAGCACCATGTCCGCCGCCTCCTTGGCCACCTCCGTGCCGGTGATGCCCATGGCCACGCCGATATTCGCCCTTTTCAGGGCCGGGGCGTCATTCACCCCGTCGCCGGTCATGGCCACCACATGTCCCCTGGACTGCAGCGCTTCAACCAGCCGGAGTTTCTGTTCCGGTGTTGCCCTGGCGAACACCGCGGTCTTGTCAACCGCCTCAACCAATTCAAGGTCGGATAAATCCGCCAGTTCCCGGCCGGTAAGCACGGGAACCATGTCCGTCGCTCCGGCGCCGGCAAGGCCAACCTGCCGGGCGATGGCCGCCGCGGTCAGCGGATGGTCGCCGGTGATCATCTTGACCTGCACCCCGGCATCCTGGCAGATTTTCACCGCTGACACCGCGGCGGCCCTGGGGGGATCGATCATGCCCTGCAGACCGATAAAGGTCAGGTCCGAGGCCACATCTTCATGGCTTATCCCCCTGCCGTTTTCCGGCAACTCCTTTCTGGCAAAGGCAAGCACCCGCTGGCCTCCAGAGGTCAGCTCTTCTATCTGCTGCAGGATCTCATCCATGCGCAACTCAACCTGATTGCCGCCTGCATCCAGCCGGGTGGCGCATTTTTTCAGCAGCGCCTCCACCGCCCCCTTGAGATAAATCGTGCTCGGCCTGCCGCTGCCGGCCTCCTGCAGGGTGGCCATGTACTGGTAGTCGGATTCAAAGGGGATGGCGTCGATGCGGGGCGTTTCCGCCAGCAGCCGGGCCGGGTCGTGCCCCCCCTTCAGGGCGCTGACCAGCAATGCCCCTTCAGTGGGATCGCCATGCACCTGCCAGACCCCCTCTTTTTCCGCCAGCACGCTGTCATTGCACAGGGCCCCGGCCCGCAGGCATTCCGCCAGGGCGGGAAAATCCGAGCTGCTCACCATCCGGCCGTCCTGTTCAATCTGCCCGGCCGACGGATTGTAGCCTGCACCGGTTATCCCGTAGCGGATGCCGCCGGCCACGATCTCCTTGACCGTCATCTGGTTTTCGGTCAGGGTGCCGGTTTTGTCCGTGCAGATCACCGTGGTGCTGCCCAGGGTCTCCACCGCCGGCAATTTACGGATAATGGCATGCCGCTTCGCCATCCGTGACACGCCGATGGCCAGGGTGACGGTCACCGCCGCCGGCAGCCCCTCGGGGATCGCCCCCACCGCCAAGGCGACAGCGGCCATGAACATGTCAAAAAGGGATTGTCCGCGGACCATGCCCACCAGCACGGTCACCGCCGCCAGGCCAAGGATGGCGTAGAGCAGGATGTTGCTGAAATGGGCGATCTTGCGGGTCAGCGGCGTCTCCAGCTCCTTGGCGGTGGAGATCAGCTGGGAGATGCGTCCCACCTCGGTTTGATCGCCGGTGGCGGCGACGATGCCCATTCCCTGGCCGTAGGTTGCCAGGGTTGAGGCGTAGGCCATGTTGCCGCGGTCGGCCAGCACCGTATCATGGGCCAGCTGTCCGCCGGTCTTGACAACCGGCAGGGATTCCCCGGTCAGGGCGGATTCGTCGACCTGCAGCTCACGCACCTGCAGGAGCCGCATGTCGGCCGGCACCTTGTCGCCTCCCTGGAGAAAAACAATATCCCCCACCACCAGTTCGGTGGCGGAAATGCGTTTTTTCTCGCCCTGCCGCAGCACCGTGGCCTCGGTGGTCATGGTCCGGGCCAGGGCTGCCAGGGCGTTGACCGCCTTGGACTCCTGAATGAAGCCGATGATGGCGTTGGCCAGCACCACGCCGAAGATGACCCCGGAGTCCACCCACTCCCGCAGCCCTGCCGTGATGACGCCGGAGACGATCAGAATATAGATCAGCGGCTGATGGAACTGGAGCAGAAACCGCAGGAGCGGTCCTTTCCCTTTGCCGGGGGTAATCGTGTTAGGCCCGAAATGTTCGAAGCGGTGTTTGACCTCGAACAGATCAAGACCTTTCGCCGTATCGCTTTCCAGCAGATCAACCACCTCGTCCGCCGGCAGATGATGCCAGTGTTTGCTTATCAAATTGTCCATAAAACCCTCTGTAAAGATCTCAGTTCCCCTGACTTTGAGGAATGAATAGTATTTTCAGTTATCCGCAGCTTGATTCCAGAAAATCCGGGGGACAGGCGGCCGGAGAAGGGGAACCAGGCCGGAAAGCTTCCCCGTTTGCCTGGCCCGGAGCACCGCCGCAAAAATGCAGACGCCATCTTTTTGCAGTTTAAACCTAATTAATGCTTGAAGGCTACCGCATAACAGGTCATAATTCAACATCAAAACCTTTTCCCCCATTAACAACAGACGTCCTGGCCGCGCCTCCCGCAACCCCTATGTCTCCTAAAACAGCACAAAAAATAGTCCTGCTACTCTGCGTCCTGGGCATCTCAGCGCTCTTTCTGGCCATGACCCGCCAGTTCCTCATGGCCATCTTCATGGCCGGGCTCTTTTCCGCCCTGACCAATCCACTCTACCAGCGTCTCCTTGTGCGCTGCCGGGGGAGACAAACCCTTGCCTCCCTCCTCACCATCATGTTTGTCGTCTGCCTCATCCTTATCCCGTTCACCGGCCTGATCGGCGTGGTTGTCGCCCAGGCCATCAATGTCAGCCAGTCCGTCACCCCCTGGGTCCAGTCCTTTCTCGCCCAACCCACCGCCTTTTCCGACTACCAGCACAGGATCCCCTACTACGAGCAGCTCCTGCCCTACCGGGATGTGATCATCCAGAAGCTCGGCATGCTGGTCGGCAACGCCTCGACCCTGCTGATCGATTCCCTTTCCTCCGTGACCAAGATGACGGTCAATGCCGCCCTGATGTCGATCATCATGCTCTATACCATGTTTTATTTCCTCATTGACGGCCACAAACTGCTAGACAGAATTCTCTACTACCTGCCCCTGGAGGACCGGGATGAACAGCTGCTGCTGCAGCGCTTCACCTCGGTCACCAGGGCCACCATCAAGGGGACCCTGATCATCGGCATCATCCAGGGCAGCCTCTGCGGCCTGGGGTTTGCACTGGCCGGCATCCAGAGCCCGGTCTTCTGGGGCACCCTCATGGCCGTTCTCTCCATTATCCCCAGCGTGGGCACGGCCATCATCTGGTTTCCGGCGCTCCTCATTCTCCTGCTGCTGCAGGATATCACCGGCGCCATCATCCTCGGCGTGACCTGCGGACTCATTGCCGGCAATGCGGACAATCTCATCCGGCCACGGCTGGTGGGCAAGGATACCAAGATGCATGACCTCTTTGTCCTCTTCAGCACCCTGGGCGGCATCTCCATGTTCGGCATCATCGGTATCATGATCGGTCCGATCCTGGCAGCGCTGTTTGTGACCATCTGGGAGATCTACGGGGAATCCTTCCAGGAGTTTCTGCCCGAGGTGGCCTCATCACGAGCGAAACCGGCGGATGACTCCCCCGCTGTCCCGCCCGCTAAACCGCCGCCCGGCGTCGGGAAAAAGAAAAAAAAGTAGACCCTGCCGGACACAGGCGCTTCACCCGGAACCTGGCGCAAAAATATTGCCTGAATTCGCAGCGGAGCGGTATAATAGTTTCCGGAAAGCCGATAAAGGAAAAAGTGCCCCGGCGGACCATGGCCGGGGCGGAAGCGGAACCTATCATACGGAGAAAGAACATGCGGAAAAATCGAATTCTGGCCCTGGCTCTGGCGGCAATCCTGGCCTCCACGGCGCCTGCCCTGGCGGAGAAGCCGTCATGGGCCGGCAATGACAAAAAGGACAAGCACGAACAGGGTAAAAAACACGAAAGCGGCAAAAAGGAAAGCCATAAGGGCCATGACGATTATGGAGGCGGCACCCACATCTACTTCGGCGACCAGCACCGGACCGTCATCCGCAGCTACTATAGCGAGCAGTACCGCTCCGGCCACTGCCCGCCGGGCCTGGCCAAGAAGAACAACGGCTGCATGCCGCCGGGCCAGGCCAGAAAGTGGGCCATGGGCCGCCCGCTGCCCCCGGAAGTCGTCTACTATGATCTGCCGCCCGAGATCATTGTCCAGCTTGGCGCACCGCCGCCCAACCACCGCTTCGTCCGCGTGGCGGGCGACATCCTGATGATCGCCGTGGGGACCGGCATGGTGGTTGATGCCATCCAGGACCTGAGCAATTACTGAGGAAAGTGAGAAGTAAGAAGTGAAAAAAAGGCGGAAGACAGGCTAAAGAATCAAACTTCTGTCTCCTCTCTTCTGCCTTTTGCCTTTTCACTTCTCACTTCTCACCCCTGTCTCCTCACTTCTGTCACCGCCAGATCCGCCAGGATCCAGTCCACCGCCTCCTGCAGGTTCTCGGCCACATAATGGGGCTGGATCTGCTGCCGCGGGCCGATGTACTCATAATCCCCCCGGCCATAACCGGTGAGCACCAGAATGCCCCTGGCCCCGCAGCTGGCCGCGGCCTTGAGATCCGACCAGCGGTCCCCCACCACGTAGGAATTGGCCAGATCAAGCCCAAGGTCGCGGGCGGCCCGGACAAAGAGACCGTTCTTGGGTTTGCGGCAATCGCAGTCCATCCGGAACTTCGCCTCCTTGGCCTCGGGATGGTGGGGGCAGACATAAATGCCGTCAACATGGGCATTGTCCTCAGCCAGCAGCAGCTCCATCTTGCGATGAACCTCCTCCAGCAGACTTTCCGGGAAATAGCCCCTGGCAAGGCCTGACTGGTTGGTGACCACCACCACGGGAATGCCGGCAATGTTGAGCCGGCGAATGGCATCCGTCACCCCGTCCAGCAGATGAAAACGGTCGATATGGTTGATGTAGCCCATCTGTTCATTGATGGTGCCGTCCCTGTCCAGAAATACCGCAGGTTTCATCACGTCTCCAGTAATCCCCGCACAGCACCCGTCACCTCGGCCACCGAGATATCGAGCATGCAGCGGAAATCGGATTTGCAGTTTTTTTTAAGACAGGGCCGACAGTCAAGATCCTTCTGCACCACCACCGCCCGGTCCGAGAACGGGCCGGTCGCCACCGCATCGGTGGAACCGAAAATAGCCACCAGTGGGGTTTTAACGGCAGCCCCCACATGCATCAGCCCCGAGTCGTTGGTGACAAAGGCGTCACAGATCGAGATCAGGGCCATGGCCTGGCCCAGACTTGTTTTACCGGCCAGACCATGGATAAAGCCTTCGCCGTAACTGGTGATGACATCAATGGTTTCCCGGTCCGCCGCGGTGCCGAACACCATGAATTTCGCCCCGCTCTCCCGGTGCAGGTTGGCGGCCAGCTGTCCGTACCGTTCGGCCGGCCAGCACTTGGCCGGCCCAAATGCCGCTCCGGGATTGATGCCGATGACAGGGCCGGCGCCCACACCTTTTCTGAATTTCTCGGCAAACTCCACATCCTGGTCAGCCAGCTGCAGAAAGAGTTCGTTGCCGCCGCAGGTGAGGCCTAAATCCTCCATCAGCGCCTGATAATAGTAAACCTGATGCTTCCGGCGGATTTCCGGGCGAATCGGCACGCCATGGGTCAAAAGCAGGGAGCGCGCATCCCTTTGATACCCGGCGCGGACCGGGATGCCGGCCAATTTTGCCAGCAGCGCCGCCTCAAAGGCGTTCTGCAGCAGAATGGCCATATCAAAGTGCATGGTTTTCAACAGCCGGCTTAAACGCAGCATGCCGGGTACTCCGCGATGCTCGCCCTTTTTTTCATAAAAGATGATTTTATCGACATGGGGGCTGGCGGCAAAGACATCGGCCATCCACGGCTGGGCAAGCAGAGAGATCTCGGCCTCCGGGAAATTCTGCCGGATCGTCCGCACTGCCGGGGTTGTCATGATGGCATCGCCGATCCAGTTGGTGGAGCGTACCAGTATTTTTTTTGGTTGAAACTCTTTCAGGGATGACTTCATGGACCTTCTGCCGAAACCGGCTGTTCAGCCGGATAGGGGAATAAAAAGAATGTGACAGGATTGTTCACTATTTAAATCAGCTTCATGGAAATTCGTACTTTTGCTTACTTTGCCGGAAACTGTCAAGTTTTTTATCTGAGTCTTGTCTATCCCTTGCAAAAAAAATAATAGAGTGGTAAAAGAATTGGATTTTTACATCACACATCCCTGAGAAACCCCTTTTGGTGCCCGTATGGGTTGGGGAAAACGGGATGGCGGACTAACCAAAAAAAATGGAGATTTATCAATGGCTTACATTACAATGAAAGAAATGCTGGTTGCCGGTCTGCACTTCGGCCACCAAACCCGTCGCTGGAATCCGAAAATGAAACCTTACATCTTCGGAGCCCGCAACAAGATCTATATCATCAACCTGGACAAGACTCTGCCCCTTTTCAATAAGGCCTATGAGGCAGTTGTGGATAACATTACCAAAGGCGGCTCCATTCTTTTCGTCGGCACAAAACGTCAGGCGCAGGACATCGTCAAAGAGGAAGCCAACAGAGTCGGCATGCACTATATCAACCACCGCTGGCTCGGCGGCATGCTCACCAACTTCCAGACCATCAAAAAATCCGTTGACCGCATGAAATCCATCCAATCCATGAGTGACGACGGCAGCATCCATCGCTATAAGAAAAAAGAAGCGCTGGGCATGGAAAAAGAACTGGTCAAGCTTGAACGCAACCTCGGCGGCATTAAGGACATGAAGAGTCTGCCCTCCATGATTTTCATCATTGACCCCAAAAGGGAAGACATTGCCGTTGTTGAGGCAAATCGCCTGGGAATCCCGGTAATCGCCATAGCGGACACCAACTGTGACCCGGACGGCATCAACCACCTTATTCCGGGCAACGACGATGCGATCCGCTCCATTAAACTGATCACCTCCAAGATTGCTGATGCGGTTCTCGCCGGCAAGGCCAAACGGGGCGAAGAGGTTGTTGAGACCGACGACGCCATTGCCGTAGCCATGGCGGCAGCCAATGTCGCATCAAGTGCAGGCTCTGCCGACATCCAGGCGGAAGCTGGCGAATAGGCCGGCGTCACAGCACAGCAGCAAAGCAAAAGAATTTCATTAACGAACAGAAGGGTAACAATACAATGAATATCACCAGTCAAATGGTCAAGGAACTCCGCGACAAAACCAACGCGGGCATGATGGATTGCAAGAAGGCTCTTGCGGAAAACAATGGCGACATGGAAAAGGCCGTTGACTATCTTCGCCAGAAAGGCCTGGCGGTTGCCGCCAAAAGGGCGACCCGGGCCACCAGCGAAGGTGTCATCGAGTGCTATATCCATTCGGGCGGCAAACTCGGCGTGATGGTGGAAGTGGGCTGCGAAACGGATTTTGTCGCCAAAACAGACTCATTCCTTGAGTTTGCCAAAAATATCGCCATGCATATTGCCGCAGTCAATCCCGTGTCCATCAAAAGGGAAGACGTGCCGGAAGAACTGCTGGTCAGAGAAAAGGGCATCTACGTCAATCAGGCGGCTGACTCAGGCAAACCCGCTAATATCGTGGAAAAAATCGTGGCCGGTAAAATTGAAAAATTCTACGCGGATGCCTGCCTGCTTGAACAGCAGTATGTCAAGAACCCCGATCTGAAGGTGCAGGATCTGCTCAACGAACTGATCGCCACTCTCGGAGAAAACATCAGCATCAAGAGATTTGCCCGTTTTCAAGTAGGCACCTGATCAGAAGGATTCATTGGCCATGGATACTTATAAATATAAAAGAGTATTGCTGAAATTAAGCGGCGAAGCCCTGATGGGCGACGCCGCTTTCGGCATCAGCAACGATGTGCTGGCCTATGTGGCCGACGAAATCCGGGAACTGCGGGCTCTCGGCACGGAGATCGCCATTGTTATCGGCGCCGGTAATATTTTCCGCGGCGTCGCAGGCTCCTCGGCCGGCATGGACAGGGCCATGGCCGACAATATGGGCATGCTGGCCACGGTCATGAATGCCCTGGCCTTAAGCGACACCCTTGAACGGATCGATGTCAAAACCGCCGTCCTGTCAGCCATCCCCATGGAAACGGTCTGCGAGCCCTATTCCCATCGTCGTTCCCTCGAACATCTGAAAAAAGGCAATATTGTCATTTTCGCAGCCGGCACCGGCAACCCCTATTTCACCACCGACACTGCGGCGGTGCTGCGGGGCCTGGAAATCAACGCGGATATCATCTGCAAGGCCACCAGGGTTGACGGGGTGTACGACAAAGACCCGCTCATCTATGATGACGCGGTGAAATTTGACAGCCTGGGTTACGCTGAGGTCCTGAGAAGACGGCTGAAGGTCATGGATGCGGCAGCCATTTCCCTGGCCATGGACAACAACAAGACCATCCTTGTCTTAGATGTGAATATCCCCGGCAATATCAAAAAAGCCATTTGCGGGGCGAAAATCGGTACTTTAATCAGTGGAGTTGAGAATGAGTGAAGTTCTGTTAGAAATGAAGGACAAAATGGAAAAAAGTCTGGAGGCCTTCCGCCGGGAACTGACCACCATCCGTACCGGCCGCGCCTCCTTGTCGCTGGTTGATGGAATCAGGGTGGATTCCTACGGCTCGAAAATGCCGCTTAACCAGGTTGCCTCCATTACCATTCCGGAAAGCAGACTGATTGTCATCCAGCCTTGGGACCCCCAGGTGCTGCCAGCCATTGATAAGGCTATCCTGGCGGCAAATATCGGCCTGACCCCGGCAAGCGACGGCAAAATGCTGCGCATTTCCATTCCCCAGCTCACCGAGGAACGCCGCAAGGAAATGGTCAAGCAGGCGAAAAAAATCGGCGAAGAATACCGGGTGGCGGTGCGCAACTGCCGACGGGACGCCATTGATCACCTGAAAAAACTCAAAAAAGACAAAGAAATCTCAGAAGACGATCTCTTCAAGTGCCAGGACGAAGCCCAGAAAGAGACAGATGCATTCATCAAAAAAATCGATGCAATTCTAGTTGAGAAAGAAAAAGAGGTCATGGAGGTTTAACGGCCCCCAGTGTCGACATCCTTGGAACTGGACACAAAAAAACTCCCGCAGCATATTGCCATCATCATGGACGGCAACGGCCGCTGGGCTCAGAGTCGCGGTCTGATGCGCCTCATGGGGCACAAGGCAGGGGTTAAAACGGTTCAGCTGATCGTCAAAGCCGCCAGGGAAATCGGCATATCCGCCCTCACTCTTTACGCCTTTTCCTCTGAAAACTGGAAAAGGCCGGCCACTGAGGTTTCCGGCCTCATGTCGCTGTTAAAGAGCTATCTTGAAAGCGAACTCACCTTCATGCAGGAAAACAACATTCGCCTGCACACTATCGGGCGCAAAGAGAATCTGCCCAGGGAAATCAGGGAGACATTAAGCGCCTCCATTGCCAACACCGCCGCCAACACCGGCCTTGTTCTCAATCTTGCCTTGAGTTACGGCAGCCGGGATGAAATCGTGGGTGCCGCCAGGAAGATGGCAAAACTCTGCGTTGCCGGCAAGTTGAGCCCCGAGGACATTACAGAAGCATCCTTCTCCGGCCATCTCTTCACCGCCGGGCTCCCGGATCCGGACCTCATCATCCGCACCGGTGGGGAATTCCGGCTAAGCAACTTTCTCCTCTGGCAGGCCTCCTACTCCGAAATTTTTATTACCGAAACACACTGGCCCGACTTCACCCGGGAAGATTTTATTGCTGCAATCACCACCTTTCAGAAAAGACAAAGACGTTTTGGCAGAACAGGAGACCAGGTAAGCGGAAATAATTGACAGCTTCCGTAAGAACTGAAAATTTACCACAGAGAGCACAAAGCTAACTGACTGTAATAAAAAATATTTCTCTGGAATCTCTGCGTACTCTGTGGTGAAAAAAGACTTTTCCCAGTCCACCAATAATGAGGGGTCCGTAAAAGCAGGCACGCTGCACGCCCTCTTTATTTTTAATACTCTGCGGATCCGTGTCAGATATTTTCGGCATGTGACACCAAAATGACATGAAACGAATCATTACAGGACTTATTGCCGTTGCCGCTTGGCTTGCCCTGCTCTATTCCCAGTCTTTTATTCTTTTCTGGCTGATTATTACAGCCATAAGCCTGATTGCCGCCTTGGAGTTCTTTACCATCTGCCTGCAGAATGAAGAGAAAACTCTCCGACCGCTGCTGGTGGCCATTGCCCTGCTCCCTGTCGCCGCCACCTGGTTTCAGCGGATTGATCTGGTTTATGTCTCGTTCATCGTTGCCCTTATGCTTGTTGCGGTGCTGGCGGTTTTCAAGGCCGCGCAGGTGCAGAAGCCCTTTGATCTGCTGCTCAAGGCAAGTTTCGGCACCATGTATACCGGCCTTTTCACCGCCCACCTGATTCTCTTCATGGCGCTGCCCAACGGCGCAGCCTGGCTGCTGTTTCTGACCACTATCACCGCGGCCTCCGACACCGGGGCCTATTTTTCCGGCATGTCCCTCGGCAGACACAAATTGTGCCCGTCCATCAGCCCGAAGAAAACCGTGGAAGGATTTGTCGGCGGCATGCTGTGCGGCACCGGCTTTGCCCTGCTTATTGCCGTCTTTTTCTTTACTGATGCCAACTTGATCCGTTATGCCGCCGCAGCCCTTTTTCTTTCCGCCCTGGGCGTGGTGGGCGACCTGGTGGAGTCACTGTTAAAGCGAAGCATGGGGGTAAAGGATTCAGGCAACATACTGCCCGGCCATGGCGGCATTCTTGATCGCGCCGATTCCCTGCTGTTGACGGCTCCGGTTTTATACTATCTGGTCACATATCATCTACTCGGGTAACAGAGAATGCAGAAAAACATCTCTCTTTTAGGATCCACCGGTTCCATCGGCCGCAACGTGCTGAAGGTTGTCCGCCAGTATCCCGGCCGTTTCCGCATCGTCGGCCTGGCCGCCGGCCGCAATATCGCCCTGCTGCGCGACCAGATCGAGTCCTTCAATCCCCTTGCCGTGTCCGTAGCCACCAGGGAACTTGCAGGCGAACTGGCCCAGAGTCTGCCCGCAGGGTGGGATGATAAAATCTTTTACGGGCCGGAAGGCAACGAACTGGTGGCAACCATTGCCCAGGCAGATACCGTGGTCTCAGCCATTGTCGGGGCAGCAGGCCTGCTGCCCACCCTGGCCGCCATCAAAGCAGGCAAGCATATCGCCCTGGCCAACAAGGAAACCCTGGTTATGGCCGGCGATCTGGTCATGGCCGAGGCCCGGCGCCACAAGGTTAACATTCTTCCGGTGGACAGCGAGCATAATGCCATCTTCCAGGCCCTGGCCGCCGGCCGCCGGGAGGATGTGCACAAGATCATCCTCACAGCCTCAGGCGGCCCCTTCCGTGATAAAAACGAACGGGACCTCTGGGACGTCACCCCGGAAGAGGCGTTGAATCATCCCAACTGGAGCATGGGCAATAAAATTTCCATCGACTCCGCCACCTTGATGAACAAAGGACTTGAGGTCATCGAGGCGCGATGGCTGTTTGACATTGAGGTGGAACATATCGAAGTCCTGGTGCATCCGCAGAGTATCGTGCACTCGATGGTGGAATATCTTGACGGCTCGGTCATCGCCCAGTTGGGTGTGCCGGACATGCGCATCCCCATCACCTATGCCCTCTCCTGGCCGGAACGTCTCAAGACCGGACTTGCCCGGCTCAATCTGCCCCGGTGCATGGATCTCAGTTTCCAGCCGCCGGACTTCAAAAAATTCCCGGCCCTGAAACTCGCCTACCACGCCTGTAAACAGGGCGGCACCATGCCGGCGATGCTCAATGCCGCCAATGAGGTGGCAGTGGCATCTTTTCTTGACAAGAAGATACGTTTCCCGGAAATTTCTCTGGTGGTGGCAGAAACATTGAACCGATTGAGCCAAAAAGAGATCAAAGACATAGAAACAATTTTAGAGGCCGACCTTGCCGCCAGGGTGCAGGCCGAATCAATTATCGAAGCATTGTGGATTAAATTCAAACAGAGGACTGGCCAGCAATATGACACTCCTGATTTACCCCCTGGCCTGAATGTCAAATTATGAACTCCGCTATCTCCTTTATCATCGTTCTCGGCCTGCTCATTTTTGTTCATGAATTCGGTCATTTCCTTTTTGCCAAGCTCTTCGGCGTCCGGGTCCTGAAATTCTCCCTCGGCTTCGGGCCCAAGGTATTCGGCAGGAAATACGGCGACACCGAGTATCTGATCAGCGCCTTTCCCCTGGGCGGTTATGTGAAAATGACCGGGGAAAACAAGGACGAGGAAGTTTCTTTCACCGAACAGCCTTATTCCTTTGCCCACAAGCCCGTGTGGAAACGTTTTTTCATCGTGCTGGCCGGCCCTGCTTTCAATCTCTTTTTCGCGGTGGTGGTGTTCTTTACCATCTTTGCTATTGCCGGACTGCCAGTGCCCAAAGCCGGTACGGAGATCGGCGCCATCACCGAGAACTCACCCGCGCAGGCGGCCGGGATCAAGGCCGGGGATATCATCATCTCCATCAACGGCGAAAAAACCGAAGGTTGGGAAGATGTCTCCCGGCTCATCCGGGAATCAGGCGGCAAGCCGGTGGCTCTGATCATATCCCGTGAAGGCAAAGAGATTACTACAACCGGCCAGCCGGAACGCCAGGATGTCAAAAACATCTTCGGTGAAGTGGTGGATGAACGTTTCATGCTGGGTATCTCCCGCAGCAGCGAGGTCATCTATGAAAAGGCCTCCATCCCCGAGGCCTTTGTCGCCGGCGTCAACCAGACCTGGACCTTCATCTACCTCACCATCATGGGGGTGGTGAAAATCATCGAGCGGGTGGTGCCTGCCTCCGAACTCGGCGGCCCCATCCTCATTGCCCAGATGGCAGGACAACAGATGGAGGCCGGCTGGATCAACCTGGCCTATTTCATCGGGCTGCTCAGCGTCAACTTGGGCATCCTCAACCTCTTTCCCATCCCGGTTCTGGACGGCGGCCATCTTGTCCTCTACACCCTGGAGGCCATCCGGCGCAAACCCCTTGAACAGCAGACCCAGGAAAAACTGCAGCAACTCGGCATACTGCTGCTCGGCAGCCTGATGATCTTTGTCTTCTACAACGATATTGTCCGTATTCTCAGCAAAGGGTAAGCGGTCTTATATGATGATTGACAATTGAGAATGTAAATGGCCCCTGTCACCAAAGACCCGACCAGCCAGCCGCCCCTTATTCTGGCGGTGGAGAATTCCGGCATGTGCGGCAGTATCGCCCTGGTGAGCGGTTCCCACTGCATTGCCGAACAGAGTCTGCTGTCAACACTGACCCATTCCAAACGGCTGCTCGTTACCCTGGATCGGATCATGGCCGAATGCCAGGTCACCTGGGAGGCCATCGACGCCATTGCCATCAGCCTGGGACCGGGCAGTTTCACCGGCCTGCGGATCGGTCTCAGCACGGTGAAAGGCCTGGCCCTGGCCACCTCCATCCCGCTGATCGGCGTCCCCACCCTTGACGGTCTGGCCAGCCAGTTCAGCTTCACGGCCATGCCGGTCTGCCCCATTCTTGATGCCAGGAAAAACGAGGTCTACACCGCTCTTTACCAATCCGGTGAGAACGGCCGCATGCAACGCCTGAGCGAATATCTCGTCATTTCCGCGGCAGAGCTTGCCGACCAGATCACCGAACCCACAGTCTTTGCCGGAGACGGCATCACGGTTCACGGCGATCTGCTGCGGGAAAAACTGGGGGATCACGCCTTTTTCGCCCCGGAACAGCTTTACTTTGCCAAGGCCTCCAGCATCGGCTTTCTTGCCCTGTCCCGCTGGCATAAACAGGAATTTCTTGATCCGGCAGGATGCACCCCGCTCTATGTCCGCGCCTCTGACGCGGAACTTAATCTCCTCCGCAAAGCCGCCCTGTCCTGATACCGCGGCATGCCGCAGCACCATTCCCCTGTTTTTCAAAACTTCTTCCGCCAACTGCAAAAAATTGTAAAGTTCCCGCCCCATTGTTCCGAACAGATACGTAATTCGGCTGTTTCCGCCATGTCAGTTTTATCCTGCCGGATATGATTTGTGTTTCACGCCAGGCGTTACCAAGTGTGCCGACATATTGCCTGCGCAATGAAATTATCAAGGATTGGCGTTGCCTTTAAGAAATCGTTGATGGAGAGAAAAAATGTCTGTTCATACCCCAAATTCCGCCGGTTTTTCTGCAACAAATCTCTATAAAATGAACCTGACGTCCAACAAAGATCTGGCCCAGGACATGAGCCAGACCCAGGAAAAAACAGCAGAAAATGGGGACTATCAGGTGCGGATCTCCGAGGAGGCCCAGCAGCTTGCCCAGCAGGCAAAAATCAGAACCGGCTCTGAGATGGCACCGCCCACTGTCCAGGAAACAGAGCCTGCCCTCAATCGTTCACGTTTTGAGATCACTACGCAGAATATGGCCGTAGCGGCACAACTGGCCGTGCAAAACAGTGCCGCAGTCAGAAATGGCATAGAAGTGGTTGCCTGAAAAACGTTCAGCCGACTCTGACATCTTGCCCCCTGCTCTTGCCCGCACCCTTCTCGACAAGGACACAACCCTGCTCTGCAACATTCACACAGTGTTGTCCAATTACGATCTTACGCGGTCCGCCCTTCCTTCCCAGACATAATCGCTAATGTAAGGGAAGGAAACAGCCACAAACTCGTCATTCCGGCATGTTTTCAGCCGGAATCCAGGTTGGCTGTATCGCTCCAGTAAACGCCCGGCCGGAAAACGGCTGCGCTTATCCAAAAAGTTTTCCGTCCCTGCTGTGTTTGACAATCAGGCCGCGGAACATTTCCACCAGGCCCCTGCCAAGCAGGTAAATCGATTCAACAGTGATATTGTCCGCCGCAGTCCGGTCAAAGAGAATATTCAATTTTGAGGCGAAATGATCCTCCGGCGGCCAGTAATTGATCAACATGGGCAAGCCGGGTAGAGGAAAGATAACCAGCGACTGATCCGCATTGGTCACCCCTGCTGCCGGATTTGCCCCGAAGAGATGTAGAATCTCGAAAATCAGTTCCGCATGGGCATCGGCCAGTTGCCCCATTGCCTCCTCACATCGGCGGGAAAAAAACCTGTTCCAGTCCGCCGCCCCCGGCAAATCACCGAAAGCCACCCATTCACCCGACAGTTGTCTGCCCTTGCCGTGAATGATGTAGTTCAGCAGCGGAATCAGCACCCACGGGTTATTATGACATTCCGACCACATCTCCCCTGCAGCATCGATCCAGAAATCCTTGCCCAGGCAATTGATCCCCAGCCTGCCATCGCGCAATTGCACCCCCAGCCGTGCCGCGGCTTCCGGGAAATCGATCTGCCCTGCCTCCTGCTTGAGACGGGCGAGGACCTGCTGCTGCTCATCCTCCCGGGAGCTTCTTCCGCCAACAACCCCTCCCAGGGCCTGCAGCGTTTCCCGGTCAATATAGGGGCAGTCCGCCAGTTGCTTCTGTCCCTGGATTACCGCCACGGCAAAGGCCATACAGGACTGCAGCCGACATTCCCGGCAATTTGACTTTTTCAGCAGTTTGTAGAGTTCAAGCGGGTTTTTAATCTGCGTCATCCTGCGCCACCATTTCCATAAGGGACCTCTCCTTTCCGGGGTCATCACCCGCACACCACAACGATGGAGAGATCGCGATTTTCTCTCTCAGCATTTTTGCTGTTTTCTGGTATATTCCGCTGGTTCAGAAATTGATTTGGCCTGAGCCAGATCAAAACATAAGAAAAAAAATACCTGCCCACAACCGCAAATGAAAAAAATACCCGCTTTTTTCCCTGCCTTTATGCTGCTGCTCATGCCCTTTTTCAGCCCAAGTGCAGAAGGATTTTCCTCCGTCACCCTGCCGCAGGCTGCCTTGATCGACAAAATGACAGCTCCACCCCCCCTTCCCCTCCTGCTGGCCCAGAATGTAACGGATGATTACAGCGAGGCGATCATCTGGTATCGTCAGCGCGCCGAGCAGGGCCATGCCGACGGCCAGTATTATCTCGGCCTTATGTATGCCATGGGCAAAGGCCTGCCCAGAGATTACAAGAAGGCGGCAATGTGGTACCGCAAGGCTGCGGAACAGGGGTATCCCGATGCCCAGTTTGACCTGGGACGCCTGTATGCCGTGGGTGAAGGAGTGGAACAGGATCTGGTCCAGGCTTATATTCTGATCACGCTTGCCGCCAGGCAGGGGCATAAAAAAGCCCTGAGAACCAAGGACTTCATGGCAATGCAGATGTCTCCCCAGGAGATGGAAGAGGCCCAGGAACTGCTGATGCGGCTGCAGCAGAAGAGTCAAGAAGGCCATGATTGACAAACTTCTAAAAACTGAAAATGATGAACTCCTAACTACTGAAAAATTACCACGGAGAGCACAGAGCCCACAGAGATAATCAGCTATAATAAAAAAATTTCTCTGTGATCTCTGTGTGCTCCGTGGTGAAAAAAAGACTTTTATACGAGTTCATCATGATTGTCTTTTCTCAAGTTTGCCGTTATTTTGCAAGTCTTCTACCACACATCCCATTACCATCATAAATGAAGATAAAACAATGAACGAGACAACCACTCCCAGGGACCTCGATCCCTATTTTTTCGACAGTGAAGATCTGCAGGCAATCGCCGACGCAAGGACCATCCGCCAGGGACTGGCCTATTATAAGGAAAAGAGGGTGATTGACCTGGCCCATGATGCGGAAATACTCTGGGGCAGGGTGGAGGACGAGGATTCCGACATCCCCTTTGACGCCGAGATACGTCCGACCGGGGGTGGGCCTCCCGTTTTTTCCTGCCAGTGCCCGGCCGGGGCGGAAGGTGCGACCTGCCGGCATGTGGTGGCCGTGCTCTATGCCTACGCCGACCAGCGCGGTGAAACAGGCGAACTCATGAGTGCCGCGGACAACGCCATCAAGGAACGGATGAAACGGGGCCGCTCCGAGGTCCGGGTGGAACCCCTGGACGACGCGTCCTGGTTCGGTGACTGGCGGGCCTCCTCGGTAAGTTCCTCCACCCATTTCTCGCGCCGTTACCGGGTGACGCTCCGCAGCCTCAATCGCCGGGCCAATTTCTGCAGCTGTCCTGATTTTGCCAACAATCAGCTCGGCACCTGCAAGCATATTGAGGCCGTGCTGCACAAAATCAGGAAACACCCGGAATACGAACAGCTCCGCAGGCAACCCGCCCCTCTCCCCTATGTTTACCTGGCCTGGGATGTGGAGAATGCGCCCCGGCTCCGTCTGCACCGCACCGCGACTATGCCAAAGGACCTGCAGACACTCCTGGCCGATTATTTTGATGCAACGGGCGCCTTGCAGGGCAGGCTGCCGGACGTTTTTTTCCGCTTTCAGGAAGCGGTCGGTGAGCGGGACGACATTAATATCGGCGAGGACGCGACTGAATATGCCCGGCACCTGGCTAAGGTTGCGGCCCAGCGGTTTCGCTCGGCGGAAATACGCGAGCAGATACAAGCAGGCAGCGGCAGGCTGCCCGGCATCCGCGCCCGGCTCTACCCCTACCAGATCGAGGGGGCAGCCTTTCTCGCCGGCACCGGCCGCGCCCTGCTGGCCGATGACATGGGACTGGGCAAGACCCTGCAGGCCATCAGCGCCGCCGTCTGGCTGGAAAAATACGAAAACGCCCAGAAAACGCTCATTGTCTGCCCCGCCTCCCTGAAACAGCAATGGGCGAGGGAGATCGGTAAATTTTCCGAGCAACAGTGCCAGGTGATCCAGGGGCCGCCCCCGGCCCGAAGCGCCCAGTACCGGAGAGATTGCTCTTTCTACATCATCAATTACGAACTGCTCCTGCGCGACCTGTCGGTGATCAACGAAACCCTCCGGCCGGATCTGCTTATCCTGGACGAGGCCCAGCGCATCAAGAACTGGCGCACCAAGATCGCCTCGGCGGTCAAGCTGGTGTCCAGTCGCTTCGCCTTTGTCCTGTCCGGCACCCCCCTGGAAAACCGGCTGGAGGACCTCTACAGCCTGATGCAGGTGGTGGACCCCAAAATCCTGGGCCCCCTGTGGCGTTACATGATCGATTTTCATGTGACTGACGAACGGGGCAAGGTGTTGGGTTACCGTAATCTTTCCCTGCTGCGGCAACGCATTGCCCCGGTCATGCTGCGCCGTGACCGCCGGCTGGTGAAAGACCAATTGCCGGATCGGATTGTCCAGCGGCTCGATGTGGAGATGACTGCCAAGCAGATTGAGCTGCATAACGACGCCATGCATAACGCCGGCATCATCGCTGACATTGCCAGGAAACGTCCCCTGACGCCGTCAGAGCAGAACCGGCTGATGGCGGCCCTGCAGCAGGCACGCATGGCCTGCAATGCCGCGGGCCTGGTGGACAAGAAGACCGAGGGCTCGCCCAAACTCGACGAACTGGTTGACATCCTGGATGAACTCTGCCTCCAGTCCGGGCTTAAGGCTGTGGTCTTTTCCCAGTGGGAGCTGATGACCAGGATGGTTGAGGAACGATTGCGGAGGATGAAGCTCGGTTTTGTCCGCCTGCACGGCGGGGTGCCCACGGCAAAACGCGGGGAACTGATGGACCGCTTCCGCGAGGACGACAGCGTGCAGGTCTTCCTCTCCACCGATGCCGGCGGGGTGGGACTCAACCTGCAGAGCGGCTCGGTGCTTATCAATCTGGATGTGCCCTGGAACCCGGCGGTGCTGGAACAGCGCAACGGCCGGGTGCATCGCCTCGGCCAGACCAGGAAAGTGCAGATCATCAACATGGTGGCTGCTGATTCCTATGAAGAGCATGTCATGTCCCTGGTGCAGGGTAAGCAGCATCTTTTTAACAATGTGATTTCCGAGGATGCCACCGAGGATGTGGTGGGCGTCTCTAAAAAACTGCTTGAGGCCCTGGTGGAAGACCTGACAACACCGCAGCCCGGTCCCGCAGAAGCGGCCGCAGGGGCTGAGGAGATCCTGGAAACAGATGACACGGCAGCAGCCATTGAGCCCGCCCTGGCCGGAAAAAGTGAGGAGGACAAGGCGGTTGAAGAGGCCATCGCCCATTGCATTGAAGAACTGCAGAAGAC
The DNA here is from genome assembly GCA_018897105.1 of Pseudomonadota bacterium. Taxonomy (GTDB): domain Bacteria; phylum Desulfobacterota; class Desulfobulbia; order Desulfobulbales; family SURF-16; genus SURF-16. Next base: position 31,007 of record JAHILF010000031.1, read on the forward strand.
CCTGGGGTCACGTATTGAACGTATTCTCGGTTCCGGCGGCGGGCTGCTTGCGGTCATCGACCGGGTGGATGCCGAGGCGGACGGGGTGGCGGCCCGGCTATCCGACACGGTGCCGGTGGCGGTCATTGACCGATGTACCTTAAACGGACTCAGCCGGCTTGGGGCAGCCTCCCCGGTGAGCATCAGCCACACCTATTATGATGCGAGCCAGGTGACGGATCAGGGCGGCATGTCAAGGCTGGCCGCCCTGGCCGCGGAAAAACTGCAGGCGGCTCGGGTGCTCATGGAACAGAATTGCCAAAACAGCGCCGTGGAACTGCTCCTCTCCTCGCTGCTCGCCGCGGCAGCGGACCGGGCCGGTCTCGACCAGCCCGTCACGGCCCCGGAAGCCGGGGTATGGATCTATGGCGAGGCCCTGCCCAAGGGACTGCTGAACCAGGAAGAGGTGGGGCTGATCATGCGGGGCATTACCCTGGCCCAGTCCCAGTCCGTGCCGGAATCACTCATCACCGGACTTCTTGATGATGCGCAACTCTTTGTGCAACCATGAAACCAATAATGAATTCGTAAAAACTGAAAAATTACCACAGAGAGCACAAAGCCCACAGAGCAAACAGACTCGGCAATTGTTGAATACCTATTACCAAGTCTCGTAGCCTCCGTCATTCCGGCACGTTTTTAACCGAAATCCAGGTTCTCCGTTGGATGTCAGCTAGAATCCTGCCGGCATAATGGCATAGATAAACGGTACTTTTATAACTTCTAAGTCCCTAACTGACTGTAACAAAAAAAATTCTCTGCGGTCTCTGTGGGCTCTGTGGTGAAAAAAGACCTTTCACCCAATGGGCATAAATACGAGACAGTCAACCAGTAACCGGCACCCATGAATCTAACCGATGAACAACAGCGGATCGTGGCCCACCAGGCAGGCCACGCCAAGGTCAGCGCCGTAGCCGGTTCCGGCAAGACCACCACCATGGTGGCCAGGGTCAGGCATCTGCTTGAGCAGGGGGTGGCGCCGCAGCAGATGCTGGTGCTGATGTTCAACCGATCAGCCAGGGACAGCTTTGCCGCGGCCATGCATGATCTCTTGCAACCGGCAGGGTTGTCGCCCCCGGAAGTCCGCACCTTCCACTCCCTGGGCCTGCGCCTGGTGGGCAGCTTTACCCGGAAAAAATTCCTGCCCGCCCACACCCTGGTCACCGAGGAATACCAGCTGGAAAAGCTGGCCAAGAGCGCGGTGCGCCGGATCATTGACCAGGAAGACGGCAGTGAGGAATGGCTGTCCGGGGAAAATTTGGAGGGATTTCTTACCTTCATCGACTTGGTCAAATCAGACATCCTGCCCGCTGGCAAACTCTTTTCCTCCCTGCAGCTGGCCGAAGGCTTCTCCTATTTCATCGAGGCCTTCGAGATTTTTGAGGCACAGCGCCAGGCCGCAAAAATCCGCTCTTATGCCGACCTCATCCATGAGCCGGTCATGGCCATGCTGGGCAACCCGCAGCTGGCGGACTGGGCCGCCAACCATGTGGATCATATCATTGTCGACGAGTACCAGGATATCAATGAGGTCCAGCAGCAACTTCTGAAAATCATTGCCGGCCACCGGGCCCAGGTCATGGTGGTGGGCGATGTGGACCAATGCATCTACGAGTGGCGGGGGGCGAAACCGGAATACATCACCAAACGATTTGCCCGGGATTTCCCGCATCCCGCGACCTACACCCTTTCCAACACCTTCCGTTATGGGCACCGGCTGTCGCTCGCCGCCAACCATCTCATCGTAAACAACCGGCTGCGCGACCGAAAACTCTGCCTCTCCTTCCCCACTACCCCAGACACCACCTTGAGCTGTTTGCAGGAAAAAGAACCCCATCCGGTCCTAGCCATTTTGGAGGAACTGGCCGCCCAGGGCAGGTCCCCGGCAGAGGCTGTGGTGCTGGTCAGGATGTTCGCCATGAGCGTGCCGGTGGAGCTTGCCCTGCTGGATGCCCATATCCCCTACCGGCTGGTCGGCCATGAGCAGGTTTTCGCCTGCCCGGAGATCAAGGCATTGAGCGGCTACCTGCACCTCTGCCAGGGCAGTTTGGGCGAAATCGAGCCTTCCGCGCGCCCGGACATCATCGAGGCCATGCTGACCCATCCCCATCTCGGCGTCAAACGAGAAAAAATCAGCGAGCTCGCCGCTCACATCGCGGGCCGGCCGGAGCGGGCAATAGAACGGATTCTTGCCGCGCCAAGCTCCGATACCCCGCACTTTGTGCAGAAACGCTTTACCCAGACCGCGGAAACATGGCATGAAATAGGTATGCTGCCCTCCTCTGCCAAAGCCGGTCAAATCCTTGAGACGGTCATCAAAAAAACGAACCTTTTCGATTTTTACCGCAATATCTCCTCCCGCATCGCCACGGCGGAAAACAGGATCAAGACCTGCCAGGCCTTTGTCCGCTTCGCCCAACGGCTGAATCTGGCCGTGGCCCCATTTCTGGAGAAAATAGGCGCCTTGCAGCAGCAGGCCGCGGCCCCGGCCGGGGACTGCCTGCTGATCACCTCCATTCACCGGGCCAAGGGCCTGGAATGGCCGGTGGTGATCATTCCGGGACTCACTGACGGCTCCTTTCCGCTGATTAGCGACGACCATGAAATAACCTTCGACAACCTGGAGGATGAACGCCGGCTCTTTTATGTGGCCATGACCAGGGCCAGACAGCAGGTCTTTTTCATCCATCCGCCGGACAGCCGATTCAGCAAAATGAAAAAAGCAGGCAACGGCCGCTACCCGCAGCCCAAAGTCGAAGACGGCTTTCCAGCCAGCCGCTTTCTCTATGAGGCGAATCTCGGCTTAAGCAACCAACTCGGCGATGCGGTATGGCAGGGTGAAGGATATTCCGGCAAAACCATTATTGCCCAGGATATCGAAGTGGCCAACCAGTATCTTGCGGCCATCAATTCTCCCGTCAAACCGGTACAACAGCCGGAAAAGCCTGCCAGCACCCCAGCCGGCAGCAAAAAAATCCTGTCAATCAACGAGCTGGCCGAGGGCCTGCTGGTCAGACACCACTCATTCGGGCCGGGTGTGGTCACTGCGGTGCTTGATCGCCGCCAGGGGAAGGTGCGTGTGCTTTTTGATCACCACGGCGAAAAGACCCTGAAGGTCGAAATCGCCCGTCTGCAGCCGCAGTAGGCAAGGCATTACTTTTTCCATTTCTTCCGAGACTTTTGCAAAATAATTGAATACGGAAGTTTTTCGTCATTCCCGCGCAGGCGGGAATCCAGAAACTCATTGGCATACAATGGTTTGGATTGCCGATAACTCCATCAAGATGAAAAAATCTTATCTTGCACAAGCTCTTCTTCATGCTTTTCGCAAGAATGCGACGATTTGCCACTTTGCAAATACTCAAACTCCATGTAAGAATCTGTCAGGATATTTTTTTACAGTAGCAACTTTCTAAACAACCGTAACTCATTGAAATAGTGAATTATATGATATTGTGGGCAGTCATCGTTCCGATAGGTCCCGGAGCAAGGCCAGGAGCAAACCAGTATCAGGGAGTTTTCCGGATGCCGGATCAGATAGCGAAGCGGAGCGTAGACTTCGAGTCCGCATGACGGATTGCTTGCTTCCGGAAAAACCGGGCAGCTGATGATGGTAGCCCGGCTATTTTTTTTGAAATGATTGGACAGGGCATCAGGAAGGAAGAAAAGACGAACGGCCGTGCTACAGGCGATCCAAGGGGCTTTGCAGGCGCTGAATATCCCGAGCCATGACATGGGTATAAATCTCTGTGGTCTTCACATCCGCATGGCCGAGGAGATCCTGGAGTACCCGTATGTTCACCCCCTGTTCCAGCAGATGGGTGGCGAAACTGTGGCGCAGGGTATGACAGCCGATTTTCTTGGTGATCCCAGCCCGTTGCGCCGCTACCTTTACCGCCTTTTGCAGCCCGGATTCAAGGACATGGTGGCGCATCTCTTTGCCGGAACGAGGATCAACGGAACGTTTTTGTGCCGGGAAAACCCATTGCCAGCCGGTCTCCCGGGCGGCGTTGGGGTATTTTCTGGCCAGGGCATCGGGGATGTAGACTTCGCCGAAGCCTGCCTCCAGGTCCAGGTGATGGAGTTCTTTTACCTCCTCGACCTGAGCGCGCAGCTCATCCTGCAGATTCCGGGGTAGGATGGTGGTCCGGTCCTTGCCACCTTTGCCGCCCCGGACGAAGATAAGATTCTGGCCGAAATCAACGTCCTGAATGCGCAGCCGGATGCATTCCATCAGACGCAGACCGCCGCCGTAGAGAATTCTGGCCATCAGGGCATGTTTGCCCGACATGGCCGCCAGCAGGCGCTGGACCTCCGACTGGGTCAGCACCGTTGGCGGCCTGGGCAGGCGTTTACTGCGGACGGGGGCGATCTCTCCGTCAATGGGCTGGTCGAGCACATCCCGATATAGGAAGACCAGCGCATTCAAGGCCTGCCGTTGCGTCGAGGCAGACACCTTGCCTTCGGTGGCGAGATGGGAAAGGAAACTCTCCACATCCTTCCCCTGAAGCTTGGAGGGATGGGTTTTGCCGCCGAAGTGGTAAATATAGCGAAGAATCCACTGGCAATAGGTCTGTTCGGTTCGGTAGGCATAGTGATGGTACCGGAGAACCTCACGAACCTGGTCCATGAGTTTGAGTTTTGGATTGGGCAGGAATTTTGGTTTCTTTTCCATGATTCATACTTTAATATCGCAATAAGCGGAAAATCGCAAGCGATTATGTAATAAGTGGACAGCATGGAGTCTGATTTTCCATGTTTTATATTTCAATATCATAATAAGTGGAAATTCTGTCCATCTATATAAGGTAATATGATGGACAGCTTTCCGCTTATTACACTGTTAGTGCCTGAATGAATAATCCATTTGCAAGAATAATATTTGCTGTAATTTTTTTTCTTCTCCTTTGTGGGCTCTATTATTTGAGCGAAGGCACTGGTTTAGAAACTTTGATTTTTCTTGTAATTGGAGCTGTAATAGGAATTCCGAAGGGCCTTGCTCTTCCTATGAGTTTTACATACAAATTGGGGTATATTTTTGTTTTGGCTGGGTCAATTACTGCAATAACTGTAGGAATTAGAACAAAAAAAAATTTATTGGGACAATTGCTGGTATTTTTAGGAGTAGCAATTTGGTTTGCCTGTGGTTTTATAGGAATAATAATTGAAGGGTAATATGTTGAAATTTAACAAAAAAGCACTAACCAACACATCCACCAGACCAGAATGGCCTATGTTTTCTTATGCATCACCGTGGCTGGCTGGTGATGTTGGTCGATATGTGTAAAAAACTATGGAAAGCTGCCTTGACCCTCTATTTGAATCGATATTCCCAATCATATTTTATGATGAGAAGGATTTGGTGAATGTTGCTGGCACATCAATACTTGTTGAGCATAAAGGACAAAATTATCTATTAACGGCAGCGCATGTTCTTAAAGATCCAGGCAGCAAGTATCATCTATATGTTTTACTACGAGGTAAAGCTGTTCATCTTCATGATCCTGCGTTCATGAGTAAAATTCAAAAAACAGATATTGATACCGCCTTTTTCCCTTTGGCTTTCCATCCGACCTTAGAGACTCATTTAACTGGTTATAAGACGATTACTCTCAAAGAATATGATGGAGATATAACGTATAGCAGAGAGCATTATTTTGTATTCGGCTTTCCATGGCGCAGAGCAAAATTCAACCGGACAGATAAGGAACTGAACGCTCGACCATTACAATATTTTACAGACATCATTGATGATAGTTCTTTGTTTTCAAAATACAACAGGCCTAAAGAAAGCCATATTTTGGTTCAATATAATCCAAAAACAACCACAAATAGGAATAAAATTAAACAATTGGCCCCACACCCTCATGGCATAAGTGGCGGTCCATTGTTTAAAGCTCTTATTAACGATAGAGACGAAGTAATTCTTTTGATTCTTGAAGGACTTTTGATTGAGTGGAAAGACTCCCGTGTGATTGTCGCTACCAAAAAAGAAAAAATCCGAAATTTTATTGATGGTAAACCATTGCATTGACAGCAGGGGCTTAAAAAATGACTAAAGACGAATGGAAAGAGCTTGTCAAAGGAATCTGTAACCAAAAAATTCTACCAAAACTTCGAAAAATTCATAGGAAGTATCACCCTTTTGAAATTTATGAAAGATTCCCATTCGGTGATAGAAGAATCTATAAGTCATCGCGCACAATACGCTTTATCGAAGAAAATTTTGATGATGACGACGATCTTACCAAAATTTTCAACACAGAATATCTCGGTAATACGCTTGACAATCTTCGATGGGGTATCGAAAACAGCAATCGTCTCGTACTCAAAACTGGAATATCCGATGTTATCGAAGAGTTCTTTGAAGAAATAGTAGATGGGATGGAAATTTCAGATATCCCGAATGTTGATTTTGATGCATTGAGGGAAGCTGGAAGCCAAGATCCGAAAAGTGAAATCCTTGTCTCAATGATCAGGACGAAAAAAATCAAAATGAAACTTCGTTACAATTCAAATTTGAATGAGAGTGAAATGCGCTACTCTCTTCATGAGAGCGAGAAAATAGTAGTTAGAAAAAAAGAGCAGTTAGAACACTGTGACAAAGATAACCCTCCCACTAAAAAGAAAATATTTAAGGGCTTAGGTGGGATATGCCGTGGGGCTATTCTAACGGGGGTTGATATCGGTCTTTTGGCTGGGCTTTGGCCAGTTCCCCTTTCACCTGACACTACTACAGTCGGCGCGGTTGCATCTATTACTACCGGAGTTGGAGACATCATGATAGCTATTGGTGAGCTTCGGGGTGAATAAAAAACAGAAGAATCACATATCAAGTCAATTCGGTAGTGTAAAATTCTTTCTGTAAATTCCGTTGAGGCTGGTTACAAAAAAGCAAGCCACGACTTATCTTTCCGTTTTTCACCCACCACGGTCAAAATCAGAAGGAGATCATCATGGCTTGCTTAACACAGGATACTCAATTTGGAGAGCTTTTGGAACTTGTAGCGTCAAAAGGGTTAGATGAAATTTCGGAGCCTGTTGCGCTGCTTTTCAATCTCGCAATGCGCTTGGAAAGAGAAAAATATCTCAAAGCCGGCGCCTATGAACGAACAGAGCAAAGGGAGGGCTATGCCAATGGCTTTAAGCCAAAGACGATCAAGACCAGGTTTGGCCAACTTGACCTTGCCGTGCCTCAGGTCAGAGACGGCGGCTTCTACCCCAATAGTCTTGAAAAAGGGATGCGTTCCGAACGTGCCTTGAAACTGGCCCTGGCTGAAATGTATATCCATGGCGTTTCCACCCGGAAAGTGGCGCGGATTACAGAACAAATGTGCGGCTTTGAAATCTCATCTGGCCAAGTGAGCAGGGCCTCTGCTGACCTTGATGATCTCTTGGAAAAATGGCGAAATCGGCCATTGGGCTGCTTCCCTTATGTCTATTTGGATGCCATGTATGAAAAAGTTCGCCAAGGAGGTCAGGTCGTTGACTGTGCTGCATTGATTGCTATTGGCGTCGATGATACTGGCAGACGCCAAGTCTTGGGCGCCTCTGTCAAATTATCGGAACACGAGGTGCACTGGCGCTCGTTTCTGAATAGTTTGCAGAGCCGTGGGCTGCATGGCGTGCATTTATTTATAAGTGATGATCATGCCGGTCTGAAGGCTGCAAGAAAAGCGATTTTCCCAGCAACGCCTTGGCAACGGTGCCAGTTTCATCTACAACAAAATGCGCAGTCTTATGTCCCCAAAAAGTCATTAAAAAAAGGGGTGGCAGCGGAAATTCGGGCCATTTTTAATGCCCCGAGTGATACCGAAGCAAAACGCCTCGTGGGGTTGTTTGTTGATAAATATGAAAAGGTTGCCCCTCCTCTGTCTCAGTGGGCAGAAAAAAATATCCCGGAAGGGCTTGCTGCCATGCAGTTTCCCGAAGAGCACCAGAGGAAAATCCGAACTTCCAATATGCTTGAGCGGGTAAACAAAGAAGTCAGGAGGAGAACAAGGGTCGCTGGACTGTTTCCCAATGAAACATCATGCCTTCGGCTTATTAGTGCTGTACTTATGGAAATATCAGATGACTGGGCAACAGGGAAAAAGTATTTAAAATTATGCCAATAGATGGCTCTTGGAGTCAGAAGTTTTTACTGCTTGCATACCCCTTCAACGCTTGAATCGGCTAGGGCCTCTTCCGTGCAACCAAGCTGTCGTATGCTCAAAGCGGATGGTATACAAGCAGTAAAAACTCACGCTCGTGCCTCCTTGCTCGTGATCCCCGGTTAAATGTTCACGAGCGTAACCCCGACAAGAGATGAACTGTCGTTTGCGATATGAAAAAACGGGTGAGACCCGGGACGATTTGATTTTTACAGAAAAGAAGTTGCTTTATCCAATACAAGAAAAAGACTTTGATATCGTGTTGCATTTTTTAAGAAAGTGGTGGCTAAATCATATCAGAATTGAAGACGTAAAATATGCATCTTATGTAAAAGAAAAACTTGAGGCGATCTAATAGCAAATCAGCTAACAAGGCACTGCACTGGAAAAAAAGGGGACAGGGGTTTGGGTTACTTCTCGGTACGCACCATGTTTATCTCTAATTCTATACATTTTGCTACGCACCCTTTTTTCCAGTGAGCTTTAACGTTCGACGGCGACAAAATGGTTGTTGAGCGCAACTAAAAAAAGAGAAATTGAATGAAAAAGAAATTATTAGCAGGATTGGCAACTGGACTATTTCTATTTGGAATGGTTGGAATAACACATGCAGTAATGATTGGTCAAGCCAACAATGATCAAAATGTCAAAGAAAAAGTTAAGCCCCCGACAGATGATGACGCGAAGTTTAAAAGAGATCTTGTATTTTCAAATGATCTCATACGTGTTTATTCACGCCCTCCGCATATTAGCACTGTTATGGGAAAAACACTGGAAAGTTTTTCTGGATTTGACATCGAGTATGATTTCGAGCATGCAGACCGTGGAAAGTATTTAAGCTCACAATACTTAGCCCAAATATTATTTCCACTTGCAAGAAAACACAGCGGTCGCTTACTTAGCAGAGAAGATACAGTAACAGTTTACTATTATAAAAATGGAGAAACACATCATTGGGATTCAGTGGACTATTATTTTCCAGTTCAGGATTGGAATGGAAAGACTGCAAAATATGCAGAAATTAAACATCATTATTTAGGTGAAGCAGCAGAAAAACAACAGAACAAATCAGATTCGTCATATTTAGGTGAGTGTGCGGTAAAAGGACCTTTCTGTGATCTGCCTGGTGGTAAATATCTCAATGCAATTTATAGAAACGATACCAGAACCTTAGATGCTATGGATAGTAAATATGCTCTTAGAACAGATTCATTGCTTGTCCACATCGCTAATCAATACATGTATGACTACGACAGGAAAACATACACTGGCTATTTTTTAAACACGGCTGCTGAGTGTTTTGAGTCCGGAGCCAGAACGAAAACATTTTCAATGACAACAGATGTGGTCAACTACAAAACTCTATCAGGGTTAGATGCTGGCAGTGTTGGTGGTGACAGAGTAGCGTCAACCTATACTGTTAATGCAGAATTTTATCCGTTGCTCTTAAAGATTGGGAGTCATTTGGGTGGTAATATTGAAGAAGTAATCGCACAAAACCTGAATCTTAAGGGTATGAACATGGCACTGAAAGGAGCAAAACAGTTACAAATAAAGTACTCATGTAAAAGCAATGAGGTAAAGCAGTTTGAAAAGAATCTTATTTCTCTAACTGACCGGTTTCTTAAAAAGAAAAACTACAGTAGGTAGTCAGGGAGAGCGCATGAAACTTGTAAATAAAATAAGCAGTTAATGTGTTAGGTGATTATAGCAATTATCTAAGATGAGGCCAAATTGGGGTCGGGCGACGATAACTAAATGATATATTAAACAATGCCACATTTCCCTCACTGTAAGTAGCTTATATTACAAGACCACACAATCAAATTTGGGTCAAAATTGGCACTATACAACTCAAGCGGCAAAAAGCGCCGAACCAATAAGGATTGATGCGACGTCTTTTTGTCGCTTTCAATCCTTTGTTCAAGAGCCGCGATCGATCGAGTCTTTGGGGTATTGCTTCAGAGATGAAGATCCTGGGAAGAAAAAGTAAGGGGATATTTCTTGAGAAAGTTTGTTTTCGGCAGCGTGTGACACTTGGGGTCAGGTCTTGAAATATAAGAATACGGCAATTCAAGACCTGATAATCATCTAAAAGGCACCTCGCGGGAGCTGGTTTCAGCTCCCGGTGCGACCGGAAAGGTTGGGGGGACATAAGCAGACAGGGTACGTCCATAAAATTATAAAATCATCAACATTCGCATACATTAGGCAGAAATCGTTGGCGTATCGTGTCGTCATATTTTGGGTAGCGCTTGCCTTATAGGCCTATTGGTGATACAAATAAAAGTACAATAGGAGGTACAGTATGGGCAAGTTACCAAACATCATTCCGGTGAGCGATTTGAGGCAGGATGCCGCCAAACTCCTGAAACAATTGCGTAACAATAAAGAACCTTTGATTATTACACAAAGAGGTCGGGCAACAGCGGTCATAATCGGTGTGGATGCCTATGAGCAATCTGAACACGAAAAAGAACTTTTGCGTCTTTTAGTAAAGGGAGAGAGGGAAATAGAAATAGGCGAAGGATACGACTTGGATACTGTCCTTGCCGAAGCCGACGTCCTTTTAGCCAAGGAACCTTCGTGAAGGTTCAATTTACACCTTCTGCCCGAACCCAATTTCTTTCCGCGCTATCTTATATCCGAAAGGACAAACCTTCTGCAGCAGTCAGTTTTCGGAATCAAGCTGAAAAAATTCTGCGCCGGCTTGAGGATTTTCCTGAATCCGGAAGAATCATACCGGAATTTCCTGATCTCCCTTACCGAGAGGTGATTCTATCGCCGTACCGGTTTTTTTACAAAATCAAAGGCGATGTCGTTTGGGTTGTTGCAGTGTGGCATGGCGCGCAGCTTCCAAAGAAGCCGGTAACTTAACGCCGACCATGGCACAGTCATACCCGGTTTAGGCCGTGGTAGTGTCAACTTTTTTGTGTGAAATTATTCCAAGCCGATTCCTTGAGGGGCGGCAGGTTTTTCCGCACTTTCCCAATAGTAAAATCAGGTAACACCTTACTTAATTCGGTATGGAGTGTCCCCGGAATTCGAGGACTTTTTCTACAAACTCTTCGAGTTTGTAGAAGTAAAATTACTTTCGTAACTGCAAAATCTCAACATACAAAACTCCGATAACTTTTTGACAATGCGAAAAAATAGAGAAATAATCGATTACAAGCACTGTCTAACAAATCAAATAATAAGGAGGTCACTATGTATGCAGTAGCCATAAACGGAAGTCCACGCAAAGGCGGGAATACTGAATTACTCCTCAAAGAGGTTCTCAGCGAACTTCATGATGCCGGCTGGGAAACAGAGCTTGTAAAGGTTGGCGGAACAGCAATTCGCGGTTGTATTGCCTGTGATAAATGTTTCAAAAATAAAGACAATCAATGCGCCACGAAAAAGGATAAATTTAACGAGATCTATGCAAAAATGCTGAAGGCTGATGCCATGATTCTCGGCTCCCCAACCTACTTTGCCGCGGTATCTGCTGATTTAAAGGCATTAATTGAAAGAGCAGGTTATGTTGCTTATGCCAACAATAACGCTTTTTCCGGAAAAATTGGGGCAGCGGTTGTGGCAGTGAGACGGGGCGGAGCCACCCATGTATATGATACCATTAACCATATGTTCCAAATGTCAAGAATGATTATGCCTGGCTCAACCTACTGGAATATGGGCTATGGCCTCAACAAAGGAGAGGTTCTGGAAGATAAAGAAGGCCTGGCTAACATGCGCCACCTTGGAAAATGCATTGATTGGCTTGGCAAGGCCATTGAACCCACTATTGCCAACTATCCAAGGTCCTAGCTTTTCTATGTAAAAATTACAAGGAGTAGATCATGACACAGATTAAAGAGGGTGTTTGTGAGGAATGTGGTAAAAATTACAGTGATATTACCACGGTCTGCGGCCATTGCGGCTATTCCCCCCATGGGGCAACCCTCATGGCAAATGAGGATCCGTATTGGAAGTGCGGGGAGTGCGGCAGAACCGTTCAAGCTGCAAACCCACCGGAAAAATGCCCAAGCTGCGATGAAATTTGTGATTTCAAAAATATCACCTGCTACGCTCCTGAATGCGGTGGGCCGGGAAATATTGATCCGCAGCTTTGATGTTACACGGTGGCTCTTGGTCACAGCTTCCCTGGCCACATCTTAGAGTATTTGGCAAAGCACTTGGGGGCACCCATTTTCACATGCCCCTCATTTTCAGATCCTTTTGCTCACCAAGGCACCATGACCCTACTGCGTCCTCAGGATTTATACTCATTTCATGCCCAGGAGATTTCATGAAAAAATTGACTCTTTTTCTGTCCATGGTGTTTGCCTCTTCCCTCGTATTATCCGCTCAACCGGTACTGAGTAAATTATACCGGTGGGTCGATGATAACGGAAATATACGTGTTACCGATTATCCTCCGCCATCAAGCTCAAGCGCAGGTCGTAACGATCCAACGCCACAAGCTCCTGTTGCCCGTCAACAGGTTGAGCTCTATATCACCAGCTGGTGCCCTTACTGTAGAAAAGCGGAAGATTTTTTCCGTGCCCGTGGAATTCCTTTTAAGTCCTATGACATTGAAAAGGATAAGGAGGCAGCAGCCAGGAAAAATCAGCTTGATAAGGAAGGCGGTGTGCCTTTTGCCGTCATAAACGGTTTCACCATTCATGGTTTTAACCCGGAAGTGTATGCAGATGCGCTTAGGGACTCGGAAAATGCCAAAATACCCTAACGCATCCCGTCTTCAGGCCATCTTTGGCCGTGCCTCAATCGCAAAATCCTCGCCGGAACACTGCTACGCCTGCGGTTTTGCTCAATCGGCGCAACCAAATCTGACCCAAATCCGGGCGCGATCCAGGTAAATTAACATTTTCCGAGTCCCTTAAAAGACAATAAAGCGGAAAAGGGGACAGATTTTTTTAGTTTTTAGACCCCACAGACACCAGGTGATCCAGGCATTAAATTTCTGAAGGAGGAAAAAATCAAATGAGAATTTCAGACTGGCTGGATAAAAAGGAAGCGGAGAAGGTGGATGTATCTCAAATCGCCTTGCCTACAGATATGTCTTATGATGAAGTCCCGGATGAAACTATTTTTTTCAAAGAGATTAATCCTTGCGGGTTTCTCTGTAACGAGAATCATCCCTTTTCCAAGGTCGAACTCTTTGGCCACTGGTATTACTGTAGAGGTCAGGACAAAAAAGCAGGTATTCATTCATCAGAAATGAAGTGGAGGCTGTTTACCAAGGACAAAGATCTTGCTCTGCAAACGGCTAAAGCACACATAGAATAAAAAATGAGCAAACATTCCCCAATTAAAACTGCAGCATCCTTTATTTTCCTCATCGTTCTTGTGGTCGGCTTGTCAACCGTGTCCAACCGGATATGGGGCGGCAAACCCGAAGCCGCACCTGAGTCCAAGGAGCTGGTGATCGAACCGGGAATGACCGTTGCCCGGTTCGGCCAGGTCAACGAACTGCCGAATCCGGTTTTAAAGGAGATCTTTGGTTTGCAAGACAAAGCTGATCTGCAAAAAGAATTAACAGCATACGGTCCAACAGAGCAGATTGCCTCCAGGGTGAAAGGGAAACTTGCCCTGGCTGCGGAACATGGCAGCAAGAACTGGATCAAAATCCCGGTAAAGTTTGGCCTCTGGTTTGTCTTTCTCACCTCGGTTTTCTTTCTTATGGGGAAACGCAGGGTGACTCCGGGGCTGAGAAACGGGACGCTTCTTGCCTCGATCTTTCTATTCGGCATTGCCCTGGGAGCAGACCCCAGCCCCATGGGAACGGTCAAGGATGCCATTCACCTTTATGCAACCAGCCATGTCATCTTTCCGCCCCGCATGATCGCCCTTGCCGTGTTTCTGGCAATCATTTTTCTGGCCAATAAATATATCTGCGCCTGGGGTTGCCAGGCCGGCACCCTGCAGGATCTGCTTTTCCGCATCAACCGGACCGACAAAGCAAAGGCGGTCATCGGCAGACAGATCAAACTGCCCTTTGCCCTGACCAACACCATTCGCTGCATATTCCTCCTGCTGTTTACCATTATCTCATTTTCCTCCGGCTTTGATATCATTGACCCCATCGACCCGTTCAAGATCTTCAAACCGGCATATCTGGGACTTTTCGGCGGTATTTTTGTCGGTGTCCTTCTTCTTGCCGGCCTGTTTGTTTACCGGCCCTGGTGCCACCTTTTCTGTCCCTTTGGTCTGGCCGGCTGGCTTATGGAAAAAACAAGCCGCGTCAGAATAAGCGTTGACTATGAAACATGCATTGCCTGCGGGAAGTGTGCTGCCGCCTGCCCTTCCACGGTCATGGGCGCTATTTTAAAACGCGACAAGAAAACCATACCGGACTGCTTTGCGTGCTATACATGTCGGGAAGTGTGTCCCACGGATTCCATCCGTTTTTCCACCCGCAAAAGAACATTGCCGCCGACCGGTCATTTTGAAAAAACAACCAATCAATAATCCTCTGACATCAAATCCTTGCCTGAGGCTCATTGACGGCTTCATCTTTTCCTAACGGAACTCTCATCAAGATTTAACCAAAAACTAACCATTGACAGCGGTACATCTTCGGGCTTATTGTTAGCCATCAATGATAAATTGATAAAATTAGTTGCATTGTTCCTTCATTCCATGACTGACATGAGAGAAGAACCCAGCAATTTACCCAACCAGCATAACTGAGAAGGTAAATTTAACAGCTGAATCTTTTGTCATTCTCCCGAGAACTCCTAATGAAGCAAAGTAACTCTCCTTTAGATATTTGGTCGCTCGGGAGTTGTTGGCCTGCGGCCCTTGGCTTCACCGGGCTCTATTACATTCTTCTGCAGGTCATCACCTGGGTGTGGTTTGATGTGGCGATCAAGTCCAGCGCCATTCCCATGGATCTGTTCGCCCACCTGCTTCTCGGGGCCGCACTTTACACCCTGGCGCGGAGCCCTGCCTGGTTTGTCTCGGTTCTCATTGTTCTGCTGCCTCTCTTCCATCTGGTAAACGCCGGCAAGATGGCCATGCTCGGCGGGCCGGTCATGCCGGATGACTTCCGGGCGGTGCGCAGCCTATTTCTCATCCTGCATGGTTGGCAGTTCGCCTTGTTGACCGGCCTCAGCGCCTCTACTGCGCTACTTCTGCTGGGCATGCTGCAGTTGCGCAGGCGGCGGGCCTGGATCGTTATTGGCTTGCTGGGCGCGGTCACGGTGACAATAAGCCAGATCCCGGCTGTGGTGACAGGGGTAATGGACCGCTGCTTCGGCAACTCGGTCTGGAATCAAGAGTATAATTTTAGGAGTCGTGGACTGCTGTTCCATGTCATGCATGAAAGCGCCCGTTATCTGGCCCTTCAGGTGGCCGATCCGACACCCACCGAGGTAGGAGTCGCGGTTGAAACCCTGAACCCCGCCTTTTTCGTACCAGCAGGCTTCGATGCTGCCGCAAGCCAGCCCCAACGCAATGTCCACATGATCGTGCTTGAATCATTCTGGGACCCGGCCCTGCTCAGCTCGGCCAATCTGTCTCAAGATCCGCTTGACCCAAGATTCCGGGCGCTGTGGGCGGCATCAGAAAATTCACATGCACTGTCACCCGTATTCGGCGGCTACACCGCCAACGCCGAATTCGAGGCTCTGTGCGGATTTCCGGTCACCCAGGATGCGGTGTTCTTTGAAGGAAGACTGCGCAGGGATGCCAACTGTCTGCCCCGGCACCTGGCCGATGAGGGCTATACCACCGTGGCTTCACATCCCAACGTGGCCATGTTCTGGAACCGGGTGCACGCTTACCGACGGGTGGGATTCCAGAACTACTGGTCCAGGGACAACTTCGAACTGGACGACATGAACCGGGATTTCCTCAGTGACGCCTCCCTGTATCGCCAGGTCCTTACGCGCATCCAGCCCATGCTGGAAAACGGCGTACCGATGCTCAATTACGTACTGACCTTCTTCGGCCATCAGGATTACCCGCTCGGTCCGACGCGGCCCCCGGTGATTACCGCATCCAGCGCACAATATATGGTGGAGGCCTATGCCAATACGATCTACTACAAATCCCGGGAACTCATGGATTTCATCGAGGTTCTGCAGCAGATTGACCCCAACGGGCTGATCGTGATGTTCGGGGACCATCTGCCTTTTCTTGGTTACAACTTCGAGGCCTTTGCCGAATCAAATTTGCTCGCCACAAATCGCAATGAATTCACGGACGACATGTTCGCCACCATGACCCAGACCCCCCTGATTATCATCGACGGCCAGGCCGGTCCGGTCCCGGTGGGCGATCTGCCGCTCTACCGGTTGCCGGATATTCTTCTCGGCCTGCTGGGCGATGAACGCCCCTCGGCAATGAGCTTGACCCGCACCCCGCCTGATCTCAGCATCCGGCCGCTGCCAGGCATGCAGTATGTCCTCTCCGACGGAAATATTACGGTATGCCGGGACAATATTGATGAATCACCTCTGTGCAAAGGTGTTGCGCACTGGATGGATGCAGTGGAAAAACTGACTGAAGACCTCTACTCCGGGCGGCAATACCTCTTACAGAGAACCCCACCCCCGGAAGACGGTTTGACTTTGTAACCCTCCCCAGCTTGCCAGAATTTACCGGGATGAAAAATTCCCGGCAAATTAACCCCCTTCAGCTTTTAGACCAATCTCCCCTTTTTCAATTCCCGCAAGGAATAAAAGGTGCCGCGCCAGACAATGCCCTGCTGCAGAATTGTCGCCAGCACCGCCTTCCAGGTCATATAAAGCCTGATATACGGCGTCACGGGAAACCAGATGACGTGCCGGCAGGCAATGCCGCTGTACAGAGCCGCCAAGACAAACAGGGTTGCCTGCAGGACAATGATGGCGAAATTAACCAGCCGGGTCGCCCCGTCAGTCGCAATCAGTGCCCAGGGTGGCCAAATGCTGAAGACGAGCTGCAGGCAGGTGAGAACACAGAGCCGGGCAAAGCTGTAATCAAGGGCCGCGTAAGTGTTTTTCCTGAGCCCGCTGATCATCTCCCTGATCGTGCCATACCATTTCACCGCGATAAAATGATAGCCATACAGGCATTCCTGCATAAAGCCATGCATTTTGAGGAGCTTGCCAAGCATGATGTCGTCCAGCGGACACAGTCGGATGGCCGCGTGGCCTCCCGCCTTATGGTAGGCGGCCGCCCGCACCAGGTTGAAGGCGCCGACGCCGATGAATTTATCCGATGTGGGGTCTGCGGCCTTCCACGGTTGCAGATAGCTGACCAGGCTGACTCCGAATTCGATCACCACCATCTGCAGCAGACTTGAGGGCAAAATAGCCCTGAACAGCAGGGTGAGATGGTCGAGATTTCCGGCCCGCATCCGGGCCATTGCCCTGGTTAAAGTGGAAGGCTCCATCACCACATCGGCATCGGTGAAAAGCAGATACTCGCCGCCGGCCCTGCCTGCCCCCAGATGCAGAGCATGATTCTTGCCGAGCCACCCCTGGGGAAGTTCGCTGACATGCATGACCGTAAGCTGCGGATGAAGGGCGCTGATCTCCTCAAGGATGGCTCCGGTGGCATCGGTTGACCGGTCGTTGACAACTATTATTTCAAGCGGACTGTAATCAAGAACCAGCACCGACAGCAGCGCCTGACGGATATTTTTCTCCTCATTCAAGGCGGGAATGATAATGGAAACAGCAGGCGGGCAGGCATCATCCAAGGGAACACTGGCATCCAGCCACTTGATGCGTCGCGCACCGAGAAAGCCCTGGAGCCCAAAGACTGCTGTTCCGATGAAGGTGGCAACAGCAAGCAGGAGCAGGAAATCCATTTTTTCAACCCAACATGAGAGCAGGACCGGCATAGATCCAATGCCCGCCTGACATTAAGAAAGCGAAAATGACGTTTTTCCCGTCCAGGGAGAAAACATTTCGACTTTTCCAGATTTTTTATGCATAGTGAAAGCTCATCGTTTCCCCTATACCCTAAGCGACGCTTCAGTATAATGTCTAATCGAAAAAATCAGATGGAAAAACTACTCGCAACCATTCCTTGGGGGGTACTTATCATCGCCTGCCTGACCCTCGGCCTTGCCCCTTTCAATCCGCCCCACATCTGGGAAAAACTGCAGATGCTGGTAAAAGGACAACTGGTTCGGCCCATTGACTGGTTCGATTTTTTCATGCACGGCACCCCCTGGTTCCTACTGGCGTTAAAGGCGATATTTGCTCTCAGGCCATCCTTATAATACTCTGCTGTCATGAGTGGCAGATGCTGAAGCTGCATTAATCGTCATCAGTAACAAATCATAGGGATCAACAAGGAGAATAGGCATGAATCCTGAGCTGGACTTTATCTTTACCAGGCGCAGTATCCGCAAATACGAGACAAAAGAGGTACCTGAGGAAATTCTTACGGATCTGCTGGAAGCCGGCATGGCCGCTCCTTCCGCGGTAGCCAGGGACCCCTGGCATTTTATCATGCTCCGCCGCCGGGAGAACCTGGACAGACTGGCAGATATTCTACCCCACGGCAAGATGCTGCGCCAGGCAACCGCCGCCTTTGTGGTCTGCGGCGACATCAACCGGGCTCATGATAAAAAGGAATCCTACATGCTGCAGGATCTCAGTGCTGCAGTGGAGAATATCCTGCTGGCCGCCAATGCTTCAGGTCTTGGCGCCTGCTGGCTCGGCGTCCATCCCCGGGAGGAACGGATGGAAGGGATAAAAAAGATGTTCAGCCTGCCGGAGGGCATCATTCCCATGTGCGCCATTGCCCTGGGTTGGCCGGCCGAAAGGCCCGAGGCCCGCACCCGTTTCAGAGGTGAATGCGTGCACCGGGAACAGTGGTAGAAATTCACCGGAACACGTCACTCACGCCTGCCTGACCAGCTCTACATTGATTATCTTCCGTCCAGGCGCCTCTTATCTTGGCGGAACCACCCGGACGGAAGATACCCTAAAAATATAATCTGAATGTGTGAACGATTCCGAACCGCCCTAGGCTAGGCGATTTCCACCAGCTCGATATCAAAGTTCAGCTCTTCTCCGGCCAGCGGGGGATTGGCATCAAGAATGATTTGCTCGTCCGTTATACTTGCCACCGAAACCATAACGGGTTCGCCGTTGGGACCGCTCAACTGCAACTTTTGTCCGATCTCGGGATTTAAACCAGGCGGCACCTGATCCTTGGGGAAGGGCATTAACAGCTCCTCATTGCGCGGTCCATAGGCTTTATCCACTGGAATCTTCACATTTTTACTGTCCCCTTGATTCATGCCGATCACCGCCTCTTCAAATCCGGGAATCACTTGACCACCACCGATGGTGAATCCTAAAGGATCACGATCGGCCGAGGAATCGAAAACCGTGCCGTCATTAAGTTTGCCGGTGTAGTGAATTTTAACTCTATCGCCTTTTTTTGCCTCTGCCATTTGATTCTCCTTTGAGCAGTATCATTTTACATAAATTTTCTCGGATTTCGGAAAATTTACAGAGTTTGTGCATTTTCGTATAAATGGCCGAAGACTATACCATAAAAAAATCATAAAAGATACCTGCCGAGGAGAGGGGCGCAGAGCAAAACAGGGTTGCCACAGGGAAAATGCAGTGATTCCGGCCAGGTGGCAATGAAGAGTTTTTTTTGGCGCACCAGAAACAAAACAGGAAAAAGATCAAGGAACACGAGGAGAAAGCTTGCGACGCTGGGTTATCCGCATCAAGGTGAATGCTGATTATCGATTGACGGCGGCGTCTCCTTATTACCCGTAAAAAGACGTCCCAGAACGGAAAAGACCTTTTTGATACTAGCCCACAGTTTGGGCAGCAACCAGATCATCAGAAGGATAAGAATAACCAGCACTACTAAAAATACATAGGGATGAGCCAGGGCCGCCCAGACACCGACAATGACCGCTACATCCTCGCCCAGGGAGGCAAACCAGTTACTGAAGGGTTCCGGCGAGGTGTTGATCAAAACTCTGGAACCGGCCTTGGTTGCATGACTGCCGGCGGCCAGGGTACCACCCAGAATGGCTGCCGTCACCGTCATCGCACTGTTGACTTCGCCCAGACTTGCTGCAGCCAGCATGGCCCCTGCCGGAATGCGGATAAAGGTATGGATGGAGTCCCAGCCGGTATCGACTCCGGGCATCTTATCCGCCACAAACTCCACCGCAAACATGAGCCCGGCTGCTCCGATAACCAGAGGATTGGTTAAAATCTGTAAATCAGGTGGCAGCGTCATGTTGCCGGTGGCGCCAAGTACGCCCAAAGTGAGCAGCGTGGCATACAGATTGATTCCGCTTGCCCAGGCCGCTCCCATACTCAGCGAGATGGTATGTATAATCTGATTGACTTCATCCATTTCTTTTCTCCCCAAAGGCTACGGGCGATAAAACGCGCTTCCTCAAAGAAATACAGACCCCATCATATAATTTTCAGCCAAATTGGCAAGGGATAATTTTGCAACCAATAGCTGGTTTGGGCTCATTTTGAGCCCATTGCGTCAATTTGCCACATTTCCCGATTTGTGATAATATATTACAAGTTAAATTTAGGAAAAAGCCCCAATATTCTCAGAATCCTCACGACACGACCCCTGCGGAGAATCTCATGGTGATAGTATCCCAGAAAAGCAAAAATCCTAAGGTGACAGATGCCATCTTCATGATGAATGCCAATTGGGAAGTCACCTCGTTCAACAAGGCAGCGGAGGATCTTTTCGGTCTCAAAGCTGGAAACGTTCTTGGATGCAACTGCCACGAAATCTTTGGGAATGACGAACGTTTTGCTGAACTTTTTTCATCCCTCTGCCCCTCCATTTCCGCAGGAAAAATAGTCACCGATTTCAACCTGGTCATTGAAAACACGGCCACTAATAAACTGACTGCTGTGTTGGCCACAGCAGTGCCAATTCCCGACAAGGCTGGTTCTCCTTCAGGCGCTATTGTCATCTTTCAGGATGCATCGTCAAGCTCCATGTGCAACAGAATGATTTTAGACAGTATCGCTGACGGGGTTTTTACCGTCGACCGCAACTGGAAGATAACATCTTTTAATGCTGCTGCCGAAAACATCACTGGCTGGAAAAAAGAGGATGCCATCGGCAAATTCTGCGGAGATGTCTTCCATTCCAGCATCTGCGGCAAAAGCTGCGCCATTGCCCAGAGCCTGTACAGCGGCAAACCCGTGCCGAATCGCTCAATCACTATCGGCAATATCGATGGCAGCCGGATTCCCGTCAGTATTTGCGCTTCGCCTCTCACCGACCATGAGGGAAACATTATCGGCGGGGTCGAGACCTTCCGTGATCTTTCCGCCATCTCAATGCTGCAGAAACAACTGAGCAAAAACTACACCTTTGACGAGATCATCAGCAAAAGTGTGGCGATGCAACGAATTTTCAGCATTCTTCCGGAGATTTCCCGCAGTCCGAGCACCGTACTTATTCTCGGGGAGAGCGGAACAGGCAAGGAGCTGGTGGCCAGGGCCATCTATCATGCCAGCTCGCGCAATGACAAGCCCTTTGTTGCCGTCAACTGCGGCGCCCTGCCTGAAACCCTGCTGGAATCCGAGCTGTTCGGTTACAAGGCAGGAGCCTTTACCGATGCCAAACAGGACCGGCTAGGCCGCTTTGCCGCGGCGGAGAAAGGCACCCTCTTCCTTGACGAAATCGGAGATATTCCCCAGTCACTGCAGGTTAAATTGCTCCGGGTTCTGCAGAATAAAGTGTACGAACCGCTTGGCTCCAATGTGCCGCTTAAGGCGGATGTCCGCATCATCACCGCAACCAACCGGGATCTGCAGGAGCTTGTCCACAAAGGGCAGTTTCGTGAAGATCTTTTTTACCGTCTCAACGTGGTCAAAATCCACCTTCCGCCGCTACGGGAACGCATGGAGGATGTGCCCATACTGATCGATCACTTCATTAAGCAATACAGTGCTCAGCAGGGAAAAGATATTGTCGGAATTTCCAGCGGGGCATTAAATCTCCTCATGCGCCACAACTATCCGGGCAACATCAGGGAACTTGAAAATATTATTGAATACGCCTTTATCCTCTGCGAAGGCGGCTTCATTCAGCCGGAACATCTGCCGGAACCATTTGCCGTCCCTGCCATTAAAACAGGCGCAGACAGCGAGAAGGGATCAGTGAAACAGGGATTGCAATCCCTCGAAGAAATTGAAAAACAAGCCATTTACATGGCCCTGGAAAGAAACAACTGGAGACGGATGGCAACATGCCGTGAACTGGGTATTTCCAAAGACACTTTGCGCCGGAAAATCGATCGCTACAAGCTGGAAAGTGAGTTTTCCAAACAACTGGAGGAATTACCAGAAGAGCAGCCCTATGCTCACATGAACGGAAGTCCTCAGGAAACTGCAAAAATTTAGAGTGAAGAGAATCTAATGCAACCGCACTCTCTTGCTCCTTTCAGCAGCCCCGCCTCGCAAGATAAACGGAATTCCTGTCTCCCCGCACCAAAAGTCGGCGGCGGACGTCCTCCCTGTATCATTTCCCTTTCGGGTTCACCTTCTGACAGCTGCAGGCTCCTGCTTTGTTTCTACCTTGATTGTTTCCGGAATCATAAAGCATCCATTTGTTTTTATGGCATTTTCTTCCTTCTCGGGATAATAACAGAGAAGCAATGCAAAAAATGGCGTGCAAGCTGATAATGCCACTGAAATACACAAAAAAATATCCTTCATCAGGATTATGCCCCACATGGGCAGGGAAGCTTATTTGTCCGGCAATGTGCGGGACAACAGCAACCTGGATGTTTCATTTCATCAGGTTGCTCTTAAGGATTATCGGCTTTGATATTGTCACCAGGGGGCTTGACAATGGGTATTCGTAAAAAAGTTCTGCTCAGCATCACCTTGGTCTCTCTGACGCTGACTGCGATCTTCTATTATCTTTTTAAAAATGTTATTCTCAACAATTTCGACACAATAGAAGAACGTTTTGTTCATGACAACATTTCCCGGGTCAAGGCCACCATGGAGGATCAGGCCAAGTCACTTGATACCATCACCCATGACTGGGCCAGCTGGGACGACACCTATGGTTTCATCGTTGACCGCAACAAGGAATATGAGGAAACAAATATTGTCGAGGACACATTCCATTCAAGTGCAAAAATTAATTATCTTCTCTACTTCGACACTGAGGGCAAGCTCGTCCATGGCACCTTCTATGATCCCGAGCTAAAGGCCCTGATTCCTGTTCCCGCCAATCTCCTTTCGCAACTTGCCGGCAACAAACAGCTTTTTCACCACCCAACCAATGACAGTCATTTCACCGGACTCATCATGATTTCCGACACTGTCCTGCTCATTTCCGCGCGGCCCATCTTAAAAAGTGACGGAGAAGGCCCTAACCGGGGTACGCTGATCATGATGCGTATTCTCGATGAGGAGCGCATCCAGACGATAGAAGAGATAACCAAGATGGACTTCTCTGTGCATATCATCAATACCCCTCTGCCTCATACCGATTCTTTTGAGATTCTCGACAGCATTCTGGCCAACCCTGACAATTTTATCATCAAACCCCTGGACAACGATTACATAGCCGGTTACGGCGTCATGAAGGATATCTTCGGCCAGTCCCTTCTTCTTCTTCGGCTGACGGTTCCAAGAGCCATTCATATTCAGGGTCATCGAACCCTGGCCTATCTTCTCTGGACAACTATTATCACCAGCCTTACCTTTTCTATACTCGTCTTCATTATTCTTGACAGACTGGTGCTCAAAAGATTGGCCGTATTAAACAGCGATGTTTTGAAGATCAGCAAATCAGCCCATCCGGCATACCGTGTTCAGGTATCAGGATCTGACGAATTCGCCAGCCTTTCCACCTCGATCAATACCATGCTGGATGCTATTGACAAAAATCAGCTTGAACAGAAGGAAAAAGAAGTCCGCTTGCGCACCATAGCCGAATTTACTCGTTCCGGACTCTTTATCACCCAGGGTCCCAAACTGATCTATGTTAATTCAGTCATGGAGCTTATTACCGGATACACTTCTGAGGAGCTTTTCAGCATGAACTGGTGGGACATCTTTCACCCGGATTACCGGGGATATCTGCGTTCTAAAATCATGGAGACCCAGAAAGTCGGATCGCCCCCGGAACAATATGAAGTAATGATCATCAAAAAAACAGGCGAAGAAGGATGGCTTGATTTACGTATCAAACATGTTACCTTTCAGGGTAACCCTGCAAGTTTTGGCGTATGTACGGATCTGTAAATTCCGTTTTTTCATCATTTCTTTTTTTGAAAAAGTAATCTTTATTATTTAGCAAAACAAATTTGCGCTCCCCAAAAATTAATTATATGATATTTTTCCGGGAAGGGATTGCCATCATTTTATTCTGGCAGGAATTTTGCTTATACAGCAATTACCATGATAAGAATCCTCATTGAGGATGCCTGTAGTGAGAGAAATTTCGTTTCCTGCGATTCTGCCAATTTCAACCATACATTCATGAGAAAGGCTGGCCACAATGCCTGACAACCACAGGACCCAAAAAGATCTTCGCAACGAAATAACCAGCCTGAAATCGCGCATTTCTCAGTTGGAGCAGGAGTCTCCCGCAGGGCGGGATGATCACGCCGACTGGCCGAGAAAATATCGTTTCTTTGAATCCTTCATTAACGAGCTGGTTGAACCTCTGATTGTCATTGATACGAATTATAATGTCAAATACGCCAATAAAGCCGCCTATCAAATCTCCGGTGAGTCATATTTCGACAAGGAAGAGGATATTCCCTGCCATAAGCTTCTTTTCAACTCTGATACGAAATGCGGTGAGAGAGGCCAAAGCTGTCTGCTGCAGAAAGTTATCCAGGATGGCAGACATGCCACCATGGATTACACCATACCACTGGCAAACGGTGAACAAATTGTCTTCGAGATTCTCGGCTCACCTATCTGCGGGCCTGACGGAAACCTGGTTGGCATCGTTTCAACCATTCGGGATGTTACCCAGCAACGATATGAACAAAAAATGCTGGAAAACGACCATGATTTTCTTGAGATGCGGGTCCAGGAAAAAATGGGTGAGCTGATCGACCTGAACCTGGCCCTACGCCAGGAGATTAAACAACGCCAGGAAACTGAACAGAAACTGCGCTGGGCCAAGGAACAGGCGGAACTGCTTTACCAGCTGTCGCCCTGTGCCATTTTCACTGTGGATTCACATCGTTATGTCACCTCATGGAACAAGAAGACTGAGGAGATCACCGGCTACTCCCACGATGAAATCAAGGGCAGAAAATGCTTCATCTTCTGCTCCCAGCCGTGCATGCTTCTCTCTGACGAAATAGAGAAACCCATCATAAGACATGAATGCACCTTGCGCACCAAGGATGGGCGCAAACTCTACATCTTGAAAAGTTCCGACTTCCTGCGCGACCCCAACGGCAAAGTCATCGGCGGCATTGAATCCTTTGAAGACATCACCCAGCTCAAACAGATGGATATGATGCTGCGCACCGAGCGAGACAAAATCCAGGGTATGATTGCGGCAACCAAACAGGGACTGCATATTCTTAACTCAAACTATGAAATTGAGTTTCAGAATGATGTCCTGAAAAATATTTTCGGCGATCAGATTGGCGTAAAATGCTACAAGGTCTACAAACAGCGCGATGAGCCCTGCCCCAACTGCCGCATGCACAATGTAATCAAAAACAACCAGATAGAGCATGCCGATGACATCATCTTTAAGGGCAGGCATTACAGCCAGAGTTACGCGCCTTTCAAGGACACGGACGGGCAGACAAAATGTCTGGTGCTCCTGCGCGATATTACCGTCGAAAAGGCAAACAGGGTAAAAACCCTGCGCACAGCCCAGCTTGCCTCCATCGGTGAACTTGCTGCCGGCGTTGCCCATGAGATCAATAACCCCATCAACGGGATCATTAATTATGCCCAACTCATCATGGATGATACTGAGCCCAATGACCCGAGAAATGTTCTCCTGGCACGCCTGATCAGTGAAGGAGAACGCGTAGCGGATATTGTCAGCAAATTGCTCGCCTTTGCCCGCCAAAGTGAAGATGCAAAAGACCCCTTCGGAAAAATTGACATCAAAAGTGTCCTGGAGGATTCATTCTCTCTTTTTGAACATCAATTTCTCAAAGATGGAATCATTGCACACATCTATTTCCCGGAGGGTATTCCGTCACTGCGTGTTCACCCCCATCAGCTCCAGCAGGTCTTTGTTAATCTGCTCAGTAATGCCCGGCACGCCTTGAACGACCGTTACAAAGGATCAGACCCCAACAAAATTCTTGAAATTAAAACATCTCTGGTGCAGACAGAAAAAGCAAGCCAGGTGAAAATTATTTTCACTGATCATGGAACCGGCATTGACAAAGAAATAATCAATATGGTTTTCAACCCCTTTTTCTCCACCAAAAAACCAGGGGAAGGGACCGGTTTGGGACTCAGCATCAGTCAGGGTATCATACAGAGTTTTCAGGGCCAGATGTCGTTGGAAAGTGAGGCTGGGGAGTATACACGGGTAACCATTGAACTCCCGGTGCAGATGGAATGATTGAGATGCCAAGTAACAAGAGGACAAACAAATGCAACCCCCTTCAGTGAACAATGACGATAAAATGACTTCCAAGAACGATGAGAATGCCTTCTGGGTCGCCCTGAACAAACAGTACCAGTTTCTATCATCCATAATTGATGAAGTTGTGGATCCCATCATAGTCATCGGCACTGACTTCAGGGTAAAATTCGCTAACCGGGCGGCCTGTAACTTTGCCAGGGACAATGCCTGTATTCACGCAACGGAACCCTTCTGCTACAAACTGATTTTCGACTCGGACATTCCCTGTAATAAAGCAGGTAGAGACTGTCCGCTGATCATGGTGCTTGAGAACGACTCAACAGCCATCATAGAAATTGAACACATCAGGGCTAATGGACTGAAGCGTTTTTTCGAAGTGCAGGCTTCGCCGCTCACGAACAAGGAGGGTGAGCTCCTGGGTGTTGTTGAATCATTCCGTGATGTTACAGAGAGAAACAAATACGCGGAAATGCTGGAAAAGGGTCACGAGGAACTGGAACAGCGTGTTTTTGAGCGAACGGAAGAGCTGGTGAAAAGCAACGAAATTCTTGCCGAGCAGATTACCCGTCGTCAGCAAATTGAAAGAATTCTTCGGGGCGAAAGGGACAAATTCCACTGTATGCTGATGGCCATGAAGCAGGGCATGCACATCCTCAACGCCGACTACACCATAGAGTTCCAAAATGATGTGGTTCTTTCCCTGCTTGGCGATGCAATCGGCCGCCATTGCTATGATGTGTATAAACAGCGTTCCCAGCCCTGTGATCCGTGCATGATGGCAGAAGCCACAAAAACCGGTCAGGTACAACGGGCTGAGGAGCTTATGAGCAATAGCCGTTATTTCAGCCAGAGCTACTCCCCTTTTAAGGACATTGACGGCAAAATGAAGTGCCTCATCCTGCTCAACGATATAACGGAAGAAAAGGCTTATGCGGCCAAAAAAATCCGGACCAGTCAACTCGCCTCCATTGGTGAACTGGCTGCCGGAGTAGCTCACGAAATCAACAATCCGATTAATGGCATCATCAATTATGCCCAGATTCTTCTGGACGATATTGGGGCTCAGGAGCCAATTTCACCTATACTGAAGCGTGTTATCAGTGAAGGCGAGAGAATTGCCGATATCGTCAGCAAACTCCTTTCCTTTGCCCGCCAAGGCGATGATGACAGTCAGGCATTTATGGAAACAAGCGTTCCGGAAGTTTTGGAAAATTCTCTCGCCCTGGTACGACATCAGCTTATAAAAGACGGCATAATTATTGCTGTGCATACCCAACCAGAAGTTCCCAATGTTTGGGTACATCCTCAACAGCTCGAACAGGTCTTTATTAACTTACTCAGCAATGCGCGATACGCATTGAACGAAAAATTCACAGGAAAGGATAAAAATAAAAGGCTCGATCTACAAATCAGTACATTTGCGGCGGGTAAAACCTATGTCCGGACATCAATCAGAGATTACGGTGTTGGCATTCCTGACGGAATCATTGACTTTGTCTGCAATACCTTTTTCTCCACCAAGAGAACAGGAGAGGGAACCGGGCTGGGCCTCAGTATCAGCCAAGGGTTGATAAAGAAATTCAACGGATTTTTACATATCGAAAGCGAACCTGGGCAATATACCAACATCACGGTAGATCTGCCCGCTCACACAGGTGGTCAGCATGATGGACAGCATTGACAGAATCGGTATGGATGAAGTGACGAAAAAAAACAGCGCCATCTTAATTGTTGATGATGAAGAAAGTCTACGCCTGACCTTCAAGATGTTTCTCAGTAGAGAGGGCTACGGTCCGGTATCTGTTGCCACTTCCTATGATGAGGCCCTGGACCTGATTGAAAAACACCAATTCGATCTTATCATCAGCGATATTGTCATGGAAGGTTCTTCCGGCATTGATCTTCTGCGCCGCGTAAAGGAACTCGGCAGGAAATGCCCGGTGGTCATGGTCACGGGCTATCCGAACATCAATTCAGCTGCCGAAGCGGTTCGTTTAGGCGCCTTCGACTATCTGGCCAAGCCAGTAAAAAAAGACAATCTCCTGCGGACAGCGCGCATGGCCCTCCAGCAGTTTGCCCTGCACAAGGAAAATGAGCAGCTTATTCTGGAAAAAGAGAGATATCAGCAGTATCTGGAAACCGTTTTCCGCAGTATCAAAGACCTCGTTGTCACTGTTGATGCTGAAATGATGATCATTGACATGAACAAAGAGGCCCGCAAGTGGCTGGAGAAGCTCAACCCTGGTACCGAGGCTAAGGGAAGAGTCGATGAACTGCCGTTTTTTGCTGAAATTTTCGGCTTTGACGCCCAGACAGTGCTCAAAAATGAACTTGAAGTTCCTGAACACCGGATGGAATTTGAATTTGAAGGACATGAAGTGACCATTTTCAGAGTCAGTGCTGCGCCTTTGCTCACATCGGACGGACATTTCCTCGGAGTTGTGCTGGTTGCCCGTGACGTGAGCCGTCTCGAAGCTCTTGAACAACGGGAAAAACGAATCGGCCTGCACAGATTGATCGGCAGCAGCAGAGCCATGCAGACTGTTTATACCCTTGTAGAAAATGTGGGCAAAGTCGACACCACGGTGTTAATTACAGGAGAAAGCGGCACAGGCAAGGAACTTGTCGCGGAAGCGCTCCACGCCGAAAGCCACAGAAGAGACATGCCGCTCATTAAGGTCGATTGTACGGCAATACCGGAAAACCTGCTGGAAAGCGAACTGTTCGGCCACAAGAAAGGGTCTTTTACCGGGGCTGATCGCGACCGCAAAGGACGTATTCTATCGGCGGACGGCGGCACTCTTTTCCTTGATGAAATCGGGGATATTTCGCCGATGATGCAGTTGCGCCTGCTGCGTTTTCTGCAGGAACGTACCTTTTATCCCGTTGGCGAAGACCAGCCCATGAAGGTTGATGTCAGGGTTATTGCCGCAACCAACGCCGATCTGAAGTCCCAGGTTATTGCAGGAAAATTTCGGGAGGATCTTTATTACAGGCTTAAAGTGGTCGATATTATCCTTCCCCCACTGCGTGACCGATATGACGACATTCCACTTCTGGTTAAAAAATTCATCGATCGTTTCAGTAAAAGACTCGACAAACCGATTAATGGCATCTCAGACCAGGCCCTGGGACAGCTTATAAAACACAATTGGCCTGGCAATGTAAGAGAACTGGAACATATTATCGAACGCGCCTGCGTTCTCTGCTCTGGAGCAACTCTTACACTGGCTAATCTGCCCCTTGAACTCCAGAATCAGGAGAGTGTGGAAATAGCTGAAATCGACGCCTTGTCCAGTTTACATACCAAAGCTGACTGGTCAGACAATGAAGGTGAACGAATTTTAAATACATTGCGCCTGACTTACGGCAACAAAGCCCAGGCTGCCCGCATTCTCGGCATTGACCGCAGCACCCTGTACAGAAAAATAAGACAGTTTGACATCGATCTTTCACAGCTTGAATTGAGTTCTTAAAACATCTGACATCTCGTTAACCGCCGCTAACAGCGGCGGTTAACGCAATTCCAAAACAAATCTTCTGCATTTTCCAGCCGTTTTTTTTTCTGCAACAGTCGAGCAATAAAGTTCCGGAAAGTAACCCAATTGCGCTGTGACAGTGTTGCGTCTTCTGCAACAGGAAACGCTGCATTCCCTGCCATCACCACACTTTCTCCTTTTTTCCCCGCCAATCAAACAAATATTATATAAATATTTCAAGATGTTATTAACACAATTCCGATTTCACCCAACACTGGCATGCCGCCTGCTTCATTAAATAAGTAGTATTGAAATGCAGTAGGCATCAACTCCTGAAAAGCTATTCTTCAAGGAGGCGAACCATGCAGAATTCAACAAAACAGACAACAAAAAGTCGTCAAACAGATCGAGAACAGCAAATTGAGCAAGAAGCATTTCTTATCGAGACAAGCATTATTTTCATCCTCAGCGCCCTCATTGGTGCATGGGCACTCACCTGCCTCCTCAGCGGAATAAGCCAGCATGGTGCCATTGAGATGATTAAAATCTGGATGGCTGCGTTCATGGACAGCCACTGATATTTTTTGTGTTTCTCCACAAAAAATCCATCATCAGCATATGGGCACACACCTCCTTAACTACCTGTTTTTCTTTGGTTAACTAACTTATCAATGAAATGTGCCGCCAATTTCATATTGGCTCTGGCAATTTTTGAAGAATACTCCCCTTGAATTTGGGGGGGGCTTTTATTCTTTCCTGCCCAACACCTGTGCTCATTTTACTCCACAAGGCCCAAAGCTTGCATTTACAAAATAACAGGATAATTTTACTGAATAATGGCCTATTTTTCTGTGGAGGATTCAATGAATTTCAGTTTCCGCAACTTTCTCATTCTTATTCTGGTGGCAGTAGCAGTTCTCATCGCTGTAGATTTCTGGAAAGCGGAAAAGAAACTTCCCGAAGTTGACTACTCCACTTTCATGGCCCAGTTGAACGATAAAGAGATCACAAAGGTGGCCATAGAAGGAGGAATAATTGAAGCAACGGACAAATTTGATCGGCAATATCAGACATTTGCACCTGATGTCAAAACAGTTTTGGAAAAACTTGAAAAACAGAATATTTCTATCAGTACACGTCCGCCAAAGGGAACCTCCATCTTTTCTCCATTTCTATTGATCATTGTTTTGGGCGGTTGGATGTATTTCCTGATGCGGCAGCAAAAAGGCAGCGGGTTTGCCAAGAATAACGCTTTAATAACTCCGACTAAAAAACTCGATATCACCTTTGAGGATGTGGCGGGTATTCCCGAAGCCAAGGAAGAGCTTGTTGAAACCGTAGAATTCCTCAAAAATTCCAGCAAATTCACCAAACTGGGAGGACATATTCCCAAAGGCGTACTTCTTCAGGGCCCCCCGGGAACAGGCAAGACACTGCTGGCTAAGGCCATTGCCGGTGAAGCGGGTGTTCCATTCTACAGTATGAGTGGGTCTGATTTTGTGGAAATGTTCGTAGGCGTCGGCGCGTCAAGAGTTCGTAATCTTTTTGACCAGGCAAAAAAAAGCGCGCCCTGTATTATTTTCATAGATGAAATAGATGCAGTGGGAAGAAGCCGTGGAGCTGCAGGCGCTCAAGGTGGGCAGGACGAAAGGGAGCAAACCCTGAATGCCTTGCTGGTTGAGATGGATGGCTTTAAATCAGGGGAAACAGTTATCATAGTTGCCGCCACCAATCGCCCTGACGTACTTGACCCTGCCCTTCTGCGCCCAGGACGTTTTGATCGCCAGGTCAACATTTTACCTCCCGATGTGAAAGGAAGACAAAAGATTCTTGAGGTGCATGCCAAGAAACTCATCATGGGCAACGATGTTGCGCTTGTTAAAGTTGCCAAAAGCACCCCGGGGTTCACCGGTGCAGAGCTTGCCAACCTCATGAATGAATCGGCGCTGATGGCGGCCCGCAAAAACAAGAATTTTATAGAGACTGTTGATATTGAAGAAGCAAAGGACAGAATACTCATGGGAGCTGAACGCAAAGGAATGGTTATCACCGAACAGGAAAGAAAAGTGACGGCCTACCATGAGGCTGGACACGCTATTGTTGCGGAATTGCTGCCCGATGCCGACCCGGTCCATAAAATAACTATTATCCCGAGGGGAAGGGCAATGGGCGTGACGCAGCAGATCCCATTGGACGACCGACACTCCTATTCGCGGGAGTACCTGAGATCCAGGATAATGACTCTGCTGGGGGGCAGGACAGCGGAAGAAATTATTTTTAACCAATTTACCACCGGGGCCAGCAGTGATCTTCAGTCAGCAACAGAAATCGCCACCAAGATGATTTGCGAATGGGGCATGAGTGATCTGCTCGGCCCCCGCGCTTATGTCGTGGCTGACCAGAGTTTTCTCCAGACCGGTACGGTAAAACGCTCTTACAGTGAAGAGACTGCGCGGGCCATAGATATGGAAATCAATAAAATCATAGAAGATTGCTACCAGGAAACCATGATCATTCTTGAGGGGAAAATAGGCTTTCTCCACAAACTTGCTGAGACACTGCTTTTGTCAGAAACCATTAATGCAGAAGAGGTTAATATTATTCTAAAATGTAAGGAGATCAGCAGACTGAACGAAGAAATGTTGCGCGGCAGACAACAACGAACATATCCAACATAGTGCCACACATATGTAGCTACACATGTGTAGCATGCAACACTTTCTGCCACACATGTGTGTAGCATCGCCTCTCCCAAAATGAGCCTTTATTCATTTTTTTTATTTTTCCACTTCATCCTGACACGCATTTCAATTTTCACCAACAATAAACCCACAACATCTTGGCACTGTTTATGCTTAAGGATTATTTCGAACAGTATTGCAGGCGTAAGCCACATTCAAAATTAAGGGGTCGAGTTTTTTCAAGAGCCTGACTTTTTCATTCATTCTCAAAAGGAGAAAGGAAATGGGTTTGAAAACAGGAAAACAAGTTGGCCTAGCTGCATTAATCGCTATGGCAGCACCATTGGTATTGCCATTTAGTGTTCATGGAGAGGTCTTTGAGCTAAGCAGCCTTGCTAACCTATATGAAGGGGTCAGCTTTGATCATGACATGCATATTGAGGCGCTTGAAGACGATTGCTCCTTATGCCACCACCACACAGCAGGCACTCCACCTGAAGAACCGACGTGCATTCCTTGTCATAAAAACAGTCCCGAAGCTGATTCACCGGCATGCAGCAGTTGTCATCTCATCGAACCGTTTTCTTCTGCCAATCTTGCAATAAGTGAAAAAAATCCACTTCTTCATCACAAAGCAAAACCAGGGCTTAAAGCTGCTTTTCACCAGAACTGCATGGGTTGTCACCAGGAAACTGGCGGACCTGTTGGTTGCCAGGATTGCCACGCCATGACCGAAAAGGGTGAGAAATTCTACAACACAGGAAAATACGCCCCAAAACCTCACACGGAAACTGGCCATCATTAAAATTGACGTAAAATTGAGACCAATGCATAGGTGAAAATATGAAGAAATTGAACAGAAGAAATTTTATCAAGGGTAGTCTGGCAGGAGGTATCGCTACTGTCGCCGCCTCCGGTAAAGCCAAAAAAGCCTCAGCAGCCGGGGGTGATTTTGGTGGCTATCCGGAAAGCATGGGAGTTCTGGTGGACATGACCAAATGTGTCGGTTGCCGCACATGTGAAGCAGCATGCAACAAGGAACAAGGCCTGCCTGAACCGGATAAACCCTTTGATGATTACAGCGTATTTGATGAGCATCGCCACGGGGGATTGCCCCGCCGTACAACAGAAAAGGCTTACACTGTTGTAAACCGCTACAATGTTGAAGGACGTGATCACCCTCTTTTTAGAAAATTCCAATGCAATCACTGTAACGAACCTGCTTGCCTGACCTCCTGTTTTGTCAATGCCTACACAAAAACTCCTGAAGGGGCAGTTATCTATAACCCCAAAGTATGTGTCGGCTGCCGTACATGCATGGTGGCCTGTCCCTTTTATGTTCCCGCATACAGTTTCACCAGTGCTATCAATCCGGTAGTTAAAAAATGCATCATGTGCTATGACACCCGCCTTAAATTCGGACGTCCACCTGCATGTGTTGAATCTTGTCCTCAAGGCGTAATGACTTTCGGTAAACGGAAAGACCTTATTGCTCTTGCCCATCAAAAGATTGAGGGAAACCCGGGGAAATACGTCGATCACTTGTATGGAGAACATGAAGTAGGCGGTACATCGTGGATGTATCTCTCTGATGTGCCATTTGACAAGATCGGCTTTGACATGCACCTCGGAAAAGAACCAATTATCAGCTACGTCAAGGATTTTCTTGCCATGGTCCCTATGGTTCTCTGCATCTGGCCAGCATTGTTCACCGGCTTTCATCTCCTGTCAACCAGGAAACAGGCAAATAAAGAAGAGTCGCCCAAGGCATAACAGGAGGAAGAAATGAAAAAATTAATAGCTGAAGGCTTCCAGCCCATCGATACACTCATAAAGCCAAACACCAACAATCCTTGGTCCTGGAAAGATAAACTGTTTCTCGGGTTAAGTCCAAAGGATTACATGAAGCAACTTTTTCGTAATCCCTTCAACTGGATACTTGCCATCATTTATGCAGTCGGAATTCCGATCCTTGTCGGACGTTTCATATTCGGCCTCGGCTGGGCTACCCATGGTTCCTACGATTATCCCTGGGGGCTTTTTCTTGGCTGGGGTCTATTTGTCATGGTTCCCTTATCAGCTTCCGGGTTTATGATGGGAACCACGGTCGAACTCTTCGGCAGAAAGGATTTCAAGCCGATTGAACGTCTCGGTCTGTTAAACGGACTGCTTGGCTACTTCTTCGCTGTTGTCTTTCTCCAGGTCGACCTCGGCCAACCATGGCGTCTGGTTTACCCAATGTTTGTTTCACTCGGGCCTGCAGCGGTTCTCTTTCTGGTGGCCTGGCATGTTGCTACCTATCTCTCCGTGCAGATTGCCGAATTAGTGCCGGCAACCAGCGAGTTAATGGGATGGGTAAAGCCCAAAAAATTCATCAAAAGCATCGTATTGGGACTGACCATCGCAGGTATCATACTTTCTACTCTGCATCAGGGCGCTTTGGGTGCACTCTTTACCTATGCGCCCGGCAAGGTCCACCCCCTCTGGTATTCGGCTGCCTTCCAATGGTTCCATTTTTTCTGCTCTTCCATATTCGGCGGCCTTTCCATGCTGATTGTTGTCAGCACCCTCAGCAAATGGTTCTTGCAATGGCGATGCGATGCCAATTTCAGCAAAAATCTCGACAAGATCACCTTGGGGATAGCCAAGGGTTGTTCTATGGCCCTCATCACCTATCTTGTTATCAAATTGGTTGCACTTGCCCATGATAATGAGTGGGGATATCTCCTTACAAGTTGGGGGCAGTTGTATATTTTTGAAATTATAGCGGGTTCCATCGTGCCACTCGTCTTCTTTACCATGGCTATCCGGACGGGCAGAGCAGGACTCGCACGTTTCGCCGCCTTTATTGCTGTATTCGGCATCGCTTTAAACAGGTTGAACACGGCCTTGATAGCCTTTAACTGGCATCTATATCAGGAAATTCCTCACTGGCGAGAGTTTGTTATCGCCATAATGGTTTATGCCACATATATCGTAGTTTACCGGGCAGTGCTGTATCGTCTGCCAATTCTTTATACGTGGCAGGGGGATTCCAAATAAACACCATTCCCTCTTAACGTTAATTATTAAAGGCAGGGGAGCCTCATGTCTCCCCTGCTATCTCAAGGCTGACAATGATTCTACCGCTCAAATCGACCATCTACACTATTTACCTGGCAGTCTTCGCCGCCTTGGTAATCCTGCTCAGCCAGGGAGTCCGTCAATACCAGCTCTATCACCAACATGAAGCCATTATCTCCCAGACCGAAAGTCTTATTTTTCAATTTTCCATTATCCGCGAACACGTGTCTGAGGCCCTTCTGGAGGATGGTCAGCAATCGAAACTTTCCGGCATTTCAACGGAAATGGAAAAACTTAACAGCAATCTGACAGCCATTCTGAGCGAAAAAAACATTGGAGATGAATATAAACTGCCTTTTTTAAACAGCATTGATCTGCCCGGAATTATCCTTCTACTGCGAAAAATTGAATCAGGAGCAGGGGAGATTGAAAACAAGCGCAATCTAAATAGCGAAATGCGCACTCTGGGAGAAAGGCTCCTCCTCTTTGACCGGGTACTGGTAAATAACTCCAAAAAAAAGTTGATAGGCTTTCAGAATATCATCATCGGCTCTACTACCTTTGTCGTCTTTTTGCTGGTGACGGTGCTAACCCTTTTTCATCGCCAACTGATTGTACCTTTGCTGCAACTTATTAACAAAAGTAGTGAGGCAGCTTCCGGGCAGAACACCAGCATTCAGGTGAATAGCCCATCCAAAGAATTAACTAATCTTACCGGTTCTATTGACGACCTGCTGGAACAACGCAGTGTTTTGCAGCTGCAACTGCAAAACTATCGTCAAACCTTTTTAGAACTTGTCACTTCGCTGAGAGGTTTTTTCGTCGTCATTTCTCGTGAAGGCAAAATTATTGAAATCAGCAGCAATATTGCAGAAAAATGCGGCTTCACTCCAGCAGAATTGACTGGCCGACAATGGCGTGATTTTTTCATCATGCCGCCCAATAAAGCTGACTCCAAGTTTCCCGACGCCCAATTTCTTGAGGACCCCTCCACCACATGCCAAACTTTTCATATGTCACTTGTGACAATAGACCAAAGCCCTTCTTCTCACATTCGTTGCAGCTTCATCAAATATCCCGCGGAGGGAAACAGCGAATCGTATCATATCTACTGCCTGGGGATTGATCTGTCCGAAGAGCAGGCTAAGATAGATGAACTGGAACAATGCCTTGCTGCTGAGATAAATAAAAAGGCGGAAATGGTACGTGTTTCGCACCTGGCCATACTTGGAGAGCTGTCGACAGGAATTGCGCATGAAGTCAGCAATCTCAGCAACGGGATCATTAATTATGCCCAGGTCCTTGCCGATGCAGCATGTGATCCTGACTTTGAAATTGAACGGGACAAACTTTTTAATAAGATTATTGTCGAGGGAGAAAAAATAGCGGGTCTGGCCAAAAACCTGCTCGCCTATGGGCAGGATGATGCGCAGTCAAAAGAACTTGCACCGATTGAAGATGTTTTGCAGAATTCACTCAATCTCATGAATCACTATTTCAGGATCGATGGGGCCACCGTTGAAACAAACTTCAATGCCACCATGCCTTACAGAACCAATGGGCGCCAGATGCAGCAGGTCTTTCTCAATATACTTAACAATGCCCGTCGAGCACTCAACGAACGCTATCCGCAAAAGGATGAGAATAAAATAATCAAGATCAGCACCAATGAATTTGAAAAAAACGGGAAAAAGATGATCCGCCTGATCTTTACCGATTTTGGCATCGGAATATCAGGTGAGAATTTAAAAAAGGTTTTTGAACCTTCATTTTCAACGAAACCTGCTTCAGAGGGAATTGGTTTGGGGCTTACAGTGAGCCGCGAACTGATTGCCCAGCACCATGGAGAAATCTATCTGGAAAGCCAGCCCAATGACCATACTACCGTGACCGTAGAGCTTCCGCTAATTTAACCACGACCAATGTATCCGTGGCGGCATCAAGTTCGATCCAACCTGTTACCTTGTTTGACGAAAGATCAATTACGGAAACGCCACCTTTATATTCATCACCCACATATAGCCACTGCCGAGTGAGTGAGACATCCATTTCAAAGGGCATACCGCCAATTTGGATCCCCCGGGAAGCATTGAGCTGACCGGGGCTCAGCACTGAAACAGTACCTGATCCGTAATTCGAAATATAAATATGGCTGTTGCCAAATACAAGCCGTCTCGGTTTGATGCCTACATTAATACGAAACTTGTCCCTGCCACCGGGAAGTTCAAAAACCGACACAGAATTACTGGAACTTTCTGCCACATAGAGATAGTTATCCCGCTCCAGCAGACCATCAGGTGTTCCACCTGTATTAACCGTATTGACTATCGCCAAGGAAGTTGCATCCAGGAAATATACCTTCTGGGCATAGGCACAGGAAATCGCAAGAAGATTCTGATCCTCAAGGTAGAGCATATATTTGGGTCGTGAGCCAATGCGGATCTGTCCGTCAACAGTACCTGTTTGCAGATCGAGACGGAGCAGATTGTTGCCCATCTCATCAAGCAGGTAGGCCTTCTTTCCATCCGCACTAACCGTCATGTAGGTAGCTTTTATCGAAAGAGGAATCCTGATTTGATCGATCAGTCTGTTTGAGGTTAGCTCAAAAATCTTAACGGCAGAGTCCTTGGGGGCAAGTACGTAAAGTCGATTTGCTGCCAGATTTGCGACAATAGTGGTCGGCTTACCGCTGATGCCAATGGAACCGCATACCATATTCAAATCGGTTCTGATAATGTAAATGGTATCAAGTAATGGACAGGAGACATAAGCCAGATCTGTCACAAGGGGAATACTCTGCAGGTTAATACTCATATTGGGCTGGAGGAGGGCTGTCCCCTGCATGGAACCAGCAGTATCCCATGTCAGGAAAAGAGATGTACTGTCTCCTTTAGCAAGGTGGAGTTCCGCGGGAAAATTGATTTCAACAACCGGATTATCCACCGACAGAAAAATCATTTCCCCGTTACGATCGAGGGCAGCCTTTTCAACTGTAAATCTGATATTCTGATATTGGCCGGCCGGAACCCCTCCTCTGGCGGCAAGAATCTGCCCGTTGGAGCGCACCTCCTGACGATGAATTTCCTCCCTGGTTGCCCTGATAGGGAACCACGTATTGTAGGACCCAACCTCAAGATTACTGATTTTCATCCACAGATTGGGACCTTCAGGCTCTTTCAAGCGCAAAAAGACAGATAGCCTTGCATCACCGCTGCTTTCCTGAAGAGCCGCATGTGATAAGGAATCGCCACCAACCGCCCCACCCTGCTGACAACCGGCAAGAAAAAAAATTCCACAAAACAGAAAAAGCAAATGCGAGACGATATTTACCCCACTCAAACGAGCTCTCATAATTATAAACCTGTTTTTTAAAATCGATAAAACCGATCAATCTTTGGTCGTATGGCAAACAGCACAACCGTTATAGCCGCCGCCTGGCCACGATTTATAATCCCACCTCAATATGGCCTGATACTGCGTACCATGGGCTCGATGACATGAAAGGCACATGACAATAGCATCATCAGGAGCGGTATATATGGTGCTGTTGATTATCTCTGTTTTACTTGCTGTTGCAACCGGAGAAATGACGCTGTAGACATTATTGGAGCCTGATCCCCCGTTATATGCCGCATATTCATCCGTCGAAGCGGCCCTGCCCATATCAAAATCGGTGGGATGCCTCAACCAGACTCCGGCACCAAATGTGCCAGAAGTAATCTTGCCCGAGCCTTGATGAAAGTCACCATGGCACTTGGCACAAAGACTACTGATGGTGCTGTTATCGTTTTGCGTCTCCGAGGTTCTGTCAATTCCGTAATATTTGTTATGGCGGTTGCTTGCAGGACGATACTCATATTGCTGATCCTCCCATCCCTGCACGGAGTAGAGAAAGCGATAACTGTTCGCCAATGTCGACCCGTCCTTCCACATGGTCATATCATTTGCATGATGGGACTTCATCATGGAGTTGATTTCACCGCTTACCGTACGGTCACCATGACAGCCACTGGTTCCGGCGCACGTGAGTTGCGTGCCTAAATCAACGCCACCGGGAGGTACATTGCCTAATCGAGTGTCTGAAGTTGCAATACCATTCACATTATGGCCGGTTGCATTCTGTCCGCTACTCACCCAGTAAAAATTTCCACCAGCCAGAGTAGTGGTGTTACCCTCCGTACCTGTGATACTGTATTCAGGAGGATTAGTTTGCAGAACATAAGGCGTGGTAAGAGTGCCGACACTATTATTTCCCTGATGACAGCCAATACAGTTGGTATTGAGCAAGGCTTCATTAGGTGTTAATGATAAATCCAAAGATCCATTTATCATATTCTGCGCAACAGCGTTGCCTCCCTGGCTGTTGTGCATGGTATGACAATTGCCACATTGACCCGTAACCTTGGCATAGCAAACAAGCGGAAACAGGATCAAAGGCAGCGTAACCAGCCCCTTGAGACCTTTTGTTGTCTTCATGGTCACCCCTTTTTAACGGCCAAATACTTCTACCCGGCCATTACCCTCTTCTACAACACAAAGACCTCCCCACGGGTCAAATAATATCTCGATCGGGAAATAAAGCTCTCCTCGCGACCAACCCTTGGTAAGAAAGGTATATTTGAAGCTTCCCTCTGTGTCAAAAACAGCGATATCTGGCGCATGGCGGTCAAGCACGTAAATATTGCCAGCAGGACCAATTGCCAGAGAAACAGGGAACTCTACCTTCTGACCGACATCAAAATTTTTGATTAATTTCCCATCGCCGCCAAATTGAAGTACTTTTTTATCCAGTTGATCCAAGGCCCAGATACTGTCATTTATGAGTTTAAAATCAACGATGCCAGAGGTACACTCCGCACATGATATCCAGCTCTTCAAAGTAAGGTCGCTATTGAGTAAAGCAATTTGTCCGGTTTCTTTATCCAAGACATAAAAAATGCCATCCTTATAGTCAAGGCGATCCGGCACAAGTGTCCTCTCGCCATCGTATATAATGTGAGTTAAAATTTCTTTTGCCTTGATGTTAATACTTGTCAGACTGTTGCGTGCTTTCTCCACCACCCAAATGACATCGGAGTTATCCCGAACCATATCATAGGGAACCTGAAGCTTGCCTTCCGCGGTAAAGGAAAGAAGAAAATTTCCTTCCTTGGAAAAAGAAACCAATCTGTTGTTGCCGCTGTCGACCACATAATAACGTTGCCGATCGGCATCTATATACAGGGCAGTAGGCATGACAATGGCTTGACCGGATCCTGCGCCATCAAGTGTTGCCTTCCAGGCCCAAGGTTCGGTAGCCAAAGAAGTTGTCGCGACCATAAAAATTGAGACTGCCAGGAATGCTGACTGGCTCAACATATTTTTCACGTACTTCATAGAGACTCCTTCACAAATCGGCATTCTGTAATCGAAAGTGCTGAATCGATATTTTCCATCAATATCTCTTATGGCACTGAATGCACAAATCTTTCGAACCACTGTATATTAATTCATACTTAAAATCAGACCCCATGGGCAGATGACAGGTGATACACGTCACCATCTGACTGGTTCGCACATCAACTACCTTTTCCCCAACCGGGTGGGTAAATTTGCCTTGAGTCTCATGGCACCTGGTGCAAATGGCATTACCATCACCTCTCAGCATGGCGATCCTGTTTGAACCATGCACCTCGTGACAATTGATGCAGGACCCTTCTTTTGCTTTCGGATGCCTGTAAAGTTTATTCTCATAACGTGCAATGGTGTCAGCATGACAACCACGGCAAACCTGCAGCTGGCTGCCTTTTAATAAATTCTTTTCATTGCCGGCATGGGGTGAATGGCAGGACAAACATTTATTTTCTCCCTTACCCGTTAAATGACTATGCCGGGCAAACATACCGGTCGCGACCGCTTCATGACATCTGAGACAACTCTGTGTGCTGCCCTGTATTTCCCCTTTATCATGACATTCTTTACATCCTTGGACAAAAGGCGCATGGAGGATATCACGAACAATGCCCTTCCTGCTGCTGCCGTGTGGATTGTGACACGAAAGACAATCGCGTAAAGTTCCGGGATAATTCAAATGGCCCTTCTGCAGGTCTTGAGACTTATGACAGGACAGACAGACTTTATCAGGTTCATCCTTGAGCAATTGGCCAAAAACTGACTGATGAGGCCGGTGGCAGGAATAACATTGCCCATGGGCATAGGGCTCATGGGTATATTGAAATTTAGGAGAAAGTTTCGTATGACAGCCGAAACAGGTTGCGCTTAACTGATCCTTGAGAAGCCCTTTTCTGAAACTTGCGTGGGGCACATGACAAACAAGACATTGTCCGCTACGCACAGGCTGATGGACCATCCCCTGTTTGAACGTAGTCTCTTCCTTTGCATGACAGGAAAAGCAGAGTGCTGACCCTTCCTGTTCCAGTAATCCCTTAAAATGCGCAACATGGGGATTATGGCAAGCGCCACATTGCCCATTGGCTAGCGGTTGATGGACAAACTTGTCGCTGAAAGCCTCTTTTTTGTGGCAATTAAAGCAGACTGTATCTGCTGCCGCTGCTATGGGAAAAGCTAAGGCAAGCCAGGAAATGACAAAGATTCGATAATAATTTAACATTATTTTCTGCCCTCCCCGGGATGACACGGGCTGCATTTGCCTTCGGCAAAAGGCTTATGACTTACCGGGAAGAGTAATCCTTTTGTCGGACCCCCATGAGGATCATGGCATTTCAGACAGGAAGCGATTCCCGGACGAATTCCTTGATGCACGGCAGTGAATCGTGTTTCCGTGAGATTATGACAGCGGGCGCAGAGCTGACCACCTTTTTCATGCACGATTCCTTTATTCTTTGAGGCATGGGGGTCATGACACACTGTACAATCATTTGTCGCCGGGTCATGGGCGAAACCATCCCGCCAATAGGTGGATATTTGATGATGACAGCTGAGACAAAGGGCCGGCTGTTTTTGCGCAAGATTTTTCGGGTAGGCGGAGCCATGTGCCAAATGGCAGGCTGCGCAATTCAGGTCCTTCACCGGTCCATGAACCACAGGGGAATCGCTGATCACTTTTTCCATCCCCCCATGGCAGCTAAGACACAGTTTTCCAGGATTTTCTTTCAGGTTGTAAACATAATCTCCGGCATGAGGAGAGTGGCATTTTTCGCATTCTTTTTTAGCAAAAGGATCATGGGCAATGAAATTTTCATTTTGTTTTTCCAGAACCTTATGGCAGGAAAGGCAAAGCCTGCCACCGACCGTACTTTCCTTTAGCAGATTCTTCCTTTCTCCCTGATGGGGCTCATGACATCGACTGCAGTCACCATTGGCAAAAGGAGTGTGGAGACTGAAGCTGCCCATCTCTCTGCCACTCTGTTGATGACAGGGAAGGCAAACCTCCTTCTCATTCTTGACAAGTAATTTCCTCTCACCGGCTTCATGCGGATTGTGACACTCCAGACATTTACTCTTTGCAGCCGGTGGATGGGAAACTATACC
This sequence comes from Pseudomonadota bacterium, assembly GCA_018897105.1. Lineage (GTDB taxonomy): Bacteria > Desulfobacterota > Desulfobulbia > Desulfobulbales > SURF-16 > SURF-16. Next base: position 74,480 of record JAHILF010000031.1, read on the forward strand.
TTCACTGTAAAGTTTTTTCTCATGGCATTTATAACAAATCTTCGAAGACTCGATGGCCAGCAGAGCTGCCTGCTGCGAACTATGGCCCATATGACAGGAAAGACACTGGCCCTTACTGTAAGGCTCATGGCTGCTTTTGATCATGGTCATGTCTGCACCGGCGTGACAACTTACACATACCTTTTCCGGTGGCATAGCAAGCATATACTTGTTTTCACTGGCATGTGATGCGTGACACTTAAGACAGAGCCCCCCTGTGTAGGGCTTATGCTGGCTGGTCATTTTCATGTTGCGGCGAGGATGGCAGGTTAAACACCCAGCATTGGCATCGCCTTTAATCTGCAACGCTCCTTCACTGCCAATCAGATGGCAACCGGCACATTTACCCTCCATAACCGGCTTATGCACTACCAACTTTAATAAATGAAGGCCATCGGAACTGTGCGGGCTGTGGCAGAGAACACACTTTCCTTGCACCGGATAATCACGGTGGCTTTTACGAAAAGCCGCCTCATCATTCTTATGGCAGGAAAGACAGAGACTGTCTTCGGCTTGTTTGAGAAGGGATTTTACACCTGATCCATGGTTTACATGACAGCTGGCACAACCCTCTTTAACAGGGTCATGCACATTAGTCCGAGAAAAATGCTTTCTATCATGGCAGGTAAAGCAAATCTCAGGGCTGGCGGATCTCAACAGGCCTTTATTCGTGCTGTTATGTACCTCATGGCAGGACAGACAAAGTCCTTGGGCAACAGGCTTATGCACGGACTGCTTCTTGCTTTCCTCTTCAATCTGCTGATGACAGACAAAACACTGTTCAGGCGGATTCTGTCGAAGATACGTACCGCCAATCATTCCATGATGAAGATGACAAGCCTCACAATTATCTTCTTGCACAGGTTTATGAACAACTCCTTGTTTGAAAGCGGCAGCCATATCGGCGTGACATTCCACGCAGCTTTTTCGGGGCTGGCGAACCGGTTGGCTGCTGACGCAGGAAACAAGCAAACTGAGGATGAATGCCAGTCCAAAAAATAACTTAATTTTATTTCCCGACATGAAGATCACCGAGCTCCTTTTTAATTTTCTCCCAGGCGCGGTTGTTTATTTCAAAAACCGATTTTTCTTTCAGAGCGGCAAGATATTCATTACGTACCTTGGAAAATTTTTCCTCTTCAACTAGGCTGGCAACTTTATCATGGACATGGTCAAAGGGCATAGGGGTGGCTGGAGTCCGTTTTATCAATTTTATAATTGTATGATGACCTTTCACAACAAATGGATTACTCAATTCTCCAATCACCAGACTATCTACAACCTGCTGAACAATCGGATCAAGATATCTGAATTGCATGTTCTGCACCGGCACTTCCCCAGAATAATAACGGGAAACAACTTCAAAGAAATCATCGCCTCTTTCCATTTCCTTATACATCTTGTCAATAAGGTTTTCTTCATCCTCCACAACGGCTATGGAGACCATTTCGGGTTGCGAGAAACGATCCAGATGTTCCTGATAATACTTTTCGATATCCTGTTCACTTACCTGAACCTGTGGTTTAAAAAGACGTTTTTCAAATTCCTTTATCAGACGGTGCTGAGTATAAAAAAGGTAAAGGGGCTTTAAAGGTTCTTTTTCTTCATAATGCTCATCAAGGGCTCCTCTTGTTGTAAGAGTCTGGGCAAGCACTCCATCAAGTAGCCTTTGTTTCAGCTTATCTCCCTTCTCAACCGCAAAACCATACTGTTTGCGGAATTGCAGTTCCTTGTTAACGAGATCAAGAAACACTCTCACCGTATAACTTCCATTGTCCATGGTAATGAGCGTCTGATCAAGGAGTTCTTCATTGGATGAATCCAGATTCAGGGCATCAAAAACCTGCTGGTTTATTTTAACCTGATATTTTTTTTTCAACTGCTCGACAAGTGCGACAGTAAGTTCCTGCTCCTTTCTCTCCCGGACCTCATTGGTGATCATCGGTTTCAGCAACTCAAAATCCTCAGCATCATATCCTTTCTGGGACACAAGACGAATGATAACAAAACCTTTACTCCACGGGAAAGGCTCGGACATCGCTCCAGGTGTCAAACCATCAACTACAGGACGCCACTCCTGCTGAAGCTGATTGGTTCTTAGCCATTTTTCATCATAATAAACGGAATTTTTGTTAACGATTGTCGCCTCAGCTGCAAACTTAGCAAAATCCAGATTCCCTTCTTTTATATGTTCGTAAGATTTTTTTGCCACCTCGCCATCATTAAAATAAAGAATCTGCAGCTGCAGACGGGGTAGATATTTTTCCTCATAACGATCTTTGAGTTCCTTATCTGATATTTTAACCTGAGAATTAATCTTATCTCCCTTGTAAACAAGCAATGTGCGTGCTTTCAGGAAGATATCTATTTTATGGCGGTACTCCGGTTCGTTATAAAGCTCCATCTTTTCGGCTTCCTGAACCAACAAATGCCAATCAACAAAAGGATCAACTGATTCAGGGAACTGTGTGTCCTTTTCTTTCCAATTTATCCACCAGTTTTTAAAATCGTCAGACGTTAAACTGCTGCCATTTATAGTTACAAGTTTCTCCGCTCCCCAAGGCCAAGCATGTCCGTCTCCGGCAATGGTCAACATCCAGAAAAAAACAACCCCGCATATAAATCCTATTTTCCGCATTGCTTCATTCCTTCGGCGAACCATTCTTCGATTATCTCATCCGATATGATCCGACTGAGTTGAGTCACGGTATTAACAAGTCCAAAATGCATAACCTTACGATAATCCGTACCTTCACGCCTGTGATAGGTATTCCACATCGTTTTGCCTCTTTTGGCATCATAAACCTGCAATGTTACGGCTAAAACAGGATTTACATAGTTATCCCCCATTTTTTCTTCCATTTCCGTAATTCTACCGCTGATCACAAGCTGAACATCAAGCCGGCTACCAAGCACTCTGATTTGCTCGATACTGGGAAGTTGATTCGGATATATGCGCAGTTCTCGATAAATGTTCTGAACATCCCCTTCAGAGGCAACTTCAATACCGGCAATGCGGGTCAATTCTGCAGCAAAAACACGTTGCATGATCAAATTGCCCTGTTCAAAACGGCTACCGTTAATAAAAGGAAGAAGAGCCACAGAACAGATGCTCTCCCCTTCATAAACATTTTTTTTCCCGTGAGAAGGCCTTGATGAAGTACAGGAACTGCCTCCCAAAAGAATCACGACAAGAAGAAGAAATATGGAAAAATATCTGAATTGCGGAAAATTCATAATAATAGTGATCTGCTCGTTAAAATTCAGGGACCCATTCTTGCTGCTTGGGCGGTTCAGGTTGATCGTCCTCAACATTGACTAATTGCATAAGATTATCGATTTTTTTCTGAGCCTTATTGCCTAACACGTCCTTCATGCAGACAACAGCCTCAAGTTGCCTCGTATCTGACGGTGAAGGAAACGGGATCAGAACGTCCACTGGAAGATCAGTTCCTTGACTCTGCAACAAGACTTCACCGTCCGAATACAAAATTTCGGCACTCCAGTAATCGACAGGAATTTCATCCTCAGAATCCAGGGTTACGATGAGACTGTCATTACCTACTGCTGCGTTTATCACCGGAATTGGGGGAGTACTTTTCAAAAACACCTTCTTGGTCGATACTGTGGAATTATTTGCCCTGTCCCAGACCGTTAACACAATTTCGTAGATGCCGTCTTCAGCCTTATGGCCATCCGGGCGTTGTCCATTCCAGACGAAACGTTGCGGTAAAGAACCTTTATTCTCTGTGCCGGCCATGACCTGCCCCCCCATATTCTGTATAAACAGCGACCAATGGGAAAGCGGCTCCGGATCCAGCCAAACAGGGGTAATAGGTAACCTGCCATTAAATGCCATGAAATTGTTAACATTTTTCCCGGCGACTTTCAAATTCAATTTCGGGGAATGCGTATCAATCTGATAATTTCCGACAAAGAAAACAAGTGCTCTCCCGGATTGACATCTTAAAACAAGACTGACGGGAAGTAATCCTTCATGGTCAGGAGCAGACCAGAAAACAGCGTAGGAGTTGGGGGATACCTCAACCATGTCGAGATAATTATCTTCTCCAATCCTAAGCAGGACTTGGGAAATTGTCTCACCGCCTGCTGGTGTTCGAATTTTGACGGAACAACTCACCTCATCACCCGGTTTAACATGTTGTGAAGAAAGTCGTGACGTTTCAACAACTATGCCTGGGTTTTGTCCTGTAACTTCCAGAACAGCAGGCCAGCTGCTCAGGAGCTGCTGTGCAAGAACGGGAAATAAATCGTCGAGGCTTTCGGGTTCATCAATAGCAAAAAAATTAGAGATATCAGCTTTGCTCATTCCACCGACCTCGGTCCATACCGTCCGTGCGTCACAAGCGCGTACCAGGGTCAGCACCATCCCGAAAGCTGCCAGTGGTAATTCCTGCCGCTGGCTGACTGTCCCGAAAAGGATAAAGTCTGCACCAAGGTCATCCCGAACTTGATAAATATGACTTGTACCAAGGAAACCAAGCCATCTGATACGATTCCTGGACATGAACGAGATAACTTTATCCGTCGGAATGACTTCAATCCCTTTTTCCTGCAAGTTCTGCTGTAAAAATTCGGTGAGAGTGAAATTGACTCCATTACGTCCCTCACTGAGGTCTTCCACAGGGAAAACAGCCACAGTGACAGCCTGAGCATATGAGGCAATCAGTGTGGTCATCGTCAGAAGTGTTATAATGAGGAACCTTTTCATAATAATCAAAACAAACTATAATTTTTCTGTAACTCGCAATAAAATTTACCTACATGTTACGCGGCATCAGCTTATATTATATCACGACGCATCACTCAATCTCATTTTTTTTTAAGGCGCAACAGTCATCGATTCACCAGGTGCTGGCTCCACAACAGGAGCAGGCGGTTCAACTTCTACGTCGACTGGTTCAGCAGGTGAAGGTTCAACCACTACTGCCGCAGGCTCAATCGTCTCTATTTCTACGTCCACGGCAGGTTCAGCGGGAGCAGGCTCTTCCGGAACTGCCGGTTCAACAACATCGCCGCCTTGTTCAGAAGGTGAAGGTTCACCCTCTACAGTTACAGGCTCAGCAGGAGCAGACTCTTCAGAAACTGCCGGTTCAACAACATCAGTCGTGACAGATACCGGTCTAACAACCACAGGTTTATCGGCCACGGGTGCAGCAGGCACAGGTACAGGAACATTTTGCCTCTCAGGTATAGTGGAGAGAAGTTCCTTGGCAAGTTTAACAGTAACCTTGTAAGCATCATCAGGTGTTATGCCAAAGAGTCGTCCCACAACGGAATCTCCAGCATAATGACCACTGGCCTGCCATAATACAATACCAGACTTTATCTCGATAAGTCGCAAGGTCAGACTCATTTCAGGAACAATCACGGAACCAATCCGTTTATCTCCTGCCATGTCGACGGAACCAATCATAATAGACTGAACATTGAGGCGCTGCCCAAGTCTACTGAGCATAAGTTGACTCACAGGAGATCCTGGGTCAATGGCTTCTTCATGCAAAACACTGTCAGTAATCCCTTTATCCACGACATCAAAGATATTCATGGCCAGAATCTCGGTATTGATCACATCCCTTGCAAGCTCAGCTGCATATTTCTGTTCCGTATTATTTTCCAGAGGAAGAACGCTGATCCTGTTGACAAAGTCAAGCGTCACATCTTCTCTCATAAAAGAAACTGTCGTTTTCCCAGAACATCCGGTCAGTATGGAAAAACACATCAAAGTCAGTATGGAACACATTATTCTTTTCATGAACAGAACCCTTGGGAAATTAATTTTAAACATTTATCATTTAAGTTTCAAACATCAGTAACGAATGACAAACTGCCCACCGTATGCAAATTCGGTTTCATCCTCATCAATATAGGTACAATAGGCATGCATTGAAAAAATTCGATTTATAGTCCAGTTGTAATTTGCACTATAATCATCACTACTTTCACTATGATTATAACTCAGATTTAACTGTGTTTTGTATGTAGGTGCAACGGTCACCGTGAGATAATTTGTAAAAGCAGAAGATTCATCGCTTTCCCACTCCTGGCCGGCACCAACCTGCATGGAAAGGATATCAGAAGCCCTCCAGCTTATGCCTATTAAACTGGAGGCGGTCCAGGTTGATTCTTCAGCGTTTGAAGTGTTGTATCTTTCTGTGAGATCCACCGTCATTTCGGGATTCAGCCGTGCGGTAAACTTCAAGGTGGAATTAAAATCCTTTGAGGTCTCATCTGTCTCTTCATCACGCTCGGTGATATAAGCAAGATCAAGATTCGAGGTCAAATCAGGGAATATCAAGGCGGTCAAAAACATGTTGTAATTATAGCTGGTGTCTGTTTTCACATCCGCTTCATATATATCGCTCCGGGTGACACCATAATTCATATCGACCGTAGGGAGCAGCAGCGATGAAAAACTGAGCGAGTAATAACGTGTTTTTTCTTCATCTTCGTCCCCTACCTGATCTTTCGACTCGCTGGCGCTCATGGTTGAAGAAAATGAGAGGGTGGGTGACCAGATGAGACTGGTTGAATTGTAGGTCCGACTAATATCATCCCCAACTGCTGTTTCACCGTCTTCCATTATGAGGTTATACGTCCAGTTGAGATCAGGGGTGATAAGAAAACGAAGTGATGTATCCCCTAAATAGGTGTAATAAGTTGTATTATGGGTAATCTTCTGTCCCGGATCCCCGCTAACCCTGGTAAAGGCTTCGACCCGGGTAATGTTGAAATTATCGTCAGTGGGAATTCTGTCTTCAACCAGCATGACAAATTTAGCTGTTACTTGAGGAATTTCAATTTCAAAACGTTGCTGGGTACTATCGTATATCTGCGAAGTCGCTGGTCCCTGAGAAGACCATTCGGTTCCATTGGAACTGGTATAGACTGTCCACTGGAAGCGGTTAAGATTCCCTGATTCAGTTTCACCCAGGTCGGTTTCCGTATAAATATAGAAATCATTGACCGGTTGTGGTGATAATTGAAAAATGGCGACATTATAACGTTCATGGTGAATAACGGTATTCGGAAAACTCGTTAATTCATTCCATTCAGGATCATCATCAGGATCAGGCGAAGCCTGTCCACCACGACTTTCTATGCTGTGAATGGGAACCAGTGCGCTGCCGCCAGGATCAATTTTCGTTTCAAAATCCTGGGTGTTGTTGGCGTATTGCCCCAGGAAGGTGACATTTAAACGATCCTCCCAGAAAGATTTTTCAGTTGTCAGACGGGCGAGTTGATTGGTTGATTTATCATTACTGTTGGCGACAAAATCATCACTCTCATTGAGGTCTATATTGTAATAGACTTTAGCGAGCAATAAATCCCAGTCAATATTGAAACCGCTGAAGGTGCTCTCTGCGTCAATCCGGCTTGGACTCTCATCATCTATGGTGCTGCTTGCTGCATAATTAAGCTGCACCATCGGCCAAAGTTCTTTCTGCCAGTTACTGATCCACCTGCCCTGCCAGTTACTGCTGGTCAAATCGGATCTTTCGGAGTTTCGCAGCTTGTTCCACGTGCCGGAAAGGTCAAAATAAAAGAGATCATTGTTGATCTGGTAGTCTAGAGACGGAGTGATTGCCTCTGTTTCATACCCACCCTTGAAAGTTGTCGTATAGCGGACAGTTTCGTCTATACTCATCACTGGAGTCAGTGGCTGGTCAAGCTCGAGAGTGGTGCTTTGACTGACCTGTGATTCACTTCCTTCATCTTCAGTATGCTGATATGTTCCGGTGCCGATAAATGACAGCGGCTTTCCCTGGACGATATCGTCACAGAAAAAAAACATCAGCAACAGGGCATAGATAATGCCGTTATATTTTATCCCCCCTCGCATCATTAGTTACATTCCACATGTAATTAATATTTAAAAACAGCCATTTTATTTCGCCCCTTGGTATTCCCTTCCCATCACATGACAAAAAGACATGAACACAAAGAATATGCAACAGTTAATTGATGAAAATGCAAAATAAATCAAACACCTACTTCATTAATTTGTTAAAGATAAATAGTACAGATGCATGGACAAAAAAAATTCCGGCCTGGAAACGATTAGGAGGGAAGGGGTATCGTTTCCTGGCCGGAATTTATCTCATGCGATATTCTTTTTAATTTAACATAAAAAACACTTATACAACCTGTTCATCAACCAGCATCTTTGGTGGTATGGCATGCAAAGCAACCACATGCGGCATCATCAGCGCCTGCTTCGCAGGTACTATAATCCCAGCGCAGTAAATCTGCATATGGAGAACCATGAGCCCGATGGCAGGAGATACAGTTCACTATCGCATCACCGGCAGTTGCATTGACGTCGCTTACAGGAGCAGCAAGAGCTGCTGTTCGATCCGTGGCAACGGGTATCAGAGGCAGATATGTCCCATCAGTGCCGTAAGCCGAATATTCTGTGCCGGGAAGATTATTCATGTCATAATCGGTGGGATGCCTGAGCCAAGCTGAACCAGCGGTGTTAGCTGTGTCGGCGCCTTTATCATCAGCAGCACCTGAGTGAAAATCACCATGGCATTCCGCACAGAGGTAGTTAATGCCTTTTGCGCCCTCACTACCAGAGGCAGGAGGCGTGTCGTTTGTTCTGTCGTAACCGTAATATTGATTATGATCGGATGAACTTTTTGTATATTCCCAATCGCTGTCCTCATAACCGATAATACCGTAAAGAAAACGAAAACTCTTTGCAGCTGTTGAACCATCAATGCTTGAGTCGTCAGCGTGGTGAGAGCCTGATATGGCGGTAAAATCATCAACGGAGCCGCCGTCCTCATGAATACCATGGCAACCATTCGTGCCGGCGCAGGTCAGCTGCGCAGTCCATGTCGCAGCGGCGCCATTCAGCTCGGTATTTGCATCAAAAGTGGCATTCCAGCCTGGGGGAGTTTCTCCCAAAGTAGCATCAACTGAATTTAAACCAACAACGTTATGACCTACCGTGTCGTCCCCAGCCACCACCCAGCGAAAGTTGCCGCCGGCAAGGGTATCGGTGCCATAAGTAGCCGCTGTAGAGAAAACATACGGAATATTGCCCCCACTGTTAGCTCCGGTATGACATCCGACACAACCGCCGGACTTGTTAACCAAGGCACCTTGTGGACCAGCTACGACAATAGCGGCTCCATCCTGACTGTTATGCATTGTATGACAGTCAACACAAGGACCTTGGGCCTTTGCACCAACTAGTTGCGGGGCCATTAAGGCTAAACCAACCAGGCCCAAACCTAGCGAAAATACTTTCATTTTTTTAATCATCTGAGTCCCTCCGTCTCGTTAAGTTGCTTTTTTTTTGATACGGCTTGATAAGCTAGTTTTTTTTTACAAAAAATGGAATATGGCAAATTGTCGCAGTATTCACCCTGAACACTTCAAGCCTAACAATTAACAGTATTCGCCATACACCGTCAGACACTGCAAAAAAAATTTGCAAACCCAATATTATGGATAGTTAGCTCAATCATTTTAGACTTTACAAAAGTCTGCTGAGATCAGCAAGGGCCTCATCATCAACTCGTGCCGCTCATCATTTTTTATACTCTTTTCTGGCATCTCTGACAACAATCTTCAATTTACCAGCATAAAAAAAACAGATTTTGCTGCACATCATCAAAAACTCAGTTACTCCTCAACTGGCACGGATAAATTTCAAACCGGCCCTATAACCACCCATTCCCCTCCGAGACCACATTACCACAGCCTTTTTGGGAATCTTTACATAATTATTAACAACGATATTAATCATCTGCCCCAAGACAAGTTCATCTGCTGCCCTGATCCCCATACCGGTCTCACTGATATCAAGAAGTTTCACTTCTATGCTAGCCATTGCCAAATCTCGAATTTCAATCTTCAGTGAAGTTTCATTACCCAACTCTTGCACAGAAACTCTTTTTGCAAGTCTCCCATCCGCCAATATGCGGGCTCCTCCCATATATATCTCCCAAGCTCCCCATGGCTTGTGTTTTTTCTTCTGATTATTTGAGTTGCACCAATCCTTCTAGCGGAAATAAACGACAAGGACTCACCAACCATCTTGTCATCAGAAAACTTTTTTAGTCTCATGGTTATAAATTAACACATAATTTCACAAAAGACATGAGGCAAATTGTCGCACCTTAAAAAAAGTGTAACAAGCTTGTCTCAGTCTGTTAAATTTTCTTACTTTATTTATTATGGGAATGGAGACAGTTGTTAACCGCCTTGTAAAAAGAGCACACCAGGCATGTTTCAATTTTGCTTGCACACATTGCAGCTATTCTGCTCTGGCTGGTTGGTCCTGATGTTGCCCAGCATATACGGCCAAAATGAGGATACGCCGAGCAATGGCGCGATAGCTCCGTTTCGATGCCGCATCCTAGATATTCCCAGCATGGAATCATTTTGTCCTGCTCTTCACTTTGAAATGGAAAATTAAGGGAAAATTCCGTGCCACTGCCGACATCATTTTTCACACTGACAAAACCCCGGTGCTCTTCCATGATTTTTTTGAGAATACTCAGACCAAGCCCTGTAGCAAGACCAACCTTTTTGGTAGTAAATAATGGTTCGAAAATGAATTTGATAACATTAGGGTCGATACCTTTACCTGTATCGCTGATTGAAATCGTCAAATAAGGTGTATGATGAATTGACGCTTGGCCGGTGGACAAGGACAAAACTCCACCTTCCGGCATGGCTTCAATAGCATTACAGATAAGAACATCCAGAGCTTGTTGAACCTGCACAGAGTCAATCTTTGCTCTGGGCAGGCCTGTTTCGTAATATTCTTCCAAAGTAATATGTTGCTCTTGACACAGCGCACGATAACGAGGGGAGACTGCCCGTAACGGTTTACTGATCTCCTCGGGCTTTAGTTGCGATACTGCGATATTGCAATAGTCAAGTGTATCCCCTAAAATTTTCTCATTACGGAAAATTTCATTAATTATTATCGAGATAGATTCATGCCCTACGACTCCGGAATCAGTATTTTTTTGATAATTTTGCGCTACCCCCCTAAGGTTCATGAGCGAATTTCTCATCTCATTGGCAACATCAGCTGTTAACCTGCCAAGCGAGGAAAACTTTTCCATTTCAATTAATTTCTGTTGCACCAGTTTAATGTTTTCCTGTAAATGGGCGAGATCCCCATTGAGATAATCCACCTTTTTTTTGTCACGCTTCGCCTGTTCTGACAAAAGCCCCAGAGGCACCGTGATGAAGTAAAGGAATGCGATACGTACGACAAGATCAGTCCAATTTATAAAATCTAAAAGAGATGTGATACTGAGGAGGTAAAAAAAGGCTGACAGGGTAGCGGCAAGAAGACCAAACCTGAGTCCGAAATAAATAGTATGGAGACAGACAAGAAGATAAAAACCCAGAAAAAAACTATTTTCAAAACTTCGCTCAGAGTAAACTAAGTTTGCGAGAAAAATGATGTCACAAAAAAACGATGCGATATAGACTTTTCTCAGCCAAACAGGCCTGAAGAAGATAACACAGTAACAGACAATGCTGTAAAGGGAAAAACCAATCAGTGTTTTGAGCAGGATGGCTTTTTCACTGGCAGAATAGGGAACCAGCAACAGCCAACCAATCCCGGCAAAGAAAGAGACAATTCGTAAGGCAAGGAAGGTTATATCAACTTCCGAAGTAACAGTTGAAACTGCTTTCCATTGTTGCTTTAGGGCATTTCGTTGAGTTTCAAACACCTCGGATTGTGACATTTGCGGATTCCGTCTCAAGTTATTTCAACGGGCATCCTTGGAGTTAAATTCATCAAAATTTATTTATTTTCTCGGCGGATAAAAAATCTAAAAAAAACAGCTTTCATCTTTTACCTCAAGAAACTCATGTCCGGCCCTTGCCCACCATCCTGGAAGATCATTTTCGATCCCGGATCAGCCCCAAACACATCAAAGGACCTCTCCCAGTTGTATTTTATTGAAAAATTGCTTTGTTTTCGCATAGGCATAGGACAATTCAAACCTTTTGCATCCAGGGTCCAAACGGCTTTCATTTCCATGTCTCCCCCCCCCTCAAATCAAGTCTTGCGATTTGCCATTAATCAATTGACATCTCCACATAAAATTGTATTTATCACACCTTATAAAGAGACTAAATGTGGTAAAATGTCGCACATACCGCTAATGTTAATTATTCCGGTACGTTTCTATCCATCGAGAAAAGGGGATGACAAGTGAAATCATGTGATCACAAGATCATGAACGGGCGAACATTCAACAGCACCGGGCATGACATAACCTTTCTCTGGCTTTTGCGTCTCAGATGGGCCATTTTAGCATGCCAATCATTCATGGTATTGGCTGGAAACAGAATTTTCCATTTACACATTTCCCTGTTGTTTACCTTTTTAGTTATAGGGCTTGGCCTGATCAGTAACATTTTTCTTTATAATCTGCCTGCCCCGAAAAAAATTATTCCATGCTGGGTACCCGCCCTGGTGATGTTTTTTGACATCTTGCTGATGACTGTCCTCTTTTTCCAGGTTGTTTCAATCTTTAATCCGTTGAGCATTCTTTATATTATTTATATTGTTCTCGGGGCACTCCTGCTTGAACGAAATTGCTCATATGCTCTCACCGCCTTCACTTTAACCTGCTATGCCATCTTTTTTTATCTTTCAAACCCTTTACCGATTGATCAATCGATTCTGACGGCATCAAGCCATTGTATCGAGAACCCTGCAATTTTAGCTGTTTTCAATAGGCAACTGGATGAATATCTCAACTCTCACAGCTATTTCATGTTCTTTATATTTTTTCTTGTCGCCCTGCTGATCGTTTATCCCGTTGCCCAGATAAAAAAGAACATGGAGGAACAGGACGAGGTCTTAAATGAGCTTGATGAAGAAAGGATGCGTAACGAAAGACTGGCATCACTTGCCACCTTTGCCGCTGGCGCAGCGCATGAATTTTCCACTCCGCTATCGACTATCGCAATAGCCTCAGGAGAAATGCTCTATCATTTCAAAAAGCATGGCGGTGACAAAAACCTGATCGACGACACAAGACTGATTCGCGATCAGGTGGCCAGATGCAAGGAAATCCTCTTCCAAATGTCAGCTGACAGCGGCAAACTTATGGGAGAAGCTGTTGACAAATTCAGCATTAAAGAGCTAGTTTATGAGGCTATGGCCCTTTTTAATTTTGAAAATCTGCAACAGGTCAACTTTCAAAATAAGGTTGGTGACATGCAGGTTGTAATGCCTGTCCGCACCCTTACGCGAACCATTAAAGAGCTTATGAAAAACGCCATGGATGCTTCGGAACCCGGCGCGCCTATCGAACTGACCTGCTGGAAGGACTCCCAGTTCCTTTATTTTGAGGTTCAAGATCATGGCACGGGAATGGACGCAAACTCGCTTAAAAGAGCAACGGAACCTTTTTATACAAGCAAGGAACCTGGAAAGGGAATGGGCCTGGGGCTCTATCTTGCGAGAATTATGGCTAACAGATTTGGGGGCGACCTCTATTTGACTTCAGCACTATCAACAGGAACCACAGCGACGTTAACATTTGCTCTCAACCGGATTCAGTCGGTTAACTCAGTAAATTCTTAACGTTTTGCAGCTATTATCAGTACTATGGAGAAGATGCAAACATGGAAACAATTCTGATAGTCGATGACGAAGACCTTTTCAGAAACAGATTGCAGCGAGCTTTTGAAAGCCGCGGTTTTACAGTATATGCGGCGGCAAATTATGAAGAGGCGATCACGACTATCAGAGATGACAGGCCGAAACTCGCTGTAGTTGACATGAAAATGCCTGGCAAATCCGGTCTTGAGTTGATCAGGGATGCTCTGCTCATCGATCCCGAGCTGAAAATGGTTGTGTTGACGGGTTACGGCAGCATTGCCACAGCTGCCGATGCCGTTAAACTCGGTGCAATTTTTTACCTGCCCAAGCCAGCGGATGTCGGGGATATACTCAATGCCTTCAACAGGAGTCCGGAAGTCGAGATAGACAATCAACCGGACGACTTCATGGCACCATCTCTTGCCCGCACGGAATGGGAGCATATCAACAGAGTCCTGGCTGACTGCGGCGGCAATATCTCTGAAACTGCCAAAAGGCTCGGGATCCATCGCAGAACGCTGCAACGGAAACTTTACAAGTATCCGCCTGATAAATAACCCTTTACTCCGGAGAAGGGTTATTCAGTTTATCTTTATTTATGGTATCCGATAAATCGACTGAGCCAAATAAAGCAACGCCAGCTTCAAACTTTACATCCAGAACCTGCACTCTCTGATTAAAAAGATCGGCCACTACCAGATTTCCGTTTCCGTCCAGGGTCAAGCCGGTCGGGAAATTAAACCAACGCGGGGAACTGCCCTTTCCCCCGATCTCAAAAAGAAAACGCCCGGCAAAATTATAAATAAGAATCGAGTGCCGCATATAGTCGACCACATAGACACACTTTCTCTTTTCATCGACTGCGAGCGCCCTGGGACGGCTCATTTTCCCGGATGATCCTCCTTTTTTACCGAAAGCAAAAAGAAACTCCTCCGAGGCATTATAGACATAGACCTTGCTTGTTTCCTCGCTGAGGATATAAATATGGCCTTCAGACCCACACACCACGTCAGTAACCTGAACCGGTCCAAACTTTTTTGACTCCTCTTCTTCAATCACCTCTTTGCCTTTTGGCTTGAGGAAATCAGGGAGATTAGCCATCTCCGTTTCCCGCTGATCTTCTTCAGGGGGTTCGACATTATCCTTGGATGGAGGCGACTCTGCGTCGTCCATCTGGCCTTTTCCGGTAATATCTTGAGGCAGTTTCGAATAATCCAACTGCTGGTCCACCCATATCTTATCCTTTGGTTTGAGCCAGTGTAAAAAGTTGCCTTCTCTGTCAAGCACCATTAGCCCGCGATAATCGATGCCGGTAACATAAATATTTTCATTGCGGCCAACATAAACACGATTAGGCACAAACGATTCCGCCTCGGGAAACTGCTGAACCAAAATTTCCTTAAGTGGAAAAAAGGCAGCATTGAGAATGGTGAGACGGGGAGGTTTTTTTGCCGTACGGCCCTGGCAGATAAAAAGACGTCCATCACCGGCAACAAAAATACCGTTCGGAGAATCGACCCCTCGCCCCACACCCAGTGAAATTCTCGGGAAATAATCAGAACCATAGAGATTTATGCGTCCGTTACCGCCATTCACCACATAAATCTCATTCATTGTCTTATCAAAAAAGACAGCCGAAGGAAACTTCAGAGGAAGCCCCTGGTCATCTTCATTAATAATCGCCACCGTTTTTACGGGTACCGGCCATGGGGTGTTTTCTTCCGGTTGCGCCAAAAGATCGGCATGAATGGGCAATAAACCAATGCATACAAGGAGAATAGCGATTCGCCTGACCACACTTGCCTCAACAACAATGAATAATCGAGAAATTTTTCCTTTTACTCTCTGCATAATCCACTGAGCACCGATATGAAATAAAATCATTTTTCAAAAATCCCGTATGAAAAAAAATTGAACCTCGTCAACTAAATATGCTAGCATAATTCCCAATTGGTTCATTGGCTTTCTTAATGATGGCATTTGCTGCAAACAAGACCGCCTAAAAGATCCCCGATCAGCAAATACTGAAATTTTGACCCATGGGGATTGTGACAGCTTGCACAATTAAATTCCTTTTTTGGATTCAAAGGATTTTTGGGACCTTTCAGAGGATGCCCGCCGACCGGATGGCCTTTTGTCACACCTGCCAAATCATTATGACAACCGGTACAGAGTTCGTTGACCGGTTTATACAGCATGTACTCATTTTCAGAGGCATGGGGATCATGGCAGGCGACACAGCCTCCTCCCCTGATGATACCATGGACATCAATACCTTTCGTGTCCTTCTTCAGCAGGTCTTCCTTGTCAACGTGGCAACTGACGCATAATTCGGCCCTGCCGTCAGCCCACAACTGAAACCGATACTTGTCACCATGGGGATTATGACAGATTGAACAGACACCGAAACCAACCGGTTGGTGGATATGCGCCATGTCACCCCAGGCCTTGCCCTTGACAAGATGGCATTGATAACACAGTGAAGCATCTTTGCCTATGGACACCGAAATCCGACCCACATCTTTTTCCTGCTGATGGCAGGTCTCGCAAAGCAAATTCGCCGCAGGGCTGTGCTGCCATTTTGTTTCCTCGAAAATGGCTTTATGACAGGAATAGCAGACAGGAGAACTCTTGAAATAAAATATGGGTTTAACATAAAAATCTTCCGGCATGGACGCGACCTCATGGCACTGCCGGCATTCCTGGTGCATTGTTTCTACATTCCGGTGATAAAGAAAGACGCCCGTGGCATTCAAATTGGCGTTCATCAGTGTGCGGAGGGGTTTATAATCAATAACGATTTTTTTTGAACCGGGGGAAAGAACAAACTTGTTTTCACCCGGAACGAGAGGAACACGATAATGCACATAATAAATATCGTTTTTCGCTTGGGTTACCAATGGCATGATGCTTTCCGACCCTGACTGCAGTTGCAGCTGTTTCAGATCCTCTTTCGTGTCGACTTCGACGACAAAATGGTAAGAGGGGGAGCGCGCATAAACGATGCAGGCAGTATCCGGGGTGAGAAGAGTAACTCCCCTAGCCAGCGCCGGACTTGCGGGGAGGCAGAAAACAGCCAGGAAATATATGATGGAAACAGCGGATTGTTTCACCAGTTGTGCAAAAAAACCCATTTTCATTAATTTTCTTTAACCGAATTTTATAATAAAACATCGGCCGCACAAAATACGCCACGCAGCTCTGACAGTATAAATGAATTCCTATTCATAATTTGACAATTTCACCTACCATTTTCATTTTCTGTTGTCAACACTGCTGTCTGTATCAAACAAAACCGAAAAAGCAATGCATCTCTATGTAGGCAAGCTTTTTGCCAGGAAAAATTACAGCAAACAAATCCTAACATTATTTTTTCACAACTTTCCTTTACCAGATGAAAAATTATGCTCTTCCCCGCCGAATATGGTGCACCCAAAAAAAATACCAACGAATGCGACAATTTGCCTCATTCCCACCCCCTTGATTTTTTGTTAAGTGTACTTATGAAAAAATGCTCGTTTTAGAGACATAATAAAACATTAGAGCGAGGGGCTGAAAATGACTACCAATTTTAACACAATGAACCGTCGAAAATTCCCCCGGTTTGCGCCAAAGAAAGACATGTATGTTCTCCATCACAACTTCGGAAAAGTGATAGACATCAGCATGGGAGGCATTCTTTTTAATTATGTTGACAAAGAGTATTTACAGGGGAGCCCACCTGAAAGAGGTATCCTTTTCGGTTATAACGATCATTATATGGATGAAATCCCTTTCGAGACAGTTTCCGATACAGTGATCTCAAAATCCCCTACAAGCAAACCGGTCATCAAGCAGAGACGAATTATTTTTGGTGATCTTTCAGTCGGACAGATTCAGCAACTGGAACGCTTCATACTTGACAATGCCCGGATACCTCAGTTAAACTATGATTCACAATTAACTGACGAAAATACCACAGAACAATATTATATGTAGTATGTAGTTTGCACTATTAAATAAATTAACAAAAAAAGCACGCATAATACGTGCTTTTTTTTGTTCGCATGCATATTAATTTTCCCCGCGGGAATATCATTAATTTGAAAAAAAAATTATCCTGTTAAGTTAATTTAGGATGTGCTGACTTCACGACTATCAATCTTTTCAGAACTTGACAAGGGTTACTTCATGAAAAAGCAACAGCGAGATTACAGAAGTTCTTTTTTGTCGCCTCTCTGTATAAGTATCATTTTACTGGCACCTTTCCTTTATCTTCTTCCTGCCCAGGCTGGACCCTACACGGATTCCGCCCATGGCAACAGTTCTTCCGGGGTAAAACGAAGCGAAGCCTCCCTGGACAACTATTCACAGGCGAACTGTGCCCATTGTCACGAACAACACGCCAGTATCGAAGGGGCTGAACCCGACCCATATTCCGGGGATGATAGCGCCTCTCCTTTTGCCCTTTTTGTCGATAACTTCAACACCAGCGCCACCAGCAACCCCTATCTGCAGGGGGACAATTTCTGTTTTTACTGCCACACCAACGCCGCTTCCCTGCAAGCCAGCGCAATCGACAACAAGGACTATGCCGCAACCTTCGGCGGTTATACCACCAATTCACCATTGGGAATCTTTGAGGCATTCAATCAATATTCATATCACAATCTTTCCGATATCCAGGATTTCAGCAAAACCAATTTCAGCAACTTTTTCACGTCCAACTCAAATCCATGCACCGGCTGCCATAATCCTCACATTGCTCGACGCAATAAGGAAAATGAAAAGGACCCGTCTTACACTGCTATCTCCAAGCCCTCCGATCATGCCAATCTCTGGGGTAATGACGCCAGCGAAAGAATGTTTGCCGCCACCAGCAACAACTACATGGCACCCTACTTTTACAATTCGTCAAACACCTATGAACCCGATGCCACCAACTTTGATGACGGCTCGCTGACCCCGGACTACAACTCGTTCTGCACGGATTGCCACAATACCACCAATACCATCTTCAGCAGCACGCTGGGTAGAAATCTCATCAAAATCAGCTGGTATACGGAAGGTGGGGACAGCATCTCCGCCGGCGACAAACACGGCAAAAACAGTGCGACCGGTAGCTCGGAGAGAATAGAGCCATATGGTACCGATAACGGCTGGATTCTCTCCTGCCTTGACTGCCACGAACCCCACGGCTCTCCAAGCTCGTTTCTCATCAGAAGAGAGGTGAACGGCACGTATACAACAGCTGCCGTGCATACGAGGGCAACTTCTCCTACAGCCACCTCAAACATAAAATTGCTGTGCGCAAAGTGTCATAATAGTAACTGGGAGTACGTTCACCATCAATCTCCTGACGCTACCTTCGACCAGATGCAATGCGGCACATGCCATGGTCATGGCGGCTTTCCGATTCCCTGCGAAGACTGTCATTCCCACGGGAAATATGTGGTCGATGAAGTTGATCCTTCTATTATCCGCAGAACCTTTTAAGTCAAAGGATCATTATGCGTTTATGGCTTACTGTCTTTTTTATACTCTCCTTCATACTTCTGCCTAACAACGATTCCTTCGCTGCATCCAGTAAAAAGGAACCGTTGCTAAAAGAATGCCTGAAATGCCATAATGAGGCCATTGAGAAGGAACTGCTGAAGAGATATATTCATCAGCCTTTTATTGACAAAAAATGCCTGACATGTCATGTCGACGCAAAAGATTCCCCTCCCGTTGCCGACCAGCCGTCCTCTGGCCAACAACAAGCCAGGTCAAAAATCCGCTGGCTCAGTATGTCCCCATCAGCGTCTGAGAAACACACATTTCTGCTGCCTGCAAAATCCGCCCCCGGCAAAATATTAAAAATATTAATTGAAGCAAAGACACCCGGCAAATCGCCGTTGCGCCAAGTATTGACTATCCCCGCGGCAAACACCATGGCAAAGGTGGAAAACGACCTGACTACGCCGCGGATAACAGACATCAAGGCCGACGTACAGCTGGGTATCCTGATCAATTCCGTAATCACCTGGCAGACTGACAAAAAAACAAATGCAACCGTGCACTACGGCATTGAAGATATGGGGCAAATAATCGAAAAAAAATACTGCTTTGTTACTGACCATAAAATTACTCTGCCCGGTCTGAAAAAGGGATCAACCTATCAGGTTGCCATCACATGCCAGGATATTTTCGGCAACAGCTCCACCTCTCCTTCTTTCAGTTTCTCCACTGCGGACATTTCCCCATTGCATGCACTTGCGTCCGAAAACCAAAGGGCCAGTAGTGATAAAATTGCCTTAAAAAACAACTTCTTTACCACTAACGATAAAAATGTCATACTGGAACTGACAGCCAATCAACCGGTGTCCATTGCTCTCGGAACTGCAGCTGATGAACCCGCAGAAAGGCAGATCCTCATGGAAAAATCCGGCCAGTCCACTGATACGACAAAGGAACATATTCCTTTGACCAATAAAAAATACAGCAGCATGACTATCTGCACGACCTGCCACGAAGGCTTAAACCAGCAAAAATCCCATCCGGTCAATATACTGCCTAAGGGAAAATCAAAAATACCGCCCGAGTATCCAACCCTGCCGGACGGTCGTATCTCCTGCATGACCTGCCACATTAATCATGCAGCAAACATTGAATACAGACTCATCAAATCATCGCGAAAGGAACTCTGTTTAGGTTGTCATCCGGACAAATTTTAACAGAACTGTTCCGCCAGCAAAAAGCACTGACTGCCATGAATCCATACAAAAACAAAAGAAAAAAACTCAATCTGAACGTGAAGCGGGAATTCCAGAAATGGCTTTTCCTACGCATGACAGCGCAAGTTCTGCTCAGCTCGCTCGTTGCTGCAGTGATTCTTTATTTTTACGCCAGAAGCGAAATTACCGACAGCTTCTACTCAGCCCATGTGACAATCCGCCGGGTCAGTGATCTTCTCCTGCCGGTTATTGCTGCCGGATCCGCGGTGAGCTTTTTGGGCACCCTTCTCGTGGTAATTTTTCTCCCCCAGAGAATAGCCGGACCTCTCTACCGAATCGAAAAACGATTGGAAGATTTAAAAGAAGGCGATCTGCGCTCGGAATGCAAACTGCGCAGAAATGACATTCTGCAGGAAATGGCCGCGACCCTTAACGACTGCACCGGTTCTCTGCAGAAAAAAATCAAGATGGCCCAGGAAAATCAGGTGCAACTTGAAAAAACACTCCATAAATCAGCTGAAACTAGTGATGCTTTCGCTAAACTGAAAGAAAATCTGGACAGTTTTAAAACCTGATTCTCACAACTCCTTGCATTTTTTTTACAATCCTTCTGACTAAAATATTGCTTTTTTTGCCAGACTATGGCAACTATTTGCCGTATTTGCGTGTTAGACCCTGATATTTAACGGCTCGCAGATATTTTTTCTATTCTGGAATTTCCCTTTTTTATTAACTTTGGCCTTTATAAAAAAACAGAAAAACACTCTAACTTTCGGTTACTTAACGCTTAATTTCAACATCAGGAGGATAATTTAGGTGAAAATGAGCAAAAAATATAAAAAGATTCAATTGATGAAACAAACGGTGGCAGCAACTTTTGTAATCTTCCTGACAGCTGGGGTAGCGGCACCTTTTGCCTTGGCACAAGATACGGAGCGTCCTGTGCTGACTGTGGACGATTGTGTAAAATGCCATGATGCCGCACCGCAGGCCATTGAAAGTGCGGGCGGCAAACATAAGACCGAAGTTACCTGTATTGACTGCCATGAGGGTCATCCTCCCAGAAACACCGACATTATCCCTCAATGCAGCAAGTGCCATACAGGCGAAAAACATTTTGAACTTGAAGGCTGCATGAGCTGCCATACCAACCCGCATACACCGCTTAAGATCACCCTGGCCGACAATCTTACCGAACCCTGCCTTACCTGTCATACCGATCAGATTGATCAGCTGAAACAAAATCTAAGCAAACATACCGAACAGTCCTGCACTACCTGTCATACCGCCCATGGCGAGCTGCCGAGCTGCACCAACTGCCATACCCCCCATTCTGAAGACATGGTGCAGGCTGACTGCCTGAGTTGCCATAAACCGCATATGCCTCTACAGGTTACCTATCCTGATGATACCCCGTCCAAACTTTGCGCTTCCTGTCATCAGACCGCTTATGACCTGTTGATGGCCAACACCTCGAAACACCATGAGCGTTCCTGTGCCGATTGCCACAAGTCGCAGCACAAGATGATTCCGAAGTGCCAGGATTGCCATGGCGTACCACATCCCGAGGATATGATGAAGAAATTCCCGACATGTGGTGAATGTCACGGCATTGCCCATGACGTGACCAAGTAACAGTTTATTTAAAAAGAGTGAGCGGAGATACTGCTCACTCTTTTTTTTTCTCCATTCGCCTATCACACAGAATATTCTGTGTTCTGCTACTTATTGAAGATAAGGAATATGTTATGAAAAAGAAAAGAAAAATTCTTTACAATGTCCTCTCCGTTTTTTTCATTTCCTCGGCCATTTCCTGTATGCCGATCAATGCTACAGAACGCGGAACAGAAGTAAAGAACGGAAATGATAAAGCCCCTATGCTCCTTGCCAGTGCCGAGCAACCGGCAGCCGCACAGGCAGACTCCGCCGCCAACAATGGCGCAGCGCTCTATGCCCAGGCACCTGAACCTCTGACCGTCATCCAATGCGCCCAATGCCATACCGCAGTATTCTACAAGATCAAAAATGACGGCGGCCGGCACCGTATAAACTGCCAGGACTGCCACCAGCAATTTCATTCATACAATCCGACCAAAAACAACTGGAAGGAAATCATGCCGAAGTGCACCCAATGCCACACTGAACCGCCCCATGGGGCGAACTTTCTCGACTGCATGAGCTGCCATATCATCCCCCATACCCCGTTGAATGTCCCCATGAACGATTTACTGGGCGGCCAATGCGCCAACTGCCATACCGGCCCCTCCGGTGAACTGACGCAGTTCCCCAGCCTCCACACCCAGCAGGGCTGCAGCACCTGTCACCATACCAAACACGGTTATATACCATCCTGCATGGAATGCCATGAGCCCCATATTCCCGACCAACCGGTGGAGGCCTGCAAGTCATGCCATCCCGTGCACCGGCCTCTCGAGATTACCTACGAGGCAGGAACCGAGGCTACATGCGGCGCCTGCCATGACCAGGTTTATGAAGTCTGGGCAGCCTCGCCAAGCAAACATTCCGGAGTTCCCTGCGCCGAATGCCATGCAAAGCATGGTCAGATTCCGCAGTGCACCAATTGCCATGACCAGCCCCACGATCCAAAAATGCTGGAAAAATTCCCGCGTTGTCTGGATTGCCATATCAACGCCCACAACCCGCCGATTAATAAATAATCAAAGGTTTCCACGGATGCAGCAAAAAAGCCCCGGTTTCTTCCGGGGCTTTTTTTATCCTTTTTTTTAAGAGCATCGGCAGTAAAATTCTGCTACATATTTAAATGATTACTCTTCCGGATTCTATGAATCTCATTTCCTTGTTAAAAACAAACATATTACTTTTTTCGGCCAGGTAAGGATTAAGTCAATAACAGAGCATTTCTTCTAACGCTGTTGATCTGAAACAACCATGCCCTTGTCTTCCAATCTCAAGAGGAAATTTTTTATTTACATGGCCTTGACCGGGCTTGTCCCTTTGCTCGTTCTCGCTTTTCAAAATCATTATTTCGGCAAAAAGGCCATTGAAAAACTGGAGATTGAGCACCTGAATTATTCCCTGAAATCAAGAATGCTCTGGCTAAGGGAATGGACACGACAAACCAAAAAAGAGTTCTTCAGTCTAGGCATCCAGCTCTCCGCCAAAGACGCGCGAATTACCAAGGAAGATCTCACGGCTCTGGATTTTGCGGTTCAGGGTCTCTTCAATGGTCACTCAAAATACAAATCCCTGACGGTATATGACCCAAATTGGTCTGTTATCCGGCAGTTCAATGAAAATCCCCAATTTGAAATACCGCCGCCTTCCAGCGGTTTCAAAAAAAAATTCGTCATTCCCGATATTTTTTTGGCGGATAGACCGTTTCTAACCCCGGATAAGGATACCATCCTGCCGTTGGGGCAAACCGTGCTTGACCGCAACGGCCATCCAGCTCTTTATATAATCGGGGAAATGAATATGACACAGTCCCTGAAACGGGTTCTATCCGACACCTCTGATCTTGATGAAAGCGGCAAGATTTATCTTGTTTCCGGAGACGGGAGCCTGCTGTATCAGGCATCACCCGCGGCCTATGAATGCCCCGGCACCATGATCTTCCCTGGCAAACTGCTGCAAGGACCGTACTGGCAGTTACAGAAAAGAAGAGACTGCAGGGGAGTTTCTGTTTTTTCCGTTGCCGCGCCCATTACGGAAATGGACTGGATACTCATCGTTGAAGTTGACAAAATGCACGCCATGAAGGAGATCGAGAGATACAGAGGTATAGGCAGCAGCACGGCCCTGGCAATCCTCATTCTCATCCTTATCGGCTCCTGGCGGACGGCTAGTAACGTAGCTGATCCTCTTGATGAGCTGGCACGGGTTGCCCGCCATATCTCGGAAGGCAATCACCAGGAACGACTCCCTGTTTTTAAAGACCGCTATCTTAATAATGTCGGCGAGGCATTCAACGCCATGCTGGATACCCTTGATGCCAACAAGCGGCTGATGATTCAGACTATCTCTCTTAGCGCCGTGGGAAAACTGAGTTCCAGCATTGTCCATGAAATGCGCAACCCCCTCTCTTCGGTCAAAATCAACCTGCAGGCCCTTGCGCACAAAGTCAAAGAAGATCCGGCCTATGCGGAAATGGCCAGCATAGCCATTTCCCAGGTGAAGCGGCTCGAATCGATGTTTTCCGATCTCCTCCACTTCAGCAAACCGATTCAGTTAAACCCCGAAGAGGTGACTTTCCGGGAGATAGCCAACGAGGTACAGGAAATCCTTACCCAGAAGGCCGCCGATAAGATCATTTCACTGGAGATCATCGACAATCTGGGCAGCACATCAATAACGGTTGATAAGAAACAGGTTGTCCAGGCCTTAATCAATCTGGTTGACAATGCCATCCAGTGGTCGCCCGACAACGGCACAGTGCAGATCATCGGCGAACAGGCCAAGGCCGCTGGTGGTTTTACCATTATTATCAAGGACCAAGGGCCGGGAATTCGGGAAGAACAGATAAATAATCTTTTTCAACCTTTTTACACCACCAGGGAAACAGGGACCGGCTTAGGTCTGGCCAATGTGAAAAAGATTGTCGAATTTCACGGCGGCTCGGTTTTTGCTGGCAACAATCTGGGTGGTGGTGCACGGTTTTCAATGACTTTCAACGAAAGGCCACGCTGATGAGCGTAATACTGATTATTGATGACGACAAACTTCTCTGCCGCAGTCTGCAGATTCAACTTGAGGCTGTCGGGCATAAAACATGTCTTGCCCACACCATGCACGAGGGACTGGAGACCACTGTATCCGCCAGACCGGACCTCATCCTGCTGGACATCAATCTGCCGGACCAGAGCGGACTGCTGGGTTTACCGGCATTGCTGGAAAAAAACCATGGCCTGTGCGTGGTGATTATGACCGGCAATCCCGACAACAAGGCTGTTATTGATTCCATGCGCAAGGGTGCCTTTGATTATCTGCGTAAGCCTCTGGATCTTGATGAGCTGTTTGCCATGGTAGAAAAGATGGAAGACCGCAAGAAAATGACGCAATCGCTGCAATCAGAGCAGCTTGTCACACCTCGCCCCTCCCTTGACGATCTTATCGGCGCCCATCCTAAAATAATTGAACTGCTGAAACAGATCGGTCTTCTTTCCCGCAGCAGGGTCACTGTCCTGATCCAGGGAGAAAGCGGTACAGGCAAGGAACTGGTGGCAAAGATTCTTCATGCCTCCTCCTCCCCCGGCATGCCTTTTGTGGCCATTAACTGTTCGGCGGTTGTCCCGACCCTGCTGGAAAGCGAACTCTTCGGCTATGAAAAGGGCGCCTTTACCGGAGCGGATAAGATCAAAATAGGCAAAATGGAATTTGCCGGGGAAGGCACGGTGTTCCTTGATGAAATTGGCGACATGCCGCATGATCTGCAGAGCAAACTGTTGCGGGTGCTGCAGGAAGAGGAATTTGTCCGGGTTGGCGGGCTTGAGACTATTCCGCTCAAGGCTCGGATAGTGACGGCCACCCACCGGGATCTGCAAGGCATGGTGGAACAAGGGCAATTCAGACAGGACCTTTTTTACCGATTGAACGTCTCCACTTTAAATATCACCCCTTTGCGGTTCCGGCGTGAGGATATCCCCTTGCTGGTTGACAGTCTGTTGGCCAGAATCAGCGCAAAGCTGCATTGCGACCTGCCATCCGTTTCCGAAGCGGCCATGAAAAAAATGATAAATTATAACTGGCCGGGCAACGTCAGAGAGCTTGAAAATGTCCTGACCCGGGCCGCGGCCCTTTCCCGCGACAACAGAGTTCTTGCCGAAGACATCGTCTGGCAGGAGACAAAAACCCCTGCTGCCGCTGATCAGCAAGCCGAATCATTCACCCTGGCAGAGGCGGAGAAATCTCACATTACCAGTGCGCTTCTCGAAAACGACTGGAATATTACCCATACCGCGCTGAAATTAGCCATCTCGCCCACCACCCTTCGTAAAAAGATCAATGATTTCGATATCAGAAAGCCGACAACCTGAAAACGATTTCCATGCCCTGAATACCAACCCACCGGCTTAGACCGCATCTTGCCGGTTGACGCATTGTTTCCTTACAGATATTCTTGGAGATCATGCGACTGAAAAAAATAACCATAATCAGCCTGGCCCTGCTTACACTTCTTCTGCCGATGCCGCTTGCAGCCTATGATCTGAATGAAAAGATCCAGCTGCACGGTTTTGCCTCACAGGGCTATCTTGACAGCTCAGGCAACAACTTCCTGTCAGACAGCCTGGGCGGCACCTTTGATTTCAATGAAATCGGCGTCAATCTGAACGTGCGCTTTACCGACAAACTCCGCTTTGGCGGCCAGATTCTGTCCAGAAAAATGGGGAGCTATGGCGACAACCAAATCCGTCTGGACTGGGGACTTGCGGATTACCGTTTTCAGGACTGGGCGGGAATACGCCTCGGCAAGGTCAAGATTCCCATGGGCCTTTACAATACGGAAAGAGATTCCGACTTTCTGCGGGCCATGATTTTTCTCCCCCAAAGCATCTATGACGAAACACGACGCGACACCTGGCTCGCCCAATCGGGCGGTGAACTTTACGGCAACGTGGCAATGGATGCCTTCGGGGACTTTGACTATAAACTCTTTTACGGACGCATCAAATATGAGGGAGACTCGGTTTATCATGATTCCACCCTGGCCAACATCAACAGACGGCTGGCCGACAACCTGGCAGACCCCAATCCCGATCCCCTTCTCCCCACCCACATCAACCAATGCGACCGCGACAACGATTATCTGTATGGTGCCAACCTCATCTACTCCCCCCCTCTTGAGAATCTCCGTCTGGGAATCTCCTATGCCAGCCAGAAGGATACCTCCTACGCTGATAATATAAAAATCGGCGAATATAAAACCAACAGCTACTTTGTCTTTTCCCTGGAATACATCTGGAGGAACCTCTCGTTGAGCGCAGAATACGGAGAAAACGACCGCACGCAAACCCTCTACGACGTCACCACTTTTGATGGCCCCAACCAGGCCTGGTACGTCATGCTCACCTACAGCGCCACCGACCGGCTAAGCTTTTCCGTTCTCTACGACGAATACTGGAAAGAAAAATACAACAAGGACGACTCCATCCATGCCAGCGGCAGGTACAATTCCACCCCCTGGAGAAAGGATTGGGGCTTCGGTGTCCGTTATGATGTCAACGAAAACTGGACAGTCAAAGGCGAGTGGCACATAGTTGACGGCTCGGCCCTGCTGCTTGAATTTTTCAACCCGGACGGCACGGAAAGATACTGGCAGTACGGTGCTGTTAAAGCGTCCTTTAATTTCTGAGCATGATTAGGAATTTCATGGGAAAACCGTTGAAAACGATCATGTTGCTGCTGCTTGTCATGCTGTACGGGGCACCCGGTTCCTGTCTTGCAGCCGAGATTATTCTGGTAGTCAACCATGAGAACCCTCTCACAGGAATTACCTGGCGGGCGGCTGAGCGTATTTTTCTCAGCAAGAAAACGGAATGGACCCAGGGCGAACACATCCATGTCGTGGTAAACAACGATCCGGAGGTGTATGCTTCTTTCTGCCGGGAGATTTTAAAAAAAACTCCCCTGCAGTATCTGCTTTACCGGAAAAAGATGCTCTTTAATGGTTCAGGGATCCCACCTCGGGTCATGAACAACGATGAAGAGGTCAAGAATTTTATAGCGGCCACCAAAGATGCCATAGGCTTTATCAGGAATGATTCCCTGGATTTCAGGGTAAAACAGCTTGTCATCCGCTGACGTCTTCGGCGCAAAGCAGAGAACAAGGACAACATTGCCATGCAAATCTTGAACAACATCAGAGCAAAGGTGTGGAGCTGTGTTGCCATTGCCCTGCTGGGCTACCTGATTGCCACCATCGCCACGTCAATCTCCAATATCCGCATCACCGACAGTCTCACCACTCTCGAGTCCACCCATTTCCCGCTGGCGCTGAAAGGGGAAAAGATTTTTACCCTCTTCAATGAGCAGACTAAGCATTTTGAAGGCGGCCTGATTACCGGAGAAGCCGATGAGCTGACCAAGGCCCGCGAGCATCATGAAGAGATCAGCTCCCTGCTCAACGAAATGGTGCAGACGGCATCCAGTCAGGACATGAACTTATACTCGCAGCTCCTTACCTTGCGCGACGCATATGATGATTACTTCACCCTGGCCGCTGACCAGTATATGCAGATGTCCCACGACACCGATCTCTTTGAACACACCCAGCTACTGCTGCGCATCGGCAAAGCCAGAGAACGTCTGCTGATAAAATTTAAGGAAATTACCGACCAGCTCACCGAAAAGGTGGTTAATGAAATAAAAAACAATAAACAGCGAGCTACTGACAACTCCCGCCAGCTGCACCTCCTTTTCATCGCCGTTCTCCTGATTGCCACCCTGGCCATCAATCTGCTGGCCAACAGACAGCTCATCACCCCCTTGAAAAAACTCAAAGAACTGATCGACAACTTTGCCAGGGGTAAAACTGTCGAGAAACCGCAGGTCTGTGATTCGGCCGATGAAATCTGCAGTCTGACCCTCTCCTTCTGGGACATGACCGAGGAGCTGAAAAAAATTTCGGTATCCAGAAACTATCTGGACAACATCATCAATTACATGTCAGACTGCCTGCTGGTCCTGTCGCCGACTCTGTCCATCACTCGGGTCAACCAGTCCGCCCTCAATCTGCTTTCCTACCATGAAGAGGACCTGCTCAACCAACCGGCCAACCACATTTTCAGTGAATATGGGGTCGGTGCCACCATTCAGACAATTTTTGAAGAGCTGCTGCAGGGCAAATCCATCACCAATCTCGAGATGATGCTGCGGACCAGGGATAACATCCTGATTCCTGTTCTTTTTTCCGGCACAACTTTTTACAGCACATCAGGAACAGTTGAGGGGGTGGTCTGTCTTGCCCGCGATATCAGTGAATTGAAAGGCAACCTGGACAACAGTGAAAGCATGTCGAATTTCGACCCCCTGACCCATCTGCCCAATCACAATCTTCTCCACGACCGGCTAAGCAATGCCCTGCGCCTGGCCAAACGCTCACAGAAATTATCGGCCCTGCTTCTCATCGATCTCGACCTTTCTTCCTCCATTATCGATGCAGGCGATGAAACGGGCAAACTGATTCTGCAGGAGGCAGCCAAACGCTTTCTGCAGTCTGTCAGGGAAACAGATACCGTGGCGCGGATGAAGCGTAACCAGTTTGCCATCATGTTGACCAATCTCAACGATCAACAGGATGCCAAGCTTGTTGCCGGCAAAATCATGCAGGAATTTCTCCTGCCATTTCATATTTTAGGCAGTGGCGATATCAGCCTCAGCATCGGCATCACCCTTTTCCCCAGTGACGGCAGTGACGGCAGCAGCCTTCTGCGCAATGCCGACATCGCCCTGTCCGAGGCAAAAATGCAGGGCGGCAACTCTTACACTTTTTACACCAGTGCAATGCACCACCACTCAAGCTGATCTAAACAGTATCTGATCAGCTTCTCCTCAGTTTCTGTTCGCTGCAGACCTTTACATCTTCCGGCAGGATTCCCTTTTCACCTCTTCCCTGATCATTCCTGACAAAGGAATAATCTATTTATTTCAATAATTACAAATAGTTAAAATAAAAATCCCCTACCACCCTAGCCAGCATACATACTTTGGCATTCATTATGCTTTTAAGGCAGCCAGTGCGGCAAATTGCCACAGTGGCAATTTGCCGCACACAAACTTACACGGGATGGCTTCACTTTTTCTGGAGCCCTTCGAAATTGACTGCCTCGTGGAAATCTCCCCGGCAGCCGGACAGTGCATGATAAATTCCTGATTTATCCTCACGAAATTCGGTATCGGGACTATTTTACCCCTCAGGGGGCATAAATACGAAGCCATCAAAATTCGTCAACGAAAACGGAGGATTGCTAAATGAAGAAAACAAGAAAAGTAATTTCAGCAGCAGTTGCTTTAGGCGCACTGGCAACTTTCAGTGTTGCCGAGGCCGGCATGATCACCGAGTGGGATCAGAGTAATGTTGTGCCCCGCACCCCCACCAACATCACCAATCCTGGTTTTGTCTTTGACCAATACAATTACATTGAACCGGGCTACCTGACTGATCCCAACACCGGCGCGGTTTCCACAGATGGATTCATGCCGAGCGGCTGGGCCAAATACAGTGTTGGCTCCGGAGCCATTCTCAATGCCGCCGGCACCGTTGTCGGCGCCATGACCTGGAAAGAGAGAGACACCCAGGGCCCGGGCTTAAGCATCGTCAATGGCGATGACCAAACCGGTGACAACTGCATCATGTCCGCCGGCTGGAATCCTGATTCAACCGTTGTTCTGGACGCCAACGGCATCGACATCACCGAGATGAGCGACTGGTGGGGCATTGACAAGAAACAGTGCTCCGATCCCTTCCAGTCAAGCAAGCGCTTCAAATCAGTCAGCTATATGCTTGATACTCCCGTCGATCTGACCTTCAACGTAGCAAACAACGGCCAGACGGAAGAGTACAGACTGCTGATGAAATACGGTAACCAGACAGGCGCCAGGGTCACCGGTTTCACCATGCAGCTCGGATTCCTTGATGCAGGCGGCAACTTCACCGAAGCCGGTCCTTCCAGCGGCCTGTCTTTTTGTTCACGCAACGGCGGCAACTATGACTACACCGTGCCGGTCACCAGCGACATCATGAAACAGGGTGAGCTTGATGCCCTGCAGGCCCACGGCCTCTTCGGCGCCCCTGACCAGCACCATACCTCTTACGGTTATTTCAACCCGTACGTACGCGCCACCTTCCTGATGACCGCCAACCAGACCCATATCGTGGCCTCTGATATGTCAGCCGTGCATACTGACCTATTCGGCGAGTGGCTGCCCTCCAGCAACCTCAAAGGCGGCCTCTATTTTGACGCTGATAATATCATCTACACCGACAACATCCTCATGGCCAGCTGCCCCGGCAATTTCAGCGAGGAAGCAGGCACCACCGGCGTTGCCAATGCCGACTGTGACGAGGCCTGCGCCGCCAACCTCGGCTGTGACGCTCCCTGGGTAACCTACCGCGAATCCGTCAATATTACCTTAAATGCCGACGGCACCTGGAATATCCCCGCAGTAGTGGGTACCGATATCCGCCAGCCCATCGAGCTGACCGCTGCAGAGCTTGACGCCATTAAAGCCAATCCGGCCTGGTCTGCTGCTGACATCGATGACTTGGCCAACGTCAACATCAATGCATTCCTGAACGTAAGCGATCTGCCCCAGGGCAATTTCACCCTGCGCGTCACCCCGACCTTTGATGCAACCACGGCAACCACCGAACCGGGCACCGCTGGTCCCGCGGACTTTGATATTACCATCAATGCTCCGAACACGGTTACTCCTTAAGTTTGCAAAGGGTTAACAAACGTATTTACTGAGTAGGAAAAGTGAAAATTTTATCGATATATGAGGATATAATATGAAATTTGCAAAAATAATTACGTTGGCGATTCTTCTCGCTTTCTTCACCACAGGCATGGCGCTGGCCGCAGGATCCGTAAAAATGAACTCCACCTCTACGGTTTCCGCCTCAGTCAAAAATAACACCAGCAGCAGCGTCTACGCAGCGGTAAAAATGATGGCCTTCGATGCCGTCGGCACCGCGGTTGGCCATCTCTGCCGGGAAGTCTATCTGCGCAGCAACCAGACAACCCCGGTCAGCTTCTCCTGGCAGGCCCCGAACTATGAAACCGGCCTCTACTGGACAGCCAAGGTTGACACAACTGGAGACTGCGGTACCCACGACACCAACGACAGTGACAGTGACGACGACAGTGACGGTGAATCGCTGCATTTTGATTCTGATGAGCACCATTAAGAGTATTCCCGCAGTTTAAAACTTCTTCTTTCCCCGCCCCCCACCAGGTTTTATTTCCCTTTTCTGGCGGGGGGCACCTCTTTCCTCAAGGTAGCGGAGAAAAGCGCAATGAACAGGAAAATCGACACAATCACTGCCTACAGTCTCTTTTTTTTCATCATGGCCCTTTTCGCTGTTGTCGTATCCCGCTTCCCTGTGGCATTCATCTGGGCCACCTATGAGGATCTGCTCGGCGAATGGAGCCAGTTTTATTTCTTTGCCATCGCCTTATTTTTTTCAGTTCGCCTGGCTCTGGCAAAAAGCCGTTTCTGGCTTTTTTTCGCCGCCCTGGCCCTGGCCTGTTTCTATGTTACCGGGGAAGAGATCTCCTGGGGACAACGGCTATTCAACATCGCCACCCCTGACTTTTTCGGTTCGCACAATCTGCAACAGGAAACAAATCTGCATAATTTCTTCACAGGCCCATACAACACCCTGTTGAAGCGCATCATTGAAATGCTGCTTGCCAGTTCCTTCATTATCTACGGGGTCATCTACCCTCTTGAACTGAAAGTCAGTTGGAAACCCGCGGTGTGGATCAACATAAAAGGTCTTCCGGCGCCGCCCGCGTATCTCTGGCCGTTTTTTGTCGGGGCTGCCCTGTTTGAGCTGCGGATATTTCAATTCAACGAAGCGGAGATCGCTGAAATCCTACTTTCCCTGGCCTTGGCCATCTTTAGCAACCACTACTGGCTCAAACATAAACACCAGGGGAAAAGCGCTTACCATTTATCCACGCGTCATGCCGTGGCAATGATTTTGATTTTGGTTGTCGGCACCGGACTTGCGGCAACAACCACCTCAATCAGCTACACTGTGCCGCGCCTGAAAACCGAGATGGATTCCCGGATTGACAACGGTATGGTAAAATTTACTGAACGCTATGGACGCTACGGCAGCTGGCGGAATGCAGCGGTACTCTATCAGCTTCTCCTGGAAAAGGATCAGAAAAACACCGCAACCCTGCGCGACCTTGCCGCCTGTTATCAGAAGATGGGGCAGGAAGGGCAGTTTAAAGAGATCAACACCAGGGCGATGGTGATTGATATGACAAAATACGGACGATTTCCGGGCAACGTCGCAACCAATCTTTCCCTGCATAAGACTTTCCTGCAGGCAGGCAACAGGGAGCGGGCAGAGTTCCATTTGCAGAAGTCCCTGCAGGCAAGCCGGGTCAATGTCAGACTTGAGCCCAACAATGCCTCGGCCGCCTACTGGCTGGGCAAATCCTATCTGGCAGCCGGAGACACCGATGCCGCCCTGCGTCAGCTTAAAAAAGCGGTTCAGCTCAAACCGCAATCAACTTCCTACAAAAAAACGCTGTACAGACTCACCCTGGGACAGCAATACTCGGACGATATTGATGGCCAGGAAACCGGCGGTTGATATACTGCTTTTTTTGAGAAATACCAGCTCATTTCGCAACAGAAACAGCAAAGGGCAATCACCTGCTATTTTCCCAGCAGTCCCTTGAGCAGACTCTTGCCGGTCTCTTCCAGGCTTGGCTGGGGAGCATTCTGTTGATCCCCCTCTACCCCTGCCGTGCCTTGCTCCGAGGAACGGTCAATCTCGCCAAGGGCTTTGTTCAGCAAGGTTTTCCCCACCTGTTTCTGCACCGACGTGGTGTCCAGGACCGGCTGGGGGTGGTCAAGGGTGCCGGCGACTTTCAGCTGGATGATGGTTTTCCCTTGTTCATTGGAGAGATACCTGGCGATGGAGGCCTTCTGCTGCAACCTTTGGCTCAACTCCGGAGACAGCTGCAAGGTCAGCGGCAGATCGAGTGTGTTGTCAAGGCCGATCCGACCCGCTGCCTCCATGTTCAGATCCCTGCCCTCCATGCTGCTCGTCAGGTTGAGATTTCCCTCGCTGACCCTGACATTGCCGCTGAGACTTGCAAAGACAAAATCCTGCAGCTCAGGCAAGCCCAGCAGATCGGCAATGGAACGGGCAACGCCTGAATTGAGGATTTTCCCGTCCAACAGGGAGAAGTTGCCATCAGCGCTTAACCGATCACGCAGTACAGACCAGTCCATACCAGCCCCTGAATAGCTGACATCCGTTGACAGAGCGCCTGAAATTTTCTCGGAAATCTGCGGGGAAAGGGCGTCCTGTAGCAGGGCAAGCTGCACTGCCTTGAGAGCCAGTGTGCCCTCATAGGTCAGTCCTGGTTCATTCAAGTCCACGGTGAGATTGGTGGCCATACTCCCTTCAGCGGTATCGGCTGTAAATTCTTGCACAGTTAGAATATTCTTCTCCAGCCGATAAACCAGATGCAGGTTGCTCATCTCAAGGCCCTGATAGGTGGCCTTTTCCACCTCAATGCGGCCATGGGCGGTCAAGCCCGGCGGCAGTTTCGCTGCCAACGCTGCCTGGGGCACCTTTTTGCGGCCAGGGGCAGAAGCCGGTGACTTGCCCGCTCCCTGTTTGCCCGCACTATCCTGGACGTTAAGCGCACCTGCCATGGCAAGCAGTTTATCGATATTGAGCTGTTTGCTGACGGCATTGAGTTCAACGCTCGGGGTTTTCAGATAATTGTCGATCTTGCTGTCGATGTTGATCTTTTCATCCTGCACGGCCACTTCAACATGGACGGAAAGTTGCTGCTCGCTGAATTCCATGGTGCCGTTGATGCGCGGCTCAAGCCCCTGGTAGACTGCTGTCAGCTCAAACTTGTCATCCCCTTTAAAACGCAGGGAGTCCAGGCCATGGGCCAGGTCAAGGCCGACATTGACATCGGCCAGGGCATCGACGGAGGGCATCTCGCCCTTGGCGTCGGAAAAGAGCAGATGCGCCCTGTGCACGGAAATCTTATCCACGGTCAGAGCCAGGGGGAGTGCCTCGACCGGGGCAGATGATGTTGCTTGAGTGCCGGCCGCACTGCCCTGTTTTGCCAGCACGGCCAGACTGCTGAAATTAAAATGACTCTTGTCATCCCGGAATATGCGCACTGCAGGCTGTTCCAGTCTGATTTCACTGACCACGATTTTTTTCTGCAGAAGGGGCATGAGATCGTAACGCAGAATAAATTTTCCGACTGAGGCAAAATCCTGTTTGCCGTCAGGCTCCTTGACGGTAAAACCGTCCACGGTAATACCCTGAAACAGGCTGACATTGATGCGGCCGAGAGTGATATCCCGGCCAAGGGCCTTTTGCACAGGGGGGACAAGCATGGCTTCCAGCCTGTCTCCGGTCAGATAAAAATGCACAAAGGCGGAAAGCCCGGCAATGACGAGAAGAACAACAACGACGATGCCGGCAAGAACCCTGATAGCTGTTTTCATGATAAAACTCCTCTACGGATTTTTGCAGGAACTTGAGAGCTAATACATCAACAATCGGTAAGGCAATTCACCCTTTCATTATCAACACACATTCAAAAATTATCAAAGGCTTTTCTGGTTTCCGACCACATCTTGTCCAGCCGCTTGGCCGAGATGGGAAATGAAGTTTTCAGCTCCTGGGCAAAGAGCGAAACCTTGAATTCCTCTATCATCAGGGCATATTCCCGGACCATTTGCAATTGCTCGGAGGAGAGGCCTTCCTGCTTGCGAAAATGTTTAAGTCTCTCCTGGTGCACCGCAAGCTGGGCAGCCTTTTCCGCATCCTTGGCCGGGTTCAGCATTTTTCGCTCCAGGCGGATGCGAAGGGCCTTCAGGTAGCGAGGGAAACGGCTCAGATCGCTCAGGTCAATTGTCTGCAGGAAACGGGGGGGCAGCAACTCCGTCACCTCCTGTCTCAAAAGGGTGCAGTCAGCCAGAGTGACACCGAGCTTGCTCTTCTTGCGGCAAGTTTGCTCCATGCCGGCAATGAAATCAAGCACGGCTCTTCTCTCCCGTAAAACATCGACAACCTGATCCATGATCTGCATGGCCGGTCCATGAAGTCCCTGGTGTGTGACGTTTTGCACGATCTGGTCAAATTCCTGCTGGTCAGGGATCAGACCGGTCCGGCACTTAAATATTTCATCCAGCACCAGGCGAAACAGATCCTCATGAAATTCTTCATGGGAAGCGATGCCCTGATAAAGCGGCCAGCTGGCCCGGGGCAGGACAAGGTCCTTGGGCAGGGCCTTGCACTGTCTGGCAAACTGGAGACAGTAGAGGGCGCGCAAACCAGCCACTGTCTGCTGCCGCTGCTCCTCGGGGTCGGCAAACAGCCGCAGGGACACACTGCTGTCATCTTCTGCCACCAGTCCGGGATAGGCGAAACCGGCCAGCTGGCCCTCTTTGTCCTTGATGGTGATGCGCTGCGGCACCCCGGCAAAATCCCAGCCCTGCACCAGGGGCTTTTCCCAGCGACTGCGCAAGGCCTCAAGCCGGGGACTGCTGCCGCCTGCCTGGACCGGATTTTTCATTATGGCGGCAAAGTCGCGGCTGCCGGCCACAGGTTTCCCTGTACCGTCAACGAGCTGACAACGCATCTTCAGATGCTCCGGCAGCGCGTCCCTGGGCCAGGCGCCCCGGTCAATCTGCAGCCGGAACCTCCGGGAGATCAAATCTTCAAGCTGCTGATAGAGCGACCCCTCATAAGGTCTGAGCTGTGGCAGCAGTTCGGCGGCGGTGCGCGGAATGGGAATAAGCTGCCGACGGATGAACTTGGGTAGTCCTTTCAGCAGAAAGATAATTTTTTCAAGCAGCAGCCCGGGCACCAGCCACTCAAATTTTTCGGCCTGCACATAGCCGGTCAGATCAGCTGGAATATTGACCGTCACCCCGTCCTGCTCCTCCCCCGGGGTAAATGAGTAACTGAGCGGCAGGGTCAGCTCGCCGCAATGGATCTTCTGCGGATAATCGGCCAGTTCATCCCGCTCTGGCAGCTGCCTGAGGATATCCTCCCGCTGCATGCACAGGAAATCATCCCCTTTCATTTTTTTCACCAGACGGATGAGACCTGCCCGGTCAAAAACATCGGCAGGCAGCCGCTTGTCATAAAACTCATAGAGCAGGAAATCATCCACCAGGATATCCCGACGGCGCAGGCGATCTTCCAGATCTGCCAGGCTGGCAATCAGCTGCCGGTTCTTTTCCAGAAAGTCAAAATGACCGCCGCACTCCCTTTCAACCAAAGCGGACTGGATAAAAATCTGTCTGGCCTCCTCCGGTTTGATCGGCCCGAAATTGACGCGCCGGTTCGCCTCGATGACCAGCCCGAAAAGGGTGATCTTGGCCAGGGCCGTGACCTGCCCGGATTTCTTCTCCCAGTGAGGCGCGGAATAGCTGTAGCGGCACAGCTCCCCGGCCAGGGGCTCCAGCCACTCAGACCTGATGCCCGCCACGGTACGGGCATAGAGTCGTGATGTCTCCACCAGTTCCGCAGCCATGATCCACTGTCCGGCCCGATTGAACTGGGCGGAACCAGGAAAAATCATGAACTCCTTGCCCTGGCCACCCTGGTAAATATTCTTTTCCTTTTTCAGACCGATATTGCGAAGACTACCGGAGAGAATCGCCTGGTGGATCTGATCATAGCCCCTGTCGTACCTCTTTTCCCTGTCCGCCACCAGCTCGTCCAGGCAGGATGATTTGCGGAAAAGATGATGCTCCTTGCTGTTACCCGCCGTGGCGAGCTGGGACCAGATCTGTTCATGGATGTCCCGCCATTCCCGCATGCGCTGATAGGCCAGAAAAGTATTCTTGCAAAACTTGCCGATGGCGGATCTGCTCCTCTTTGCCCGAACCAGATCATCATAGAGGTCCCACAGCTGGAGATAGGAGAGAAAATCAGAGCGTTCGGAGCGGAAGCGCTCATGGGCCGCATCGGCCTGCTGGGCGTTTTCCGTCGGCCTGATGCGGGGATCCTGAATGCTTAAGGCGGCGGCGATGATCACCACCTCGCGCAGGCAGCCGTTTTCCCGGGAGCTGATAATCATACGGCTGATCCGAGGATCAAGGGGCAGGCCGGCCATGAGCTTCCCCCGTTCGGTCAGCCTGCGGCTCTTGTCGATGGCACCGAGTTCGGTCAGCATCTGATAACCGTCATGAATAGCCCTGGGGGCCGGCGGATCGATAAAGGGAAATTTTTTCGGGCTGCCGAGCCTGAGCGCAACCATGCG
Organism: Pseudomonadota bacterium; assembly: GCA_018897105.1. Taxonomy (GTDB): domain Bacteria; phylum Desulfobacterota; class Desulfobulbia; order Desulfobulbales; family SURF-16; genus SURF-16. Next base: position 112,813 of record JAHILF010000031.1, read on the forward strand.
CAGGATGACCTCGGCCAGGTTGGCGCGCACAATTTCCGGCAGGGTGAACTCCGGCCGCCCCAGATACTCTTCTTCGCTGTAGAGTCTGACGCAGATGCCCGGCGCCACCCGGCCGCAGCGGCCGGCCCGTTGATCGCAGCTCGCCCGCGATATGGAACTGACCGGCAGCTTGGTGGTTTGCGCCCTGACATTGTAGGTCGAGATACGCGCCAGCCCGGTATCAACCACATAACGGATGCCGGGCACGGTGACCGATGTCTCCGCCACATTGGTGCAGACCACGATCTTGCGGACAGAACTTTTTCTGAAGATGCGGTTCTGGTCAAGCCCGGACAATCTGCCAAAAAGCGGCAGCATCTCGGGTTCGCTCTCCTTGATGCCCAACCGGGGCCCGTCATTTCTGAACCGTTTTCCCAGCAGTTCAATCGTGTCGCGGATGTCCCGTTCCGTGGGCATGAAGACCAGCATATCCCCGCCCGGCCCGGAACGGCACAGGTCCATCACTGCTTGAGCGGCCTGTTCCACATAGCCCAGGTCCTGTATGGCGGACTCGTCCAGCCCATCCTCATCCGCTACGGCATAGCGGATCTCAACCGGATAGGTCCGGCCGCTCACCTTGATGACCGGCGCCCCGGCAAAGGCCCTGGAAAATTTCTCCGTATCGATGGTGGCCGAAGTGATGATAATTTTCAAATCCGCTCTTTTTTTCAGGATTTTCTTAAGAATCCCTAACAGAAAATCAATATTAAGGCTTCGTTCATGGGCTTCGTCGATTATAATGGTATCATAGGCCCGCAGGTCAGGATCGTTCTGGGTCTCGGCCAGCAGGATGCCGTCGGTCATGAACTTGATGCGGGTAGCCGGTATTGTCTGATTGCTGAAACGTATCTTGTAGCCGACCAGATAGCTGAGTGGGCCGAGTTCCTCGCGGACTCTGGCGGCGACCGAAGTCGCGGCAAGCCGGCGGGGCTGGGTGCAGCCGATCAGTTTTTTCACGCCCCGTCCCGCTTCCAGGCACATTTTGGGGATCTGGGTGCTTTTGCCGGAACCGGTGTCACCGGCAATCACTACCACCTGGTGGTGGCGTATTGTCTCGATGATACGCTCTTTTTCAGCAGTTATGGGCAGAACTTCCGGATAAGTTATGGAATTTCTCATGAATTAAGTGATAAATATTTGAAACAAAGTAAGAAATTTGTTTATAATCAAGGATTGATACTATATATAAAGGAATCTACCAGTCTAGCAGCAAAATTATACGAAATATTTTCGCTTCTACAAGGTATATTGTGGTAGCAGGTAATCGCCAATGTCGCACTTTAAAAAAAAGAAAAAACAGTTGGCCTTCAATCGCTTTTCAACTCCAGCTACCACAAGCGTAATGCAAACAAGTCCCGATATTGAGGATGAGGAAGGGGGAACAAGTATGGCACAGGATATGGAACATATTGAGACCGCTATTGAAGCATCACAGAAGATGGTTGTTTCCAGGGAAAAAGAGATCGGCGAAGAAGCTGAAAAGCCGACCGGACCTATCGGCCTTGATATCGGCACCAGCCATATCGTCATGTCCCAGAACAAGGGCAGGAACATTTACACGGTCAAGCAACTCAATGCCTTTTTTACCGTTCCCTACTCAAAATTCACCAAAAAGATTCTCGTTGAAAACGACGTGACCTTTCTGGAAAAACATAACCAGTTCTATATTCTGGGTTATTCGGCGGAAAATTTCGCCAACATGTTCAACACCAACACCCGGCGAACCATGGAAAAAGGGTTGTTGAGCGCCAAGGAGGATGAGAGCATCAATGTCCTGCAGGCCATTATCGACACCCTGATCACCCGGCCTGACAAGACCGGCGAAATCGTCTGTTTCAGCCTCCCCGGCGAACCGGTGGACGGGCTCAACTCGGTGGTCTACCACGAATCGATCCTGAAAATGTATCTGACCAGCCTGGGCTACAGACCCATTTCCATCAATGAAGGGCTGGCCACCATCATGGCTGAGCTGTCCAACGACAACTTCACCGGCCTCGGCATCAGCATGGGCGGCGGCATGTGCAATATCTGCCTCTCCTACCTCTCCGTGCCAGTCATCAGCTTCAGTATCCAGAAGGGCGGCGATTACATTGATTCCATGGTCGGCGTTTCCCTGGGAGAGCCGGCGACCAAGATAAAAACCATCAAGGAAAGCTCACTGAACCTCGCCAGGCCACCCAAGGACCGCATTGAAACCGCCCTTGACATTTATTATGTTGATCTGGTTTCCAGCCTGCTCGACACCCTGGAAAAGGTGATGAAGAAGAGCGACAAAATCCCGAAAATCGCCAAACCGGTGCCCATTGTGCTGAGCGGCGGCACAGTGCTGCCCAAGGGATTTCAGGATCTGTTCGAGAGAAGCCTGGGAAAAGTGGATCTTCCCATTGCTGTTTCCGAGATCCGTATTGCGGAAGACCCGCTGAACACCACAGCCAAGGGCGCCATGGTAATGGCCCTGTCAGAGGCTATTTAGGAGCCGTTACGAAATAACATGGCCATGTTATTTTTTACAACGGCTTAGCGGTTTGATTGGCGGTTAGCTCAGGCTCATGGGGGTGACCTCATCACTCCCTGGCTGACTCCAACCGCTTGCGGCGGTCATCAAAACGATCGGCAGACACGACTGCTATTTCCTGGCTGCCGATCAGGCGGTTCTGATAATAAAACTCCACGTTCCAGGCACCCTGCTGCGGCTCGCCGTCACCGGTGAAACTGTATGACGCCACCTGGCGCCGGCAATAACCGGCGCTGACTGATTCGACGCCAACCACCTTTTTTTGCGGACTCAGCCATTTAATGGTAACCGGGATCTCCTGATTGCCCGGCATGAAATTGACCGAATACAGCACTCCCATGACGGTTCCTTTCAGCGCCGGTACTCCTGCCTCTCCTGAGGCAAACATGCGGTGCTTCACCAGATTCGCCTCGATTTCACTCAAACCCGCAAAGGCGGCGTTCAAATCCTTTTCCTCTTTAAACGGTTGCCGGATTACGCCGGAATTTTCAATTTTGAGTCCCCAGATCTTGACCACCCTGCCCTTCTCCGTGGCCGGCAGGTCGTCAGTAGCATCATTTGCCGTAACCTCCTCCCCTCCGCCGGCAAGCTGCTCTCGCCCGCTCTGTTCAGCAATTTTCTGCAGCTCACCGCTGTCGGCATTTCGGGCCCTGTCCAGATTTTTGGCGTTATGCATGTCAGCGCTGGACAGCACGACCTTGTCGAGATTGGCCCGATTGAGGTTGGCATCGGTGAAAATGGCATCCTTGACCTCAGCTTCCGTCAGGTTGGCATCGGTGAGATTGGCCCACCGAAAATCAGCCTTGCCCAGATTGGACTTGGTCAGATCCGCCTTGGTCAGATCCGCATTGGAAAAATCCACATAGCGCAGATCCGCATTGGACATGTTGGCACCGGTCAGATTGGCATTGCTCAGATCAAAACGGGTAATGCGGATATCGTTGAGCAGAGTGGAACCGATGGTCCTGATGTTCATGCTGAAACTGCTGGAGAGATTGATGCCGGTGAGATTGGCCCCTTTCAGGTCGGCATTGGTCAGGTCGGCACTGGTCAGATCACTGTTGGTGAGATCGGCATTGCTCAGATAGGCATTCTGCAGATTCGTCTCATTGAGCAGCGCCTCCTGCAGAGAGGCATCGGTGAGATTGGCCTGGCTCAGGTTGGCCTGGCTCAGGTTGGCCTTGCCCAGGTTGCTGCCGGTCAGGTTGGTCCTGACCAGACTTGCCCCATCAATAAGGCTTGCCCCTTGCAGATTGGCCCCGGTTAGATTGGCATCATCCAGCACCGCCTTCGCAAGTTTTACCCCCACCAGGCTGGCATTGGTCAGATTCGCTTCTGCCAGCAGGGCCCCGGTCAGATCACATCTGTCCAACACCGCACTGGTCAAATTGGCCTGGCGCAGTTCGGTGCGCAGAAGCCTGGCATCGGCCAGCTGGGTTTGATGCAGATTGACCCGGGAAAGACGCGCCTTATCCAGCACCGCCCCCTGCAGCATGGCCGTGCTCAGATCGGCTTCGGCAAGATTGGCCAGGGTTAGATCAGCACCCCGCAGATCACAGCCGTACAGTTTGCCTCCGGTGATATCCGCCCCCACCAGCTGTACCCCGGCCAGTTTGGCCTTGGTTAAATCAGCCCCCTTGAGGCTGGTGCCGGACAGATTGGCGCCCTGCAGATCAGTGGTGGTCAGATTGCTCTGATCCAGCCGCGCCTTGTGGAAATTGGTCTCCCGCACACTGGTCCTGGTCAGGTCGGCGCCGGTGAAATCAGCTCCGGAGGCATCGGCCTTACTGCAATCCGCCTCAACCAGGTTGGCCCCGGACAGATTGGCGTCTTCCAGCACGGCGCTGCGCAGATTGGTCCTGGAGAGATTGGCGTTGGTCAGATCCGCTCCGGCCAGATTGGCCGCGGTCAGATCCGCTTTGTCGATGGCCGCCTCAACCAACACGGCCTCCTTCAGCTTGCTTTCACTCAGATCGGCATACTGCAGATTTGCCCCTTTGAGATTTGCCCGCCGCAGATCGGCCCTGAACAGATCGGCCTTGCTCAGGTCAGCCTTCTCAAGATTGGCGTCACGCAGGTCAACATCCCGCAGGTCCATGGCGGACAGGTTGATACCGCTCAGGTCTTTGCCCCGCAGATCCCTGGATGACTGGAGGATGCGGGCAACCTCAACCAGACGGATATATTCCGGGGACTGGACCGGCAGCTTGCTGAGAGGCAGAGGCCGGTAATCAAGCTCAGGCGGCAGGGCTGTGGCAAACAGGGCAGGCATGCGATCATTGAAATAATAAAGCACGGAAGTGGACAGGAGCAGCAGAGAAAAAAAGGTCAGCACCATTTTCTGCGCCCGGGATCTGCGTTGCAGAAATTGCCATTGCCTGAGGGCCAAAGCAGAAAAAGCCAGAGATAATGAACTTTTTTGGGCGGCCTCTTTTTTAACGACCGCCGTCAGGATGACTTTTGTAGCGGTTTTGCATTTCGGACAGGCCGAAGTCCTGCCGGCATATCGGCCGGGCAGTTTCCGGGCAAAACCGCACTGACGGCAGGCAAAAAGTGCGGTCAGATCGCTGTCGGCCGCCTGGCCGGGAATCCTGATCAGAGTGCGGCATTTCGGGCAGCGAAAAGCCCTGTCCCGGGGGGAGGGACTGATTTCCTTAGTGAATCCACATGTGCAGCGAACAATCATGTTGATAAAACATCCCCGAATTTCTTCATTGTCATGCAGGCAGAAGCAACACAAGTATGCTGCGGCAACACAAGATTTTTTTAGCGAACCGACGGGCTCATGGTATTGCGCCTGATCAATATCTTTTTTTATCGGTCTGTTGCTTTCCGGACTGAAAGAAATCTTTCAATAACTTTCATTTGAAGTCCGACAAGTTACCCTGTAAACTCTTTATTTGAAGATATGCTTTGCAAAACCATGCCGGTACTGGCAGTTTTATTTTAGCACGGAACATTTGCAAGAAGACGAATAGAAAAAAAGTAGAGCTGGTCCGTCAACCTCTCTGAACAGGAAATCACCCAAAAAGAATGGCTGGTCACGATCCGCAGGCAAAAAAAAATCAGCACACCGTTGATCCCGGCGCCACTGAGAAAAACGAACAGCAGATCTTAAAACAACAGGCCATCAAATATAAAGCCTTTCAGCATACCTTTTCCAAAAGTGACATCAACAGAGGAATTCCGGAAAAGAAAATCCTGAAGGGGCTGCGGGAAAGCAAGCATCTTGAAGAAAGCTACTATAAATATCTCAAGGAGCTGGAAAAAAATCCCAATAAAAAGGTTGTCTTCCCGTGGGAAAATCCACTGCTTCGAATGATGTTTCTCATCACCTACTGGATGCCCCGCCTCCTCAAATGGTCGTCCATCTGTCTTGGGCTGCTCTTTTTCATCAATTTTGTGCCCGGTCCCACCCAGCATATTATCGAATTTCTCGTGGCCAGAACAATTTATGACACAGCACAGATCCAGCGGCTGCCGCAAAGTCTGGCAAGCTACGCCCATTCCGCAAAAATCGTCGATACCGGCGGCGCGTTGATCAAGTCTTACGGTCAGCGCAATATCACCAAGGAAATTCCGCTCAAGGTCAAACTTGCCCTGCTGGCCTGTGAAGACCATTACTTCATGCCCCATGAAAAAAATCCGTGGTATATCAACATGTTTCTCATCCACGCCGGGGTGAGCTGGCCCAACCTTGGCGGTGCGGTCAAGGACACCTTGCTCGGTCATCCCCGGGGAGCAAGCACCATTGTCATGCAGAACGCCAAAAAACTTCTCGGCAACTCGGACCGGACTATCACCAACAAACTGGAAGAGATCATCATTTCCTACATGATGGTGGCCAAATTCGGCAAGGATGCCAACCTGGACTTTTATATCAATACGGTACCGGTGGGAAGCAACATGTACGGCTTCAGTGTGGCAGCCCGGAACTATTTCAAAAAGGAACTGCCGGACCTCACCCTGCAGCAGCTGGTGGCCATCGCCTCATTTATTCCCAATCATAACCGCCAGCTGGCCTTTTACCAGATCGTCAAGGGAAAGGATTTCGCCGAGCTGGACAAGGAGCAGCTCCGCCACGCCAGGGAGGCGATCAACAAAATCAATCTTGCCCTGGTGCATCTGCGGGATCTCGAAGAAATCACCCCGCAGCAATACCAGCAGTGGCGCCTCACCGATGAAGAATCGATCCGGGCCATCGGCTTCAGGGATTACCGCTCTCCCCTGTATGGCGAGGAGGAATGGGCCTCCTGGAACGTTATCAGGGAAATCTGTTCCCGCACCTATTCCATAAACGACCAGACCGTAACCGGCGCCCAGCTCATGCTTGATGTGCGCGGCGATGTGGTGGTGGAAACCGCCGTGGATCTCTCCCTGGTGGAAGAGAGCAAAAACAGCGTTGCCAGCTTTCTCAACAGCCCCGAGTACCGCAAAATTCTGCAGGCCAGAAATAGAAATTTCTGGAAAAAAGATCAGCAGTACTATCTGGACAGAAACATGGCGCCCCCTTATGTGGATTTTGACGGCTACATGGAAGATCTTTACAGAAATATCAATGCCGGGGTCATCATCATCAACCAGCAGGGTGAGATCGTTTCCTATGTGGGCGGCAAAGAGTTCATCAGGGGAGAAAACGACACTGTTTCCACCGATGAGGAAGGGGAGCCGGTCATCATCGACCTGATGAACAAACAGGCCACCATCACCCCCTCATCAACCATAAAACCGGTCATCGCATATTTTGCCATGACCACCAGCAATGCCACCCTGCAGACCCTGCTCCCCGACAAACCGCTGGAATACAAATATGTGGAAAGTGAAGCCAGGCAGGTCTGGCTGCCGCGCAACTGGTATAACTATGATAAGGAAGGTCAGGGCGCCAACCACTTTCTGGGCCGGCAGTATTCACTGCTGGAGGCCCAGGTTCTGTCGGTAAATACCATTTTTGCCAGGCTCTATTCCAACAAACAGATCAGCGGTTCGCTGCTGCTCTCCTTTGATCGTATCGGCCTGCGTTACAACAGGGAGGACGCCCGTTTCTGGCCCTTCGGCATCGGCGCCTCTGATATCCCGGTGCAGCAGTGGCTGGGAGTGTACAACGCCTTTCTTGACGGCACTTACCGGGAACCCTTCTTTGTTAAACGCATTCTTATTGACGGTATGGTCGTTTTTGAGGGCCGCCGGGACAGGGCAAAAGAATCCATTGCCCTCTTTGACTCGAAAAAAGAGCGTGAGGATGAAATGCAGGCTATGTACGAGGTCTGCAACCGAGGCACCGGGGCCACCATGAAATCGGAATTCAAATACCACCGCAACCTGGTATCCGGCAAGACAGGTACAGCGCCGAAAGGGCGATCCGCCATCTTTGTCAGCCACTTCAATCCCTACCGGGACAGACTTGCCCATCCGGACAAAACCGTGACCATGATCGTTTCCGTGACATTGACCAGCGGCGGCACAAACAGTGTGGGCTTCTCCACCGAAGGGCCGACAAAAATCGGCGGACGGATCTATAACTACCTTTTCCAGAAAGAGCTGCAGGAAATGATGGATGCGGAAATAGAAAAGGCAAAACGCAATGACCCCAACTTCCGCAACAATCATGTCTACTGGGCCAACGTGAACCGCTACATGAATCGATTGCTTGAGGAAAAGGCGGGCAAGGATTATATTTATGAGAGTATCATCGGCGTTGACTCCTATCAGGAGGCGCTCCAGCAGATCTTAAACAGCAGCAACCAGATCTATACCGGCAAGGATGATCTCTTTGAAGAATTGCTGCGCTATTACCTCAACCAGGAAAAAATTGTGAAAATAAATTGATGACAATTGACAATCAAGCCGGGATAATGGTTAATTGTTAAACAGAATTATTAACAACCTGTCTGCCGACATCCGGAATCCTTTCTCTTTCTTTCTGAACCATTGTCATCACTGCACAAACCAGGAAGAAAAATTGTGAAAATCCCCATGACAGATGGCGTTTGCCCATTACTACACAAAGGACTGACTCATGAAAATAGGACGCAATGATCCCTGTCCCTGCGGCAGCGGACAGAAGTATAAAAAATGCTGCCACGGCAAGGTTGATTTCAAACCGGTTGCAGGGCAAGCCGCCCCGCAGGTGACCCTGAAAAGCGAGATTGAAAAGCTGCAGGAAGTTGCGGTAAAAAAGGAAAAACTGGTAAAACCCCTGGGCGTTTTCGTCCTCTTTTCCACCGAGGAGGGAGATGCCTGGCTGCTGGAGATAACAGAAATGGATGCCGTGCAGGTGGCTGACAAGGGCGGCAAAATCGAGGTGGATCTCAATGAGAACCCGGAAACCATCGAGATCAACTGGACCCATCATTTCTCCATCAGGAAAAAGCAGTTTGTCACCGTGGCCTATGCCGATGAACAGGAAACCGTATGGCCTGACTACCCGGCCCACTCTATCTTTTCCGCCATCAAGCGTATCCGCAAAAAATTTCCCAAAGAGCTGCTAAGCAGTATCCACTTGAACGAAGAAGATGTATCCGTCGGACAGGCTTAATTCCAGTTTGCCATCAAAATGGCACGTTCCTGTCATTCCCGCCAAAGCGGGGATCCGGGAAAATCCAAGGATTGCTGGGCGCGCTTCGCTTGCCGGCAATGGCCTTCTGGTTGCGTGTTCCCATAAACAAACAGCTCAGCCCGGATAAACCGGTGGAAGAACGGCCGGGATCCGGCAGCATTCTGAGAGTGTTACCCATGATCGGCATGATGGCGGCAATTCTTGTTGCCGCCAGCGTGCCGGGCATTTATTTGCCCTTTCTCCGGCATCATAACCTTGACAAAATCTGCCACGGACTGGCCTATGCGGCCCTGGCCGCCAGTTGCCTGTTTGCCTTCCAGCCTCTGTTCAAAAAACATCCCTTTCTCGCCAGCCTGCTGGTGGTCGCTATCTGTCTCGGCTACGGTTTTGCGGAAGAGGCCTATCAGTCCCTCATCCCCCGCCGGGTGACGGACAGCAGGGACGTCATGGCTGATCTGCTGGGAGCAACCATTGTTGTTGTCGGCCGGCAGCTGGGCCTCCTGCGAAAAAAACCGGACTGAAGGAAAATGTTGGGACACCCTATGTTTACCCTTTTATTTTCGAGAAACTCCTTGCTTTCCCGTAATCGTTCGATTACATTTTGTCTATGATCACGGTCAAAACCCTTCCCGAGTTTGACGCCTGGCTGGACGGCCTTAAAGACCGCATGACCAGGCTCCGCTTGGGCCGTCGCCTGGACAAGGTTCAGCGCGGCGTCCTTGGCGATGTCAAGCCGGTGGGCGACGGCGTGTTCGAAATGCGGGAACATTTCGGGCCAGGCTGGCGCATGTATTATGCGCAACGCGGGCCGATATTGATCCTGATGCTTGGTGGCGGCGACAAATCGACGCAGGCCGCAGATATCGCCAAGGCTATTCAACGAGCGTCTCTTCTGGAGGATTGATCCATGAAAAAAACCCGTATCTCCGAACTCCCGGAATTCGACATGGCGAAACAGTTGCGCAGCGAGGCTGACATTGCCGCCTATGTGACCATGGTTATCGAAGATGGTGATGACGCCGAACTGGCGCACGCCCTTGGTGTTGCGGCCAGGGCCAGGGGCATGAGCGAAGTGGCCCTGGCTGCCGGGATCACCCGCGAGGCCCTTTATAAGGCCCTCCGGCCCGGCGCCCATCCGCGTTTCGACACCATCAACCGCGTCTGTGCGGCGCTTGGCGTGCGCCTGGTGGCCGAACCAGTCCCGCCATCCCCGCATCACCCTTAATCAAGCCGGAAACGCAAGAAACTTATAATCTGAAATGCGTCCCCTACGTCGTCCCTTGCCGCCTCTGGAACCGAAAGCTGACCGTCACCATGACTATCCCGAAAAATCCGGGCAACCTACAGGATCTCTTCAACCCGGAAGCCGAACGCCGGATCTATAACACCCTGGCCATGCTGGGGTACCTGATGCGTCTGATCAGCCCCGGCACTACCTGGCCCTCCAGGGTGCGGCAAATCATTGAGGAATGCGCAGATGTCGATCCCGTCGCCATGGGTTTTCCGGCAAACTGGCTAGACCTCTCCTTATAGAGTGAGAATTCATGAAATATCGGGCCTGTAATAACAGAAGTACTCAGGAATTATGTTTTACTTGCTGTATTCATGTCAGGCATTTTCCTTGCCATGACAAATCTATTGAAGTAGACCAAAAGATACATTTTAAACAGCAACAAAGCTGGATAAATACTGCCTGGATCACTTGCAGTTATTCCTGCTTGTCACATCTCAATAAAAGTGCTACTCCTTTTCTTTGACAAGAGAAAATCGGGGTAAAAAATCCCATTTAATGATGGGGTTCCGAGGCCCGCTTCGGCGTTTCAGTTCAACCAGAGTTTTGACGTCGGCTACGTGCCGTAAAAACTCTTAATTCGTTAGGAAACGTTCCACAAATATAGGTACTCATGGCGAAATCACATATCACACGCACATTAGGCCCTATCCACTTCGAGGATCTCGATCCCCATCGGTTCGAGGATCTCGTCCGTCAGCTCATCTATGACCTCAAACAATGGCAATCAATTGAGTCGACAGGGCGAGGTGGTGCTGATGACGGCTTCGATATACGCGCGTATGAAGTCCTCCTCCCATCTATTGCGCCGGTTGACGAGGAAGCTGAGGAGGGCACTTCTCATCCGATGGACGGCAACCTTTGGATGATTCAGTGCAAGCGCGAAAAGGCGCTTGGCCCCAAAAGGATCGAAACTATTATAGGCGATGGGGTTAAAGCCGATAGTCCCCCTTACGGTTACATCCTTGTGGCACCGGCTCATTTCTCCAAAGCCGCGCACGACAAGTTTCGAGAGGAGCTTAGAAGCCGCGGCGTGATGGAGTTCTATCTTTGGGGGGCTGGTGAGCTTGAAGATATGCTCTATCAGCCAAAGAACGATCACGTACTGTTCGCCTTCTTCGGTATTTCGCTTGCGAGTCGCCGACGTTCGAGGACGACCGAGATTCGCGCTGGAGTTACTGTCAAGAATAAGTTACGACGAGTTCTAGGCGACAACCCGCGTCATCAACCCGTCCTCCTGCGGGATCAGCAAGATACCCATTATCCATATGAGGATGAATACAAAGACTTTGATAAACGGCCACGATGGAAAGAGTATACCGCTGTGGGGTTCCACCCGATAGGCCTTATCGTTTCAGTCGCGAGGCACTACGCATACATTGACAAACCAAAGGCTGAATGGGATTTCACCAAGGCAGTGAATAACATCATGCCGGTTCAAAGCCATCATGGCAGACGCCTTGACGCTAAAGAGGAAGAGCTACGTAACGCTGTGAAGGGCTTCTGGGAGCAGCTGCCGCGCATGAAAAGGGCTACGTTTGTCTACAACGGGTTTGTCAGGTTTGACTCTATAGCTTTCGTCGACGATAAAGGTGATACCGAATATAATTGCCCGCACCTGTTCATAGACTTCAATTATGAGCGTGGTCCGTTCTCGGGCAGTTTTCAGTACTTGGAGTTAAATGAACACCATCACGAATCGCTTGATGGACTGAAACGCGTGGAGATTTTTCCAGAAAGCTTTCCGAAGCCGTCCTTCGGGACCATTTATTCGGACAAATTCATTTCGATAGACAACCGGACACGCAAGACCCTTCAGCATAACTCAACCGGCATAACCGTGTATGACGCAAATAATAAGCACAGCTATCTGAAGCCCACCGATGTAATTGCTGTTGATATGACAGAGGACAGTGAAGGGAAGAAAACTCTTCTTAAAATTACCAGCGTGACAGTTGCGACAGGTAAGGAATTGCTGGACTCATGCAAGGATAATCCTTTATTGAAGCAAGATATAGAAAATCAGTTGTCGAGGCAGATTAAAGCTAGTGATAGGGTCCACGTCATAGAAGGACTTGTGATCTACGATTGGCAAATCGAGCAGAACAGACCAGTATTATGAGGAACTGCATGGAATCCAGACCGATTCCTAACCCATTTTTTCACAGGACGCCAAACAGCTGGCGCCTGTGAAAAAACCGTTCTCGGCGACTGCGTCGCCGAGAATCGCGGTGCTGACTTCGTCAAGTACCTTGTCCCGGCGCTTTGCGCCAGAACAAGGTACTTGACCGGACACCGCGTACCACACAATCAAGCTACGCTTGCTTGCGCGGCACACGGCGCCGGTCAGCACCGCGATTATCTTCAAAATGGATGATTGAATGCCAAGAGACAGGAGCATACGAAAATCATTTGAAATTGCTGACGATGGCCTACAAGGGACAATAGGATATTTTTTCTTCGTTATCGCTTGTAAAGATAGTGCAAAATTTAATGAAATTTCCCAACGACTACCACCTGGTGCAATTCCTGTAACCCAAGAATGGGTACGATTTTATGATAAAGAGGAATTAGTACAAGTTATGGAATCATGTTTTAATTTTTACCATGCCAGAATTTGCCTTATATCCTCAATTAGCATCTTTGAATCAGCTCTGAAAGATTTCATCACGAGATTAAATGCTAAGGGGCACATATCAAACAATAGAGTAAGAAACCTGAAATATTATAAGCAGAAGTTAGAATGGGCATTTGAGATGGTATCTGCATCCACTTATGGAACAAGATCTATGAAAGCAAGAATACCAGATCTTTGTTTGCAGGTGGATCATGCCAGACGGATACGTAACCTTTGGATGCACAATAATGGTTTGTTAAATAAAAGATATAAAACCGATTGCATATCCATTCCTGGCAAATCGGCGATCCTCGTCAGCGCGTATGATGAGTATAAGAGGACAAAAAGAAAAATTCCTATTGGTTTGACTCCTGAAAGCTTTATTCATATTTGCTGCTCTCACGTTGAGTTACTTCATCAACTGCATTACAACATTCAAAAACAATATTTTGGGCAGCAAAGGGCTTATAGTTATAGGGCTTCAAGAAAAAAAATCGAATGGCATAGACTGCTAATCGGAATGTAGGAAAAAGATAACAAGGCGCTGCAGTGGGCATCCAGGGCCGTGGCACTTTTGAAAGTTTGCATGGAATTGGCATTAATCGTTTTTTAAAAACATTCATGGAAGCCCAGGTTGCTCACTGAGCTCCAGCGTTAGCGGACCATAAAGTCCTTGACAAAATTATTGACAAAATGTGATAATTTTAGTAGGCAATTTCTCTATTCTCCATCTTGTAATGAGTGACTATTCATTTTAGTCTAACTACAAATTGTCGATTCACAAATCAAGGAGGGCGATTTATGACTAGTTTAGGAGAAAAATCAGAAGATATTTCTATCTCTGTAAACATATTGATCAAAGAAGAAGATGGCATGTATGTAGCTCACTGTCTTGAGTTAGATGTTGTTGCTGTCTCCAAAACGCCAGACCAAGCCCAAAGGGAAGTCATATCTCTTATATGCGCGCAGGTTGATTATGCTTTTAGCAACAACAATCTCAATAATCTCTATCATCCAGCACCACCAGAAGTTTGGACTGAGTTTTTTAAATGCAAAGAACAGATAGCACGTAAATATAAACTCCAATCGGGCTTTAAAAAAAGTATCGAATCCATATTGCCACCGTGGCTTATAGCTAATACCTGCCAGCCGGGCAAGCTTTGCCATGTCTAAACGCCCGTACACCATAAGAGAGTTGCTTAAAAAACTCAAATCTTATGGAATAGTGGCAATGGAAAGAAAACGCGGCAAAGGTTCAGAATTAATTTTAATTAAACCAAACAATCCAGACTCAACAAAAGGTCCGCAGATTCCTATAAAAAACCACGGACCTTCCAGCGAAATATATTATCAAACTATCTTGGCAATTCTCCGCCGATTCGACATAGATCCAAAAGACTTTTGGGATTAAAACAAAATCCGCTAACCATCGGCTCCACACTGACCCGCACCACGCAGGCGAGTTGATAGCCATTTCATGTTATTTATCCCTGCCATCTTCGTGCAACGCCACGGCGGGCGGGTGAGCCGTGGCGTTCATCCCTTTAGATTGCCACATTGAATATCTGAATATCCCTAACAGTTCAAGGCGTTATATTTCTACTGTTCCTCAAAAGTTGGGTAAAAGAAAGAAATACCCTATTTTTTCGTTGAAAAAGCGCCACGTTATGCTTAATTCCATTTTTGCCAAATATGCGGAGTTTATATCCCATGATGGACTTTTTATTTTCTCCGCTTCTCGTCCTCAATCCAGATGCCTGATATTTTCAAGGTACCTTATAAGAGAAAACTTAGCGAGGATGAGCGGTCACGCCCGGCTCTGGTAACAACGCCATACAGGCTGACCGCCTACTCCGGCCTGCTACTGATCAGCTGAGTCAGCCCCGGTCTTGTCCATTGGTTTTACCTGCCAGCGTTCCTGCAAGGCGGGAATATTTTTGCTGTGCGTAAGAATGATCAGCTCATCGCCCTTGCGGAATTTTGTTTCCTCGTCGGCATGGAAAAACTTGTCATCACGATAATAGCAGATGACCTTGGCCTCCGCCGGCAGTTTCAATTCCCTGGCGGTCACCGCATCGTCTTCTCTGGCAATCAGGGTGAAAAACCTGGCCTCATCCTTGATGACCACTGACAGCTCGAGGTTCTCCACGCCGCTGATCATGTCCTCCAGGTGGCGGCTGATGGTGCGGGAAGGAATAATGGTATCCTTCAGCCCCAGTTCCAGACAGATGCTCTCAAACTGTGGATCGGCAATACTGGTAATCACCCGTTTGAAACCGAGAGAACGTCCCACCAGGCTGGCGATGACATTTGCCTGTTCGCTGTTGGACAGGCAGACCAGTACGTCGGTCTGCTCGGGATTTACCTCCCGCAGGATGTCAGGCCTGCTGCCGTCCCCCTGTAAGAAACTGCAGTCCAGCTGAGAGGACAGTTCGCTGATCTTCACCTTGTCGGTCTCGATGATGACCACCTCGTGCCCCTTACTGATCAGTGCCTTGGCGGTGCCAATGCTCACCTCGCCTGCTCCGACAAAAACAATTCTCATTTGACCTCCATTCTTCTGCCAAACCACGTGCCCGGATAGAGCAGCACCAGCCAGGCGATGATTTCCAGCCTGCCCATGAGCATGTCAACGCACAATACACCCTTGAGCAGGGCGGGCAACGCTGAATTTGTTATACCAACGGAAAGCCCCACCGTTCCGGTGGCCGACGCCACCTCAAACAATGAGTCAAGGGGATCAAACCCCATTGCCACAAAAGCCAGCCAGGAGAGCGAGACAACCACGACAAACAGCAGGATGAGCAGCAGCGCCTCCTGGATCTCATTTCCCTCCAAAATACGGCCCTCCAGCCGTGGTTCTACCACTGCATGCGGCGGCAGACAAGTCCGCAGGAGGATAAAACGAAAAACACTTACTGCAATCAGCAGCCGTAACAGTTTAAAACCGCCGGCAGTGGAACCCACGCCTCCCCCCACCAGCATGGAAAAGATGAGGATCAACTTCGAATCGGCATTCAGCTGCGAACAGGGCATGGAAGCAAAACCCGCAGTCGTCTGGGCTGAGACGGCCAATACGGGCGCATGGTGAAGTATTGTGGCCCAGGGCATGTCACTTCCAGAGCGCATGCTTATACCCAGTAACAGGGAAATGACCAGGCCGGCAATCAGCAGGGCTCGCACCTGGGAGAAATCCCCGGGCATCAGGTGTCTCTGCCGATATACCCGGTGGTAGAAGGCCAGGGAAACCGCCCCGGCCAGGCAGAGCAGGCTAACCCAAAGCTGGGCAGGCCAGCCGAAGACGGAAAGACTGGAGTCGTATGGGGCAAACCCGCCAGTGGAGACGGCAGAGAAGGTATAAAGCACCGCATCAAACAGATCCACACCAAGGAGCAATGCACCCAAGATGCCGATAACGGTCAAGGCGACATAGACCTTCATGACCCGCCGAGCGTGGGCTCTTGTCCCGCCAACCAGATCATGGGCCTCGGCCTCGGTGACTACCAGCCCTTTGGCCACCAGACCAGGTTGCATCGCCAGGCCCAGGGATAGGATGACGATTCCCAGACCACCATACCACTGCATCCAGGCCCGGGAAAAAAGAAAGGTGGCAGGCGCCCCGGCAAGGGTCGCCATGGTGCTCAGGCCCGTTGTGGTCACCCCGGAGATGGCCTCAAAAAAGGCGTCGACAAAGCCCATTCCCGCGGCCATCATCGGATAAACCATCATGAGCGGGGTGAAGAGAAACATGAGAGCCACCAGCACCAAGCCTTCATTAGGCTGGACACTGGACGGCGCCGGCAGGCGGGAAAGGACAAGCCCCAGCGCAATGAGCACGGTAACCACCATGGCATAACGCAGGCTTATATCCCTTTCGCCAAAAAACAAGGACATCAGCAACGTCACAACAGTCAACGCCGCAAGCACCAGACACAGTTGCCCGAAATACTTGAAAACCACCCGCAAACGGACTGCATATCTGAGTTCTGCCGCCTGTTTCGTCACAAAGAAATCTCTCACCGTGAGGTCCGGTTAAAATAAAGCTGTCCGTTGCTCCTGCCGGATACCGGCAAGGTCGATAGAGGCCTGATGTCTGGCAAAACCCTGTTGACCCGGCAATAAAAGAACAGTGCGGCCAGCAGAATTAACCTATTTTCCAGAGTTTATTTTACCTTATTCGGCAAAAAATACTTCCAGATTTTTGCGCAATTCGGCCAGCATCACCTTAAACGGTGCCTCCTCCTTGCGCATGGCGGCCCTTTCCACCTCGTTTGCCATGCGGGCCAGATCATCAAGGAAGAAATTCAAGAGAATGCCTTTCATGGCATGGGCCGCGAAATTGAGCGCAACCAAGTCGCCGTCGGCCTCTGCCCGTTCGGCCTCCTCAAGATGCTCCTGCAGACTTTTCACCGTGATTTTGACAATATCTCTGATCTTTTCCGGCTTCAAGTTATATTGCTGCTGCAGTTTGTGCTGCATGGCCTCCAGCACCGTGGCGGGGGCCGGCAGCGTTTGCGGCTCTTTTGTCGCAACTTCCGGCGACCCGCCGGGGCCGGTCAATCTGTCAAGCACCGCATAGAGAGCTGCGGCATTAAACGGCTTGGTCAGGTAGTCATCCATGCCAATCTCAAGACACTGTTGCCTGTCTTTCTGCATGGCATGGGCGGTCATGGCCACCACCGGTAGATGACCACCGCCATAGACATTGCAGATTCTGTCGGCCAGGCCGGCGTTTTCACCTTCTACCAGCAGAGGATAAAGCTCCTGGGCTTCATCCAACCTTCTTTCCTCACAGAGACGGATCATCTTTGTGGCCGATAAACCATCCAGCAACGGCATCTGCACATCCATCAGCACCAGATCAATGCTGTTTTCCGCCAGAAGACGAAGCGCCGCAACCCCATCCTCAGCCTCGAACACCTGGTATCCTCGCTTGGTAAGCAGAATTCTTGCCAGCTCCCGGTTGATGGAGTGGTCCTCCACCAGCAGAACGTTCACCTTACCGGCGATTTGCTCCTGGTCTCTTCTCTTCTCCGGGCTGTCTTCCGGTTGTCGGCCACTCACGGCAAAACGGATGCAGCGGGCCAGCTCTTCTTTTTTAAAGGGCTTCATCAGAAAAAAACATTTCGCGAGCTCCTGACACCTTTTGGAAATGCCTCTTTCCACCGAGGAGGAAAGAAGAATGAAAGGCATCATGGCGCTACCCAGGCTTTCGACAAGCTGTTCCGCCAGTTCGAGGCCGTTGCGTCCGGCCATGCGATAATCGAGAATCAACAGCCGGTATGGTTGGGAGGCCCGGTTTGCCCGGTCCACCTCACGCCTTGCCTCCTCGGCTGAGGCAGCCTCAGCCACCGGGAAGTTCCAGCCCCGTAAAAATTCCTTGAGGATGTAGCGATTTGTTTCATTGTCATCCACCACCAGTACCGGGAGCTTCGACGTATCAACCTGGAACGCGGCCTGCTCTTTCGCCGCAACGCCCCGGCGGAAACGAGCGGTGAAGCGAAAGACACTGCCGCCGGCGGGTGTGCTTTCCACTCGGATCGTGCCGCCCATCATCTCCACCAGTTTCCTGGCAATGGAAAGGCCCAGGCCGGTTCCGCCATGCAGCCGCGCCACCGAACTGTCCGCCTGGCTGAAGGTGTCAAAGATCATTTCCTGTTTGCCCACAGGGATGCCGATGCCGGTATCGGAAACGGAAAAATAATACAGCAGCATAGAATCATCCGTTGTATCAGCTTCCGCCTGCTCGACCCGCACGACGATTTCGCCCTGCTGGGTAAATTTCACCGCATTGCCCACCAGATTAAAGAGAATCTGACTGAGCCGCAGCTGATCCCCGACAATTTCCACCGGGAGGCCCGCAGGCAGATAGGAAAAAAGTTCAACTCCCTTTTCGTGGGCCTGGGCGGCAAATGTCTGCACACAGGTCTCAATGGTTTCCCGCAGTTCAAAGGGCAGGACTTCCATTTCCAGCTGGCCGGCCTCTATCTTGGAGAAGTCGAGAATATCATTGAGCAGACCGAGCAGGTTCTTGGCCGAACCTTGCACGGTATTGAGATAGGATCGCTGCTCCTGGCTCAGATCAGTCTGCAGGGCAAGATCGGTCATGCCGATGATGCCGTTCATCGGCGTCCTGATCTCATGGCTGATGTTGGCCAGGAATTCGCTTTTGGTGCGATTTGCGGTTGCCGCCTCATCCCGGGCGGATTCAAGGCTGTAGATGAGCGGATTGACAATGATCAGCAGAACGGTTGCCCCGATCAGCAGCAGCACCAGGGCGACGCCGATGGATAAAAAGCTCGCCTTCAGGAAAGCGGTCTGCATATCATCAATGGCGATTTTCGAGGCAAGTCCCCAGTCGGTCCCCTCAATATGGGTGAAGGCCACCAGCACCGGCAACCCCTGATGATCAATGACCTGCTTGACCCCGGTCTCGCCCAGGATGGCCTGGCCGATGGGTTTTTGCCTGACGGAAGCCAAAGGAACCGGGGGCATCTCCTTGCCGTGGGAATTGATAAAATAAACCCTCTCACCCACCCTGCGGGCAATAACAAACTCCAGGCTCTTACTCCTCTTTTCATTTTTGTCTGCAAAAAAAGAGGTCATGCGTTGCGACTCTTCGGCAATCTCTCCCGCATGCCGGTTCAGGGCCAGCAGAAACATATTGATGTCAAAACCGCCCGGCTGGGTGCTGACGGGGGAAAGGTCTTTAACATCACCGACTAGGGCTTCAATCAAATTCGCCCTGCTGATGGTCATTTCCAGCAGCCGGATACCCTGCTCCCGCACCGCCGTTCTGTGGAGGAAATAGATGCTGCCGCCGACAACCAGGGAGATGAGCAGAAAGATGGTCGTACTGAATATGGCTATTATTTTCTGGCTTTCATTCATTGGATCTGCATGGGTTTCAGGACTTTCACAAAAAAAAGTATGGCATAAAAAAACAAGCAAAGGAGCGAATTATTTTCCATTGGAGCCTCTTGCAAAATGAACGTCGTAGCGAGATCGAGAGAAAAATTTTCTGTACAAGGATGAGTTGTGAAACCGCCCGGAAGCGTAGCAGTGCTACGTTGAGGACGATTTCACAAGGATGGCCGCACAGGATATTTTTAGCCGATCGGAGTAGATGTTCATTTTGCAAGAGGCTCATTGTTCAGCTCAATGGCAGGTTGCCAACCAAGCCAGCGGGCATCCGCCTGGTCATGGAGCAGAAAATGGCTGCCCGGCTCCGCCTCCCGGCCCATGGCCTCCCCTTCAGGCGTTGCCAGGCTGATACCGCCGGCAACAATTGCCTCCAGGGATTCCGTATCGATCTGCACCCCGGAAAAAAGACCGGCATCCACCCTGACGCCGCTGACGTTCCAGAACACGGTATGCTCATGGACCAGGGCCTCGTAGGGGGGGTGTATATTGACATAGACCCAGACCTGCAGGGAGTTCGGGCCGAGATCAGCACCGGACACATGGCCCACGGCCACCTGCCGGTAATAAACCGGGGAATTCTTTTTCAGGGAACCGAGGGTATCGGTCTCCAGCACGATATCGAGTCCGCTGCTGCTCCGTTCCCTGGCCGGCGGGGTGCCCAGCGCAGTCAGCTCTAATGTCGCCTTGCCATGGCCGGGGGTTACGGCAATGTAAGGCCCCATGATCATCGTGTCGAGATTGCTTATGCCGGAAAGATTGAATTCAGGATTGACCAGCCAGACCTGGGTGTCCTGCCGGAAAAACCGTTCCGCACCCCGATCAAGCAACGCCTCCGCCACCACGGAGTCCATGTCCGCCCCATACTTCACTTCCTGGACAATGCCGATAGTGATGCCCTGGTACCTGACTTCGACCCCCTTTCTGAGCCCTTTGGCTTTGGCAAAATGGAGAGTGATGGTAGCCTTGTCCGCACCCTCGGCGCTCTGATAATCGGCATAGAGATTAAAGAGGTGATCGGCTGTAACCGCTTCTCCCTCAGCCGGAGTATAAAAAGCGATGCCGCCGGCAATAACGCTCTTGAGTGACTCCGTGCGCATCCGGATGCCGGCGAGTCCGCCCTCCACGCTGATACCGCTGACATTGTAAAATCTGCTGGTGTTTCTGACCAGATGGTCATACTTTTCGGCAATAAAAACATCGATAACAATGTCCTGTTTTTTTTCATCAAGATGGAATCCGGCAATCTCACCCACCTCGATCTGTTTGAACAAAACAGGAGAACCGATTGACAGAGACTGCAGACTGCCGGCCGCAAGCTGCACCATCAGCCCCTTGGGCTTGAGGGAAGAAATGGCCTCCGTTGCCTCACGGTAGCTGTCAAACACGGTGAACGAGGCATTCGGCTCTGCCGCCGGTGCCCCGGACTTCTGTTCCAGGTTCCTGCATGCAAATGCCACACCGCCGGCAAGAATGGATGTCACGGTTTCCGTCTCCACACTGATACCCTCCAGACCGGCATCGATTCGCATGCCGCCGACCTTCCAGAAGACGGAATCGGCTTTGACCAGATGGGCATACTTTTCCTGGATAAAAATCTGGGCCTGCACATGGTTGCCATCCGGGGCAAGGTCAAAACCGGTTATCTCACCCACCTGCAGCTTGCGAAAAAGAACCGGGGCGCCCAGGGAAAAGGATCTGGAATTATCGGCAATAAGGGTAAACCTGCTCCCCGGCTCCAGAATCTCCTCGGAATTGGGCTGCTCCTGCACGATAAAATGATCACAGAATTCCCCGCCACCGGGCGCAAAAGAGATATGGGAACCCTTGATCAGGGTGTCAAGATTTTCCACCCGGTTCACCGACAGTTGCGGCCTGACCACCCAGAATTTTGTTTTTGTCCTGAGCGCAAACTCCGCCTGGGGCTGCATGAGAATCTGAACGGTGACACTATGCTTGGCATCCTTGTTGAAAGTCAAACTCTTGACAATGCCAGCCTCAAAGCCGCGATACATCACCTTGGAGGAACCGGCGCTAAGCCCCATGCCGGAAGGCAGCTGCAGGGTTATCTTGATGCCGTAGTCCGCCTCGTCAAAATCCCGGTACAGGTGATACACCGCATTGTTTTCCGCAGGCACGCTGTCCTTCTTCTCTTCCGGGGTGTACAGGCTGATGCCGCCATAGATGAGGGAAGCCATACTCTCCAGGTGGATTTTGAATCCGGTAAGATCCCCCTGCAGGGTAATGCCGCTGCTGTTCCAGAAGCGGGTTTCTTTGCGGACCAGATGCTGGTATTGCGGATCAATATAGCAGTCGATGGTCACCCCCTCCTCCGGATCAAGGGCATATCCCTGCACGGAACCGATGGAAATGTTCTTAAAAAAGATTTTCGTTCCCCGCTGCACCGAGCCCAGCTCATCAGCCTTCAGCTTGAAATGCAGGCCGGCAGCCCTTTCCGGTACTGCCGGGGCATGGGGAAGGCCGATGAAATCACGGCGGGCAACCGTGCTTTCGCCCTTCTGCACCTCAATGTAGCTGCCGGCAAGCAGGGTATCCAGACCGCTGATCCTGCCGGCCGACACCTCGGGCCTGACTATCCAGAACTTAACGTCTTCCACCAGGTTTCCTTTGGCCCCGCTGTCCATGTCAATGGCCATGGCCACGGTCTGCAACCCCGGATCCACCGTAATATCCCGGACAATGCCCAGGGGAATTCCCCGGTACATCACCTTGGTCTTGCCCGCGGTAACGCCCTCGGCGTTGTCAAAGTGGACGACAATGCCGATAGGGGCGTCGCGCACCCCTTTGAACAACAGCCAGCCGCCGATAAGCAGAGCGATAACGGGTAATATCCAGATGGGTGAGATGCCTCTTCTTTTCTCTACATCAGGCGTCTGCATGGCGAAAAAATTCCTTTCACGCATCCCACAGAAGACGTGGATCAAAAGTAATGGCGGCAAACATGGTGGTCAGCACCACCCCGGTGAAATAGGTGGCGGCCGGTGCCGATTCAATGGAGGTCAGATAGCCGAAATTAACCAGAACCTGCAGCAGGGCGATGACAAAAATATCAAGCATGGACCAGCGTCCGATAAAACCGATGACCCGAAACAGCAGTGTCTTGTGCCTGAGCCAGCTTTTCCATCGGAAATGGATGGACAGCAGGATCAGGACAATGCCGATGATTTTAAAACACGGTACCAGCACACTAGCGGTGAGGATAATGATGCCGATAGCGTAAGAACCCTCTTCAAAAAAATAGATGATACCGTCTAAAATAGTGGAATAAGCCGCTGATCCCAGGGAATCCACCTCCATAATCGGCAGGACATTGGCAGGAACCAACAGAATCGCCGCGGTGATCACCAGCGCCCAGGTGCGGCTGATGCTGTGCGGCTTGCGCAGATGCACATCCGCACCGCAGCGGGGACAAATGGCGCCTCCCTGCTCATGCTGTACCTGCCAGGGGATCAGCTTATGGCAATCCTGGCACAGGGCCAGCCCAGCCTCCCTGGCAGTAAGAAAATCACTCATCATGGTCTTCCCCCCCTCCCCGACTCCTGCCGTTGATGCATCAGCTGTTTTTCTGTTCAATGAGACGCCAGAAGAGATGCTCATCCAGCACCACCGAAGAACCGAGGGCGACCCACAACAGCCCGATGAAACAGAAGAAGCCTGCATCGTACTGGATATGCGCCATATGATACATCTTGATAATCGTCACCAGGATGCCGACCATGTATACCTCAAGCATCCCCCATTCATCAAGATGATGATAATAACGCAGGCAGAGCGAGAGAAAACGGGGATAAAACTTCAGCTTGAGGGCCAGGGAAACCAGAAAAAGAAGCGACAGCTTGGCCAGGGGAAAAATAAGGCTGGTTAAAGCCACCATGATGGCAACAAAGAAATATCGGTGCTGGTACAGGGAGATAACCCCGTCATAAATGGAACCACTTTTCTCAAGTCCCAGGGTATCCAGGGTCATGAGCGGCAGGAAATTGGCCGGCAGATAGAGGATGAGTCCGGAAAAAGACAACGCCAGGGTCTTGTCAAGCGAGTCCTTTTTAGCAGAGTAGAGCATGTGTCCGCAGCGGGGACAGAGCGCTTTCTGGCCCCGGACAACCTCCACCTGCTGCAGCAGCAGGTCGCAATCAGGACAGGCCATGACATTTTCCAGATCCAGTTTATCGATTCGGGCTTCCATTTCTGCGTGCTCTCAAATAAAAAACCTGCCAGGGTTCATAAAGATCGAACAGGTCTGCAGGCTCTTTACCTCTGGCAGGGTGTGCCGGGACTTTTTACCCAAAGGGCATAAATACGAAGCCATCCCATTTGACTGTCTCGTGTTTATGCCCCTTGCGGGTAATAACCTCTCGACAGCCGTACAGTGCATAAACCTCCTGATTTATCATCACGAAAATTCGGCGCAAGAATTTTTGCCTGCACCTTCACATTTCCTTGATCTCTACAACCTGTTCCTTGTTGACCCGCACATGTTTGCCATCCGGCGCCTGGTATTCATAAAATCCCGTATCCTTATCAAATTCCGGCTCATCGAGCGTCTGGACCTCCGTGCCGTCCTTGAGCATCATTCTATAGGGGGTTGAACAGGCAACAAGTGCCATAAGCGCAAATAAAAATATACCGACAACTGCTCCTTTTTTCATATCATCCTCCAACAGCAACTCTCCCTCCTGACTGTCAGGAGCACTGCCTCATCAATTCTGTTTTCTGGCCATCCATAGGATCAAGCCAACCATAGCATACTTCCAGGGCAAATCTCATGATTTCTTTTACTGTATTATATTGATGAACTCGTATTTATGCCCCTTGCGGGCAAAAAGTCTTTTTCACCACAGAGCACACTGAGATCACAGAGAAATATTTTCTATTACAGTCAGTTAGCTCTGTGCTCTCTGTGGTAATTTTCTGTTGTTATGAGATCGTCAATATTATCCGTATCCGGGAAATTTTCAAGGATTATATCTAACAACTCCATGACGTCAGTAGCGCTTTTCCGCAGTCCGGAAGGCGGTTTAACAGAATTTTTTCCCGTCAATGAGATACTGTTCCACTTCCAGACCGGGCAAAGGCCTGCTGATAAAAAATCCCTGAATCTCATCGCATCTCTGCTCCTGCAGAAAGGCCAGCTGTTCAGCGGTCTCCACCCCTTCGGCGATGGTTTTCAACCCCAGGCTTTTCCCCAGGGCAATGATGGCCTTGATGATGGCGGCATCATTGGCATCTGTGGTGATATCCATGACAAAACTGCGATCAATTTTCAAGGTATCGAGAGGAAATCTCTTCAGATAACTCATGGACGAGTATCCGGTACCGAAATCATCCACCGAGAGATTGACGCCTAGCTCCTTTAATTCAATCAGGGTATCGTTAACCTGACTGACATTCTGCATGATGGCGCTTTCCGTCAGCTCAAGCTCGAGACAGCCGGCGGCCAGGCCTGTCTGCTGTAAAACCTGCCCCACCAGCGCTGCCAGGCTCTGATGTTTGAACTGCAGGCTGGAGATATTGACTCCCATGCGCAGCGGGGCAAACCCGGCCTTCTGCCACCGTACCGCCTGCCGGCAGGCCTCAATAAGCACCCACTGGCCGAGTTCCACTATCAATCCCGCCTCCTCGGCAATGGGAATAAACATGGACGGCGGCACCATACCCAGCCGGGGATGCAGCCAGCGCACCAGCGCCTCCACTCCGGCGAGCTTGCCGGTCTGCAGATCTATCTGAGGCTGATAATAGAGCAGCAGCTCATTTCTCTCCAGCGCCTTCTTCAAATCCGTCTCAATGCTGAGTTTTTCCATGGTCCGCTGGTTCATCTGCTCGGAAAAATACTGAAAGGAATTCCTGCCGTTTTCCTTGGCATGGTACATGGCAACATCAGCATTTCTGAGCAGCATATCCACATCCTCACCATCACTGGGATAAAGGGTGATGCCGATACTGCCCGAGATATAAACCTCCTGATCGGCTATCCTGGTCGGCTGACTCAGCAGATCAAGAATTCGCTGCGCCACGCGGCCGGCGTGTTCCTCCCCGGCAAGCCTGGTCAGCAGGATGGTGAACTCGTCACCGCCCAGCCGTGACAGGGTGACCCCGTGCTTGTCGGGAAAACATGCCTTGGCAACGATATCCGAGGAGCGGATGCTGTCCGCCAGACAGATGGAAATCGACTTCAACAGTTTATCGCCGGCACTATGCCCCAGGGTATCATTGATGCGCTTGAACCGGTCTAGATCGAGATAGAGCAGGGCGACTTTGCTGCCGTCCCGCTGGGCGGCAAACAGGGCCTGATTAAAATGCTCAAGGAACAGCTGCCGATTGGGCAAGCCTGTCAGCCCGTCATAATAGGCCAGGAAACGGATCTTTTCCTCGGTATTGATCCGCTCGGTGATATCCTGCACCGTGCCCTGCATGCTGACCGGATTTCCTTCCTCATCATGCACGACATCGGCCTGTTCATGCACATTCCGGCAGGCGCCGTCGGGCAGGGTAATGCGATAATCGATGCTGTACGGTTTTTTGGCCTGCAGGGCTTTGCGAACCAGGTCCGTGACAGACTCGCGCTCATCCGGATGCACCCGTTCGAGAAACACCTCATTTGTTGCCGTGGATTCCTCCGCCGGCAGGCCGAAAATCCTGTACATCTGGGGGGACCAGTAAATGCTGTTCTTATCAATATCCCAATCCCAGTTGCCCAGACTTGCGATGTTCTGGGCAATGGAGAGACGTCTTTCACTCTGGCGCAGATTACGGAAGGCGCGGCCTGCCCGCAGCAGATAGCGCACCCGGTGGCTGAGCAGAGGCCAGTTGACCGGTTTGGTGATAAAGTCGGTGGCGCCTGCGTCAAAGGCCCGGCCAATGGAGGCAAAATCTTCAAGCCCGGTGACCAGCACAATGACCGCATCCTGGCCGCCGGCAAGCTTGCGCATCCTTGAGCAGGCGGTAAAGCCGTCCATTTTCGGCATTTTCACGTCCATCAGCACGAGATCGGGTGAAAATCGCTCAAAAGCGGCCAGGGCCTCCACGCCGTTTGCCGCCTCCTCCACCACCAGCCGGCTGTCGTGGAGTGTTTCCCGCATGAGCAGACGCTGGGCCATGTCATCATCCACAATAAGCACAACAATCTGTTCTTCTGGGATCTTATTCATGGCCTGTTTTCTCCATCTCCAGGGCCAGGGCGGATATCACCTCCTGATAGGTATCATCCAGCCGGCCAAGCAGCTCTGCCGCCGCCTCGGCCTTGGCGCCGCCACCCAGATCCTCCAGCTGCTTGCACAGGGAGGCAAGCTCTATGGCACCGAGATTGGCGCTGCTGGTCTTCAGGCTATGGGCCGCTTCCCGCAGGGACTCGGCATCGGCCTTCTGCACCGCCTCATGAATGGCGCGCAGAATTTCAGGGGAACTTTCATTATACATAATGATAATCCTGTCAAGCACAGAGGGACTGTCCGGCCGCTGCATGGCACGGATCATGTCAAGCCGCTTCTGATCAAGCAGAGGCCTGGTCTGAGCCTCCCCGGCAGGCGCGGTATCCCCCGGGGCAGCAGACGGGAATGCCTGAGGCAGAATGCGACCGGCCAGCCATCTGCCCAGTATATTCTGCAGATCATTCATATAAAAGGGTTTGCCCAGAAAATCATCCATGCCGGCCGCCTGGCATTGCTCCCTCACCCCGGTCTGCACATCGCCGGTCAGAGCGATAATGGGCACCCGTCTCTTTGTTCCTTTTTCCGCTTCCCTGCGTCGGATTTCTGCGGCAGCGGTAAACCCGTCCATCTCCGGCATGTGGCAATCCATGAGGATCAGATCAAATTCCTTCTGCGCCAACGCATCCAGGGCCTCCCGGCCATTTTCAGTCACCTCTACCTGGCAGTTCATGTAATGCAGCATCTCCCGGGCCACATCCTGATTGACAAGATTATCTTCAACAAGCAAAATACTGGCCCTGAAGGGCAATGATTCGGCCCGCAAAGCGCCAGGGTGTTGCTCCTGGCCTTCTCCGGCGGCAGCCGCTGCAGCTCCTTCCCACAGCGTGGTCAGGCAGCTGAAAAGGAGACTCTGCCGCACCGGCTTGCTCAGATAGAGATCAACACCTGCCTGGGTTGCCTTGACCGATTCCTCATCAAAGGGCGCCGAACTAAGCATCACCAGAAGAAGATCTTTCTTGTCGAAATTCTTGCGAATGATTCTGGCAAGCTCAATGCCGTCCATCTCCGGCATATGCCAGTCAAGCAGGACGACATCATAGGGTTTGTCCGCCCCTGCCGCCTCCTGTAATTTTTCCAGGGCCTGAAAACCGTTCTCCGCCGTATCGCTGCTCATGCCCCAGGACCTGACCTGGTTTTTCAGAATGGCGCGATTGACGGCATTATCATCGACAATAAGCACCCGCAGCCCCACCAGATTTTTCAAATGCTGTTCATCCTCACCTCTTCCCTGCGGCTGCTGGCGGATAAAGGTAACGGTAATCCAGAAAGTCGACCCCTTGCCCAGCTCACTTTCCACTCCTATTTCTCCCCCCATCAGTTCCACCAGCTTGCGGGAAATCGACAGGCCAAGTCCTGTCCCGCCATATTTGCGGGTGGTTGAGCTGTCAGCCTGGGAAAAGGCCTGAAATATGTGTTCCTGTATTTCCGGCGATATGCCGATACCGGTATCCTGGACCGTGAAGCGCAGGGTGGTTTCATTACCCTTTTCACTTACCGGCTGAACATGCAGCATCACTTCACCGGTCTCTGTGAATTTGATGGCATTACTGAGCAGATTGACGATAATCTGCCGCAGACGATTGGAGTCTCCCTGCAGTACCTCGGGTAGATGGTCAGCAAGAACGGGTATCAGTTCAAGCCCCTTGAGATGAGCCCCCTCCGCCATCATCTCCGCCGTATCCTCCAGCAGTTCGAGCAGATTGAAGGTGTGACTCTCCAGTTCAAGCTTGCCGGCCTCGATCTTGGAGAAATCGAGAATATCATTAATGACCCCCATCAGCGAGTCAACAGCGCGCTGAATGGTCTGGATAAAGCGGAGCTGGCGGTTGTTGAGTCCTGTGCCGCGCAGCAGTTCCGTCATGCCGAGTATGCCGTTCATCGGTGTGCGGATTTCATGGCTCATGGTGGCCAGAAATTCGCTTTTTGCCTTGCTTCCCTGCTCAGCCGCCTCCTTTGCCTGCTCAAGATCGGCAACCAGGGACGCCAGCTCATCATTGGCCAGGGAAAGCTCCCTGGTGCGGGTCTCAACCATCCTCTCCAGGCCGGAACTGTATTCCTGCAGTTCGCCGTCCCGGCTCTGGACCTCGGTGATCATGTCGTTAAAGCAGTCGATCAAGGTACCGAACTCGTCGTTGCTTGTCTTCCTGACCCGCACCGCATAATTTTTCTCCCGCCTGACCGTGGCCATGGACTGCATCAACTCCAGCAAGGGCTCGGTGAATAATCTCTGCAGTCTGGCCGCCAGGGCGAGCACGACAAAAAAGGTAATGACGACAACGACTGCCATTACCGTGTAATAGGCATGCAGCCGGCTGTTAAGCAACTGCATGTTATCCACCAGATGAATGGCGCCAGCCAGATCATTTTCACCTTGCAGATTATTACCTATGCGGACCGGACGTATGACATGCATATGATTGGCGGACATGAAGATGATCCCTCCCTTGGCCGCCAGCTCATCAAGAACCTTCTTTTTGTCCTGATGCACCTTGTCCAATTCCGCAGTTAATTCCTCTTCATTTACCCCGGGGCTGTGGTAACTGGAGAAAATATTGCCGTCTTTGTCATGCAGAATGGCAAGCACGATTTCCGGTTTCGCCGCCAGGGAATGCAATATTTCCCGGGCCGCCGCCTCATCCTGAAATGTCAGAACCGCCCCGCTGTTTAAGGCAATGATGTCTGCCATGGAAATGAGCTGCCGTGAATAAAATTTCCCGGCATTTGCTTTTTCATAAACTACAAGGGAGGTGGCCACCAGGGCCAGTGCCAGAAAGGCGGTAAAACCCATGAGAAGGAAAAGTTTTGTTCCGATGGAAATATCGCGCAGAGGTGACATAATCTATCCTTAAGTATTTTTTCCCATCATTTTCTTTGATCACAATAATAAGGAAAGAAATCAATTCCATAAATTATCAAAGATATTATAGCAGCAGCAAAAGCGAAGTAACAAGCTCTTTGACACAAGAGAAAAAACTCGCACCTGTCTTGGGTCAGGGCATTCGGCGACAAGGGAAGAACAGGCCAAGAAAACATGTTGACTTACTCAAATGGCCATTTTAAATACGCAATACATCTGCTGGCAGGCAAATCAAACGAAACAAACGGCTTTGCCCTTCATAACATTGATGTCTTTACGACCATATTGTCACCTTCTCCCGGGCCGGGATGGCAGCTGTCCGCCGCAGGCCCGGACTCGGGCGGACAAGGTAGCCACAGGCCAAATCGTTGCGGCAACACATGAAAATAACGACAGGGGCCTAAACAATCCCCCAACAGCAGGCAATCAGAGCAATAAAACATGAATACCCGGCAAAAAAGCACATATGCTTCGCCAAGTAAATGGCTGCTCACCGCGGCCCTCTGCCTGCTGTCACTGGTCACGACCTCGTGCACCTCGGTCATCAAGGAGTTTTTTGCCCCCATTGATGTTCCTGAGCAATTCAGCGCCACCGGCACGGAGTCGCCGGCCGACAGATGGTGGCTCGCCCTGCAGGATGAAAATCTTAATGAATTGATTGCCGAAGGTCTCGCTAGCAATCTGACTCTCCGCATGACCTGGGACCGTCTGGCGCAGGCCCGCGCCATTGCCCGCAAAAGCGGTGCCGATCTGCTGCCCAGCCTGGACGGCACCGCGCAACTGACGCGCCAGACGGTGAAAACCGTGAGAACAGACAGCGACAGCTCCTCAATCTATAGCCTGGGACTTGCCGCAAGTTATGAAATTGACCTGTGGGGACGGGTACGCGCCGGCCAACAGGCCGCAGAGTTCGATCTGCTGGCAAGCCAGGAAGACCTGCTGGCCGCGGCCATAACCCTGTCAGCCGATGTGGCCACTGTCTGGTACCAGCTGCTGGAACAGCGTAAGCAAAGTGAACTTCTGCAGGAACAGATCAACATCAATGAAAAATATCTTGAGCTGGTGACCAGCCAGTTCAGAAACGGCCAGGCCCGGGCCACTGACGTGCTGCAGCAGCGCCAGATCCTGGAGGCCTCCAGGGGCGAACAGATCATTACCCGCACCAACGAAAAGCTGCTGGAATACCAGCTGGCAATTCTCATCGGCAAGGCTCCGGGCATCTTTGTCCCTCCTGCGGCAACAGGTTCAGTCGACCTGCCCCCCATGCCGGATACCGGCCTGCCCGCGCAGCTCATGCAGCGAAGGCCTGATATCCGCAAGGCCTACTACCAGGTTCAGGCCGCCGACCAGCGGACCGCCGTTGCCATTGCCGACCGCTTTCCCAGAATCAGCCTGTCGGCCGAGGCCCAAACCAGCGACAGCAATGTCCGTGATCTCTTTGACAACTGGCTGGCCAATCTTGCCGGCAACCTTTCCGCCCCGCTGTTTGACGGCGGCCGGCGGGCCGCGGAGGTCGACCGCACCAGAGGGGCGGCCGCTGAAGCTCTGCACGGTTACGGCCAGGCCATTCTCACCTCGGTGAAGGAGGTGGAGGACGCCCTTTTTGCCGAATCCCAGCAGCGCAATTTTCTCGCCAGCCTCGACAAACAGCTTGCCCTTTCCAATCAATCCATGGAACAGACTAAAGAGCGTTACATTTACGGCGACATGGACTTTCTGCGCTTCCTCACCACCATCCTGAATTACCAGAGCCTCCAGCGCAGCAGAATCAGTGCCGGCCGCCAGCTGATCGATTACCGCATCAGCCTTTACCGTGCCCTGGCCGGAGGATGGGAAATGCAAAAGAGTGAGAAGTGAGAAGTAAAAAGTGAGGAGTAGGCGCGGTTTGCGAACCGCCCTTACCTCAACCGCATACACCCGAAGGACAGCCAAAAGACAGCAGAATGAAAAAGAGTACATAATATGACCGACAACACCACACCAGACAAAAAACTCGGCAAGGCAATGCGGGTTCTCCTCATCGCCATCATTCTGGCCTGCGCCGGAACCATTGCCGCATACTGGCTTTTCCATCGTCCCCGGGCCGAGCGCAAACCTCCCCAGGCCAGCGCCATCCTGGTGGAAACCGCTGAACTGCACGCTGCCGCCCATCAGGTGCTGGTCAAAGCCATGGGCACTGTCATGCCATCCCAGAGCGTCAATCTCGCCGCCCGCATCTCCGGCGAGATCGTCAGCATGCAACCGGAGCTGCTGCCGGGCGGCCGTTTTCGCACCGGGGAAGAGATCCTGCTCATTGACCCCACGGATTACGAGCTTGCCGTCCGGCAACGAAGAAGTGATGTTGCCCAGGCTGAGTATGCCCTGAAAGTTGAGATGGGCAAACAGTCGGTTGCCAGAAGCGAATACAAGCTGCTCGGTGAAACAATCAGGCAGGAGAATGAAGAACTTGTGCTGCGCGAACCGCAACTGAAGGCAGGCAAAGCCGCTCTGGATTCAGCCCTGGCCGCTCTCCAGCAGGCAGAACTCGATCTGGCCCGCACCCGTATTGTCTCGCCCTTCAACTCCCTGGTCCAGGAAAGGCAGGTGGGGCTCGGCTCACAGATTTCAGCAGGCAGCAATCTGGTCACCCTGATCGACACCGATCAGTACTGGGTTGAAGTATCCATCCCCGCCGACAGGCTCGACTGGATAAATATTCCGGGGACAAACAGCAGGCAAGGCTCAGCCGTGCGCATCACCCAGCTTACCGGCTGGGGCGGGGACGCCTTCCGCACCGGCGCCGTCAAATCCCTGATGGCAGGAGTCGATCAGCAGAGCAGGATGGCCCGGCTGCTGGTGGAGGTGAAAGACCCCCTCTGCCTGCAACCGGACAACAAGGGCAAACCGCAGTTGACCATCAATACCTTTGTCCAGGTGGAAATACAGGGGAAAACGCTGCCCAGCGCCTTCCGCATCCCCCGCTCGGCCCTGCATGAAGGCGGCCTGGTCTGGCTCATGACCGAGCAGCATACCCTGGATATCCGCCCGGTGAAAATCGCCTGGGATGAAAACGAGTACGTCTTTGTGAAAAACAGTCTGCACGACGGCGACCGGCTCATCACCACCTCTCTTGCCGCACCGGTGCAGGGCATGGCCCTGCGGACCGCAACAGACGACAAGGCGGAGCAGCGTTAATGGCAGACAACCGTCCCCCGGAAATCGCCAAAGGTGCCATTGCCTGGATGGCCGGCCACACGGTGGCGGCCAATCTCCTGATGCTGACCTGTATCATCGGCGGCTTTATCTTCCTGCAGAACATCAAACAGGAGCTTTTCCCGGTTTTTGACGTGGATACGGTGGAGGTGGCGGTTTCCTATCCCGGTGCCAGTCCCGAGGAGGTGGAAAGCGGCATCATCCTGGCAGTGGAAGAGGCGGTCAGCGCCCTTGACGGCGTGGACGAAGTGACTTCCACCGCAGCGGAAGGTCTGGGCCTCGTGTATGTAAAGGCCCTGACCGGCACGGATCTGCAGAAGCTGGCCCAGGACGTGCAAAGCGAGGTTGACCGTATCACCAGCTTTCCAGAGGAGGCCGAAAAACCGCAGATCACCATCCTTACCAACAAGAGGGTCGTCCTCTCCGTGGTCCTTTCCGGCGATGCCGCGCCCGCCTCCCTGCACGAACTTGCCGAGCAGATGCGCGACCAGCTCCTGCAGGACCCTGGTATTACCCAGGTTGACCTCTCCGGGGTGCGGCCACTGGAGATCGGCATCGAAGTTCCCCTGGAAAATCTGCGGCGCTACAATCTCACCCTGGAGGAACTGGCCAGCCGTCTGCGCAATGCCTCGGTTGATCTGCCCGGCGGCTCCATCAAGGCCCAGAGCGGCGAAATCCTGATCCGAGTCAAGGAGCGCCGTGATTTCGGTCGTCAGTTCGCCCGGCTGCCGATCATCACCCAAGACGACGGCAGCCAGGTGCTACTGGAACAGATCGCCACCATCGACGACGGCTACCGTGACAGCGATTATTACGCCACCTATAACGGCAAACCGGCGGTGATGGTCAATGTCTACAGCGTCGGCGACCAGACGCCGATCCAGATTTCCAAAACCGTTCGCAGCCACCTGGAACAGTTCAAGGCCTCTCTGCCCACCGGCATTGAACTCAATGTCCGCCGCGACCGCTCGGAGATCTTTGCCCAGCGCATCGACCTGCTACTGCGCAACAGCGCCATGGGCCTCAGCCTGGTCATGGTGATGCTGGCCCTGTTTCTCGAATTCCGTCTGGCCTTCTGGGTGATGATGGGCATCCCCATCTCCTTCATGGGTTCCTTTATCCTGCTGCCTCTTTTTGGCGTATCCATCAACATGATCTCCCTCTTTGCCTATCTGATCTGTCTGGGTATTGTGGTGGATGACGCCATTGTGGTGGGTGAAAACGTCTACCATTACCGGCAGATGGGGTTACGGCCGCTGGAGGCGGCAGTCAAGGGGGCGCGGGACATGGCCATGCCGGTCACCTTTTCCATCCTGACCAATATCGCCACCTTCATGCCCCTCTATTTCATTCCCGGGACCGACGGCAAGGTATTCCGAGTGATTCCGCTGGTGGTCTGCACCGTTTTCGCCGTTTCCCTGTTTGAGAGTATCTTTGTCCTGCCGGCCCATCTCGCCCACCAAAAGGAGAAAAAACGCAAGGGACTGGGGGCATACCTGCACGCCAGACAGCAGGACTTCAGCACCGGTTTCAGCAACTGGGTGCAGAACCGTTACCTGCCCTTCCTCGGCTTTGTGCTCAGTTACCGCTATATCACCCTGGCCATCGCCATTGCCGTGCTGGGGCTGACCATTTCTTTTGCCGTAAGCGGACGCATGGGCATGGAAATGTATCCGAAACTCGAATCCGATTACGCCCGGGCGACACTCACCATGCCCTACGGTGAGGCCGTGGAAAAAACCGATACCGTGACCCGGCGCATGCTGCGGGCCGCCCGCCAGACCGCAGCGGAAACAGGCAAGGAACAGGAACTGGTGCAGGGTATTTTCACGGAAATCGGCCATGGCGGCAGCAACAAGGCCGAGATGACGGTCTATCTCGCTCCGCCGGATGTGCGCGACAAGATCATGGGCACCGCGGCCTTTACCAAGAGATGGCGGCAGCTGACCGGCGAGATTCCCGGCATCAAATCACTGCGCTTCGAATCCGACGCAGGTGGTCCCGGCTCAGGCAACGCCATCACCATTGAACTCAACCACCGGGATCTGGATGTGCTGCAGCGGGCAAGCCGCGAACTGGCTGAGGGGCTGGAGGCCTATCCCCTGGTCACCGATGTTGATGACGGCTTTACCCCGGGCAAGGAGCAGCTTGATTTCACCCTGCTGCCGGAAGGCAAAAGCCTGGGATTCACCGCCCGCGAGGTGGCCCGGCAGATACGCAACGCCTATTACGGCGCCGAAGTCGTGCGCCAGCAGCGGGGAAGAAATGAACTGCGGGTCATGGTGCGGCTGCCGGAAGCGGAACGTATCTCAAAATACCATGTTGATGAACTGATGCTGCAAAGCCCGGACGGCAAGGAGGTCCCCCTGCGTGATGTGGTGCAGATCACCCGCGGCCGGGCCTATATGGAGATTTCCCGCAGAAGCGGCAGACGGGTGGTGCAGGTGGAGTGCGATGTGACTCCGCGCAGCAAGGCGGGAGAAATCATCACCGACCTGCAGGAAACCCTGCTGCCCCGGCTGACCGCAAACTATCCTGGCCTACGCTACAGCTTTGAGGGCCGGCAGGCCGATATGCGGAAAAATATGAGCAACCTGAAAATAGGCTTCATGCTGGCCCTGCTGGTGGTCTTTGCCCTGCTGGCCATCCCCTTCCGCAGCTATATTCAGCCGCTGATTGTCATGGTGGCCATTCCCTTCGGCATTATAGGCGCCATCTTCGGCCATCTCCTGCTGGGGTATTCCCTGTCCATCATGAGCCTGCTGGGCATTGTCGCCCTTTCCGGGGTGGTGGTGAACGACTCTCTGGTGCTCGTCACCCGAACCAATGAACTGCGGCAGGAACAGGGCGGCACGGCCCTGCAGATCATTCAGGCGGCCTCGGCGCAACGCTTCCGACCCATCATCCTCACCACGATCACCACCTTCGGCGGCCTGGCGCCCATGATCCTGGAGACATCCCGCCAGGCCCGCTTCCTGATCCCCATGGCCATTTCCCTGGGATTCGGCGTCCTTTTCGCCACCATCATCACCCTGATTCTGGTCCCATCCCTCTATCTCATCATTGATGACATACGAACCCTGAGCGGTAAAAACTCCTGAACAAACGATCTATACGGCCGGGAGACAGATTGAATTTTCTCCAGACTGAGGGGACTGAATTTTTTTCGCGGGTTTGGCGAAAATCAGGGACTTGGAAAATACTAAATTACCGTTTATAATGTTTTCATACTTTAAAAGAGGAGGATCTGAGTATGAAGACATCGACTTTGGTTCGGAATGGAGTATCGCCAGAACTGGTGGGCTTGATTTCACGTTTGGTTGATTTGATTCCCTGGCCTATGCGACGTTCTGCGATGGGAGATGTGACATTGTTG